>JAFYEL010000088.1 GCA_017544285.1 Lachnospiraceae bacterium | reverse complement strand
TTTGACGATGTGTTCTTCGGCGGAAGTGAGGCGGAATTCCAAAAGGCCTTCGAGGGCAATACAGAGAACCATTCCGTGCTTGACTGCCCCAATATCCATTACAACTCAAAGATGCCGATACTTTACACCGTTTCCTTTGACTCTGCAGTTGTTCCCATGCCATCCTACAGGGTCCTGGAGGGCAGCTCCATAATTGAGCCCGCCTACCCCTTCGATCCCGAGGGCAAGTTCTACTACAAGGGCTGCTTTGAGGATCCCGGATATACAAAGGAATTTGATTTTGCAAACACTAAGATCACTAAGGATACCGTGATATATGTGAAGTGGGGCGAAAGAGAGCAGGTAAATGTCACCTTTATGAAGCCTAAGGATGTGACTGCCGCAAAGCCTGAGTTTGAAACCTACGAGACCATAAAGATCTGGGAGGGACAGACCGTATCCATGCCTGATATACCGGCGGTAAAAGCAGAGCCGGGCAGATATGAGGTCACAGGCTGGTATCACGATCCCGATTACAAGGACTTTTTCTACTATGACACCATAGTTTACAGGGATACATTTATCTATTCCCAGTGGGAGGATGTAACCCTTCAGGGTCACTGCGAGCTCTCCTCCACCGACGGAAGCCTTGTGCTCCGGTATGACTACACGGATCACGTTGACTTTGACGGCAGAAAGCACGTATGGAAGAGTGGTAATGCAAAGGAGAGCGCAAAGGTGGCAAAGGATATAAGGGTTGAAAACCTGGCTATTTCCTACAACGGCGTTGCGCTTCCCATAGGGGCCGACGGCATTTCCATAAAGAACGTGGTGGTTAAGCGCAATCTTAACGCCAATACCGACGAATATGGATTTGATGACGATGAAGAAGAATCGGGCAATGCCAATGACACACTGATAGTCCTTAAGCTCAACTACAATAAAAAGAATGCAACGCTTAAGGAAATGTTTGGCGCCAACAAGAAACTGAAAAAAGAGATAAACAAGCTCTGCAACCCCAAATATAAAAAGAAGAAGTATCGCGAGGACGGTGAGACCTGGTACGAGTACGAGCCGCAGTTCAGCGGAGAAACGGCCACCGTGGCTATCTACCCCATAGATATTTCCGGGAATTCCGTAATATACACAAAGGCTGAGGTTGCCTCCAACCCGGCGCTTTCGGAAAAGAGTGGCATCCTCATTTACTCCGGAAAGACTAAGACCACCTGGAAAACCGTGAAGGAAGAGGGGGAATCAGACCGCTATTCAACCAAATTTGACATTAAGGGACTTACCGCACAGATCTTTGTGGACGTAAACGGCGTGCCTACCAAAAAGCTTATAAAGCTCAAGGCCGGCGGCTGGAAGAGAAAGAAGCATGTATATCGTGAGGATGGAGAGACTGATATAGAATACGAGGACATCATCACTCCCAAGAGATTTGATTACTATATCCCGATGGGAGGTATCAAATCCGGTGACACCAAGGTGAGCAGCGTGTACCTCTGCGGTAACTTCTCCGGAATCCTCTCCGATGTGGCGAGAAGCGAATCAGATTACAGTAAGGATAAGAAGTAAATGGAAGACAGGTATTTAACCTTTGCCCTGGGTAAGGGCAGGCTTGCCGACAAAACCATGGAGATGCTGGATAAGATCGGCATCAGTTGCGACGAGATGAAGGACAAAGGCTCGCGCAAGCTTATTTTCACCAACGAAGAAAAGAAACTTAAGTTTTTCCTGGCCAAGGGACCTGATGTACCCACCTATGTAGAGTACGGCGCAGCCGACATCGGCGTGGTGGGCGAGGACACCATCCTCGAGGAAGGCCGGGCACTGTACAAGGTGCTTGACCTTGGCTTCGGAAAGTGCCGCATGTGCGTCTGCGGATTTCCGGGGGCGGGGGAGCTTTTGCAGCGTCGCGACAAGATCCGCGTTGCCAGCAAGTATCCCACCATTGCAAAGGAGTACTTCGAAAACGTAAAAAGGCAGACTGTGGATATAGTGAAGCTAAACGGTTCCGTGGAGCTGGCCCCCATAGTAGGTCTTTCCGACGTGATAGTGGATATTGTTGAGACGGGCTCCACCCTCAGGGAAAACGGACTCTGCGTTCTTGAGGAGATACGTCCTCTTTCCGCAAGGCTTGTGGTCAATCAGGTGTCCATGAATGTCCAGTGCGAGCGTATACTCGATATCATCGAAAGGTTAAAGAGGGTCATTGATGAATAAGCTTATTCACACTCCCGAAGGAGTAAAGGATATATACGGCAGGGATTATTTCAGGGCCCGCAGGACCCTTTTCAGGATCTCGGATGAACTGGAAAGATTCGGATTCATGAGGATCACCACTCCCTCCTTTGAATACTTCGATATCTTTTCCGGAAAGGTTGGTATCGGCAAGGAGAGAGAGCTCTACAAGTTTGTCGACAAGGAAAACAATACTCTGGTCTTAAGGCCCGATTTCACTCCGGGTATTGCCAGGGTTTACTCCAAGTATTTCGCGGATTCCAAGGTTCCCGTGCGTCTCACCTACCGCGGAAATGTTTTTAAAAACCTGGAGGGCCTCCAGGGCAAGATGAAGGAGAGCTACCAGATAGGAGCAGAGCTCATCGGCGATCCTTCCTGCGCTGCCGATGCGGAGGTCATAGCCGCCAATATCAAGTGCATCCTTGCCGGCGGTCTCAGGGATTTCCGCCTGACACTGGGCCACCCGGGATTCATCATGGGTATCCTTAAGGAGGCAGATCTTGACGATGATACCATGGACGCCCTGGCGGAAGAGATAACCGTAAAGAACTGTTTTGCCATAGTCGACATCCTCAGGGACCTGGATATACCCGAGGAGAAAAAGAGGCTTATCACGAATCTTCCCTTCCTCATGGGCAGCCCGGAGCTGCTGGAGAAGGCAAAGGATATGGTGGACAATGAGGAAAGCCTTGCTGCCATAGAGAGGCTCCGGGAGATATACGATCTCCTTGGAACCTACAACATGCAGAAATACATAAGCTTTGACCTTGGCATGTATTCAAAGCTCAGATATTATACAGGGGTGATCTTCAAGGCGTATGCCGACGGTGCCGGTGAGCCGGTGACCACAGGCGGTCGTTATGATTCCCTCATCAAGAAGTTCGGCTGTGATGCTCCTGCGGTGGGCTTTGTGCTCTGTATGGAGACCTTTATGCAGGCTCTCAACTCCAAGGATTCACGCATAGAGGAAACCACCAAGGGCGCGATCCTCATCTACGAGGAGGATTCCCTTAAGGAAGCCATTGCCTTTGCCGAAGAAAAGAGAAGCGAGGGCGGTATAATAGAACTCATACCCCGGGTTCCCGGACTCGAAATAAAGGATCACATAATGGATGCAAAGCAGATGGTGATCAACGAGGCCTATGTGGCCAGCAAAGGAAAGATTGAGAAGGCGTTATGAAAAAGATATTCCTGAATAATGAGACCACGGCACAGGTACTTCAGATTCTAAAGAACAGAGGCGGAAGCGCAGAGGGTTTTGAAAAGACCGTAGCGGATATAGTTTCCGATGTGAGGAGCAGAGGCGACGAGGCCCTGCTTTCCTACACCGAGAAATTCGATCACTGCGCACTTGACGAAAGCAGCATACGGGTGACCCCGGAAGAGATAGAGGAGGCCCTTGAGCAGGTGGATGCCAACCTTAAGCGCATTATGCAAAGAAGCGCCGACAGGATCAGGGATTACCACGAAAAACAGGTGAGGCAGAGCATCTTTTCAACCTCTCCCGACGGATCCATCCTGGGGCAGCGGATCACCGCCATCGAGAGAGTGGGCGTATACGTGCCCGGCGGCAAGGCCGCATATCCCTCATCCACACTGATGAACATCATTCCCGCAAAGGTTGCGGGAGTCGACAATATAATCGTCTGCACCCCTCCGGGAAAGGACGGAAAGATAGCACCCTCAATCCTTGCGGCGGCACACATAGCCGGGGCGGATGTCATCTACAAGGTGGGCGGAGCTCAGGCTATTGCGGCAATGGCATACGGCACGAAGAGCATTCCCAAGGTGGACAAGATAGTGGGACCCGGAAACATCTTTGTGGCCCTTGCCAAAAAGACGGTGTACGGAGATGTGAGCATAGATTCCGTGGCAGGCCCTTCCGAGGTGCTGGTGCTGGCGGATGAGACCGCAAAGGCCGATTTTGTGGCGGCGGATCTTCTTTCCCAGGCAGAGCACGATGAGATGGCGTCGGCAATCCTTGTGACCACCTGCGAAGAGCTGGCCTGCAGGGTTTCGGACTGCATAGACGGAATGCTTGATGAGAGAGGCCGCAGAGGAATCATTGAGAAGTCCCTTGAGGATTTCGGCTTCCTCCTCATCGCAAAGGATATGGAGCAGGCCTGCGATATGGTAAACGCAATTGCTTCGGAGCACCTTGAGATCATCACAAAGGATCCCTGGCAGACCATGACCGCTATCAGAAATGCGGGAGCCATTTTCCTGGGTGAGTATTCCTGCGAGCCCCTGGGCGATTACATGGCTGGTCCCAACCACGTACTTCCCACCAACGGAACGGCCAGATTTTTCTCTCCCCTTTCCGTTGATGATTTCATTAAAAAGAGCAGCGTGATCTCCTTCTCACAGGAGGCCCTGTCCATATTACACGAAGATATTGAGTGCTTTGCACGGGCCGAGGGCCTTGATGCCCACGCGGCTTCCGTGGCACAGAGATTTAAGGAGGATGATTGACATGAGGACATCCACTGTATACAGACAGACCGGTGAAACGGATATAAGCGCCACCTTTGACGTGGACGGCAAGGGTGTCATCGACATAGACACGGGCATAGGTTTTTTTGACCACATGCTCACGGGCTTTGCAAAGCACGGCTTCTTCGACCTGACCATGAAGTGCCGCGGCGACCTTGAGGTGGATGCACATCACACCGTTGAGGATGCGGGCATTGTGCTGGGCCAGGCCATCAAGGACGCCCTGGGTGACAAGAGCGGCATCCGCCGTTTCGGACATTTCATCCTTCCCATGGACGAGGCTCTCTGCCTCTGCGCCGTGGATCTTTCCGGCAGGCCCTACCTGGTTTTTGAGGCGGACCTTCCCACGGAAAAGATAGGCACCATGGAAGCCGAGATGCTTAAGGAGTTCTTTTACGCCGTGTCCTATGCGGCGGGTATGAACATCCACATCAAAATGCTTTCGGGCTCCAACGGCCACCACATTGCGGAGGCTATGTTCAAGGCCTTCGGAAAGGCACTTGATATGGCTACCCAGATCGAGGACAGAGTACACGGAGTGCTTTCAACCAAGGGCAGCCTTGCGTAGTTAGACGGCACCTTTGGGTTTAACTGATTTAACAGGATCGGAGCATTATGAAACACAAGACGATAACGGCCTGCCTTTATCTAAAAAACGAAAAGGCGGTCAAAGGAATAAAGGATATGACGGTGGTCAGCGATGACCCCGTAGAGCTGGCGGTTTCTTATTCGAACTTCGGAGCGGATGAGATCCTCATCTTTGATTTCTCCAATACGGACGACGAGCACACCAGATCCCTTGAGATCATCAAGGATATCAGCAGGGCGGTGGACATACCGCTTATCGGAGCAGGCAATGTAAGGCGCTTTGAGGATGTGAAAAAGCTGCTGTATGCAGGCTGTTCCAGAGCGGCCCTCAATCTTTCCAAGGAGAGCAACGCTCATCTGGCGGAAGAAGTTGCCACACGTTTCGGAAGGGAGAAGATCTGCGCATGTGTCATCAATCCCAAAGAGATAGCAACCTACGATGTGCTGATAAAGAACTATACCTGTGAGCTGCTTTTGCTCAAAGAGGAAGAGATAGACGGCTGTTTGCAGACCATGTACGACAAAGCTCTTCTTCACACCCAGCATCCCGTTGCATTAAAGTGCGTGCTGGGGGACAAAGAGCTCCACGGGATGGCGGCAGTGCTCAGGGCCCACGAAGACCTGGGAGGCATCTGCGGCGGCGCAATAAACGAAAATCCCGAAAATATCATGAAGCTCAAGTGGCAGTGCAAGGGCCTTGGTATCGACGTCAATCTGTATGAGGCGGCCCTGAAGTGGGAGGACCTTAAAAAGGGCCCAGGAGACCTGGTTCCCGTTGTGGTCCAGGATTACAAGACCCTTGAGGTGCTGATGGTGGCGTATATGGACGAGGAAGCTTTCAACCACACGGTGGAGAGCGGTGTCATGACCTATCACAGCCGCAGCCGCGACGAGCTCTGGGTAAAGGGGGCCACCAGCGGTCATTACCAGTACGTTAAGGCACTTTACGCGGACTGCGACTATGACACCATACTGGCAAAGGTACGTCAGGTTGGAGCAGCCTGCCATACCGGAAACAAAAGCTGCTTTTTCAACGAGATCCTCAAAAAGGAATTCAATGATACAAATCCTCTTCAGATCTTTGAGAAGGAATACGGTACCATCATTGACCGGAAGAACAATCCCAAGGAGGGTTCTTACACCAACTATCTCTTCGACAAAGGCATCGACAAGATCCTTAAGAAGGTCGGGGAGGAGTGCACCGAGATCGTGATCGCGGCGAAGAACCCCGACTCCGAAGAGATAAAGTATGAGATCGCAGATTTCCTGTATCACTGCATGGTATTAATGGCGGTGAAGGACGTGACCTGGGATGACATAGTGAAGGAGATGGCGCAGAGATAAGGCGTCTTTTGTATCATGGAAAGCTACAGTATACTTAGAGAACTTGCGATAATTGTTATAAGCGCGAAGCTTTTCGGCCTGGTGGCAAAGAAACTGAGGATCCCCCAGGTGGCCGGCGAGATCATAGCCGGTATCATTGTCGGACCCTGTCTTTTCGGGTTCGTACAGCAGACCGAATTCATTTCCCAGATGGCTGAGATAGGAGTCATACTCCTGATGTTCTCGGCGGGACTGGGAACCAATCTGAAAAAACTGATAAAGACGGGACCGAGGGCGCTGCTGGTAGCCTGTGTGGGTGTGGCAGTGCCTCTTTACGGCGGTTTCCTGCTGTACAGCTCCTTTTACGGCTTTGCCGAACCGGGAAGCATGGAGTTTTACAAGGCCATTTTCATGGGCTGTATCATGACCGCCACCTCGGTGTCCATAACCGTCCAGGTGTTAAAGGAACTTGGGCATCTCTCAGGAGATGTGGGAACCCTGATCCTTTCCGCGGCCATAATCGACGACATCGTAGGCATCATAGTCCTGACCTTTGTCATCGGTTTCGTATCGGATTCCGTGGAGCCCGACGCGGTGGTGATGAACACGGTACTGTTCTTTGTGTTCGCCGTTGGAGTGGGCATCATACTCTACCATGTGTTCAAGTGGATGGACACCCGGTATCCCCACACCAGGCGTATCCCCATTTTTTCCCTGGCCCTGTGTCTGGCCCTGTCCTATGTGGCGGAGCGGTATTTCGGCATAGCGGACATAACAGGAGCCTTTGTGGCGGGGGTTATCCTCTGCTCCATAAACGACTCCGAATACATCGCGGAAAAGATGGACATATCATCTTACATGTTCTTCGGTCCGGTATTCTTTGCCTCCATAGGTATAAAGACAAAGATAACCGGCATGAACAAAGAGCTGATGGCCTTCTGTATCGGCTTTGTGATCGTGGCCCTGGTCACAAAGATCATAGGCTGTTCCCTTGCGGCCAAGCTCTTCGGATATAAAAATAAAGACTGTCTTAAGGTGGGGGTCGGTATGATGACCCGCGGTGAGGTGGCCCTGATCGTTTCACAAAAAGGTCTGGCCATGGGACTTATGTCCGCCACTTATTTCACCCCGGTCATAATGCTCATCATCATTTCGTCCCTGGTGACCCCGGTGGCCCTTAAGGCGCTTTACGCGGGCGAACCTACGCCTCAGGAGATAACCGCCGGAGGCGGAGAAGAAGACTTTGTCGACAGTTATTGACAGAAAGGAAATCCCAATGCAAAACTACGGTGTAAACGAACTCAGAAAGATGTTCCTGGACTTCATGGAGGAGAAGGGGCATTTAAAGCTCAAGTCATTTTCCCTTGTGCCCCACAATGACAACTCACTCCTGCTCATCAATTCGGGAATGGCACCACTGAAGCCCTATTTTACGGGCCAGGAAGAGCCCCCCAGACACAGGGTTACCACCTGCCAGAAGTGTATAAGGACAGGAGACCTTGAAAACGTCGGAAAGACAGCCCGTCACGGCACCTTCTTTGAGATGCTGGGCAACTTCTCCTTCGGGGATTATTTCAAAAAAGAGGCCATCCATTGGTCGTGGGAGTTTTTGACCGAGAGAGTAGGACTGGATCCCGAGAGACTTTATCCTTCGGTTTATCAGGACGATGACGAAGCCTTCGAGATCTGGAACAAAGAGATAGGCATTGCACCCGAGAGGATCTTCCGTTTCGGCAAGGAGGATAACTTCTGGGAGCACGGCTCAGGTCCCTGCGGCCCCTGCTCCGAGATCTACTATGACAGAGGAGAAAAATACGGCTGCGGCAAGGAAGGCTGTACCGTGGGCTGTGACTGCGACCGTTACATGGAGATCTGGAACAACGTCTTCACCCAGTTTGACAACGACGGCAAGGGCAACTACTCGGAGCTTGACCAGAAGAACATCGATACGGGAATGGGCCTTGAGAGACTGGCCTCCGTTGTACAGGATGTGGATTCCATCTTTGACGTTGACACCGTTTATGCGCTCCGTTCACACGTGTGCCGCATAGCCGGAGTCGAGTACAAAAAGGATTACGACACCGATGTGTCCATCCGTATCATCACTGACCATATGCGTTCCGCAACCTTCATGATATCCGACGGTATCATGCCTTCAAACGAGGGCAGGGGCTATGTGCTCCGCCGTATCATCCGACGTGCCGCAAGACAGGGCCGCAAGCTCGGCATTCAGGGACTTTTCCTGGCACAGCTTGCCGAGACCGTTATCGAGGGCTCAAAGGACGGATATCCCGAGCTTGACGAAAAGAGAGATTTCATCATAAACAACCTCACCAAGGAGGAGGAGCAGTTCAACAGGACCATAGATACCGGACTTTCCATCCTGACGGGTTACGAGGAGAGCCTTAAGAAGGAAGGCAAGACCGTGCTTTCCGGCGCCGATGCCTTCAAGCTCTATGATACCTACGGATTCCCTATCGACCTCACCGCAGAGATCCTGGAGGAGAAGGGCTTCACCGTTGACGAGGAAGGCTTTAAGGCCTGCATGAAGGAACAGAAGGAAAAGGCAAGGGCTGCAAGAAAGACCACCAACTACATGGGAGCCGACGCCACCGTTTGGGATGACTATGACAAGAGCGTTACCTCCGAGTTCGTGGGCTATGACAAGCTCACCGTTGAAGATAAGATCAGCGCCATCGCCGTTTCCGATGATGAGAAGACCGAGATAAGCGATGCCATTTCCGAGGGACAGAAGGGCTGCATAGTCTGCGCAAAGACTCCCTTCTACGCCACCATGGGCGGCCAGGTCGGTGACATCGGCGTGATCACCACCGCAGACGGAGAGTTCACCGTTACCGCAACCGAAAAGGTTACCGGAAACAGGATCGGCCACTTCGGATATGTTTCAAAGGGCATGATCAGAAAGGATACGGCGGCAACACTTTCCGTAGATGAAAAGAACCGCGCATCCGTATGCCGCAACCATTCCGCAACCCACCTGCTTCAGAAGGCACTGAGAGATGTGCTGGGAAGTCACGTAGAGCAGAGCGGATCCTATCAGGATGCAGAGCGCACCAGATTCGACTTCTCACACTTCCAGGCAATGAACGGGGAAGAACTGAAAAAGGTTGAGGATATAGTAAACGAAAAGATCGCAGAGGATCTGCCGGTCGAGACAAAGGTAATGTCTCTGGATGAGGCCAAGAAGTCCGGAGCCATGGCACTCTTCGGAGAGAAGTACGCCGAGAATGTAAGAGTGGTATCCATGGGAGATTTCTCCAAGGAGCTCTGCGGAGGCACCCACGTGGCACATACGGGAGCCATAAGGAGCTTCAAGATCGTATCCGAGGGATCCGTAGCATCCGGAGTCCGCAGGATCACCGCCATTACGGGAGATAATGTAACCGAGTATTATAAGGATCTGGAGAAGACCGTTCATGAGGCGGCGGCCGTTGCAAGGACCACACCGGATAAGCTGGTGAACGAGATCCGCTCCATGTACGAGCTGATAAAGACACTTAACTCCGAGATCAGATCCCTTAAGAGCGCGGCCGCAAACGACGCCGCATCCGGGATCATGGATAAGGTTACTGAGGTCAAGGGAGTCAAGCTCCTGGCGGCAGATTTCAAGGATCTGGATATGAACAGCCTCAGGGATATGGGCGATTCCATCAAGGACAAGCTTGGTGACGGAGTCGTGGTACTTGTATCCGAGAATGACGGCAAGGTATGCCTGGTTGTCATGGCCACTCAGGGAGCCATGGATAAGGGAGCACATGCAGGAAACCTTATCAAGGAGCTGGCCGGTCTCGTCGGCGGAGGCGGCGGCGGAAGGCCGAACATGGCCCAGGCAGGAGGAAAGAACCCTGCGGGTATACCCAAGGTTGTGGAAGGGGCTGCCGATGTTTTGGCGAAGCAGCTTGCGTGATCGTGCCGAAATATGATTTAAAGGTTTAGAACTTATGGGTGTGGATGTGTTTGGGTGATTAATTTTTGCGTGACAATATGAGTGTAGGTCAAACGGCAAAGCCGTTTGGCATCCTGCACACGGACCGCCTCGCAAGTTTACTTGCAGAGCGGCCCGGATGCAGGATTACCAATATCGCAAAGCGATATTGACCTACACTCAACAAACCCCACACCAAAACAATAAAACATCTCCAGGAGGTAACAAAGTTGGAAACACAGGAAACAATGGCTGACTACAAAGACCAGATCGATCAGTCCATGAGGAAGATCAACGAAGGCGACATCCTCACCGGAACCGTCATCGACGTGAACGAGGAAGAGATCGTCATCGACCTTCGTTACTTTGCCGAGGGTGTCATCAGGGCTCAGGATTACTCCGACGATCCCACGGTGACTGCAATGGACGAAGTCAAGGTGGGAGACGAGATCTCCGCTACGGTGATCCGCGAGGACGACGGAAAGGGCAGGATCCTTCTTTCAAAGAAGGAAGCCAACGCAGTTCTTGCCTGGGACCGCCTTGAGGAGTACAAGAGCAGCCAGCGCAACGCAAAGGTTAAGGTGGCATCCGCAGTTAAGGGCGGCGTGGTCGCTTACCTTGAGGGCGTAAGAGGCTTTATCCCCGCATCGAAGCTTGCTCTTTCCTACGTGGAAGAGGAAGAACTTGAGAAATTCGTGGGCAAGGTCATCGAGGTCAGAGTCATCACAGCAGACAGGAATGACAAGAAGCTGGTGATGAGTGCAAAGGACATCCTTTTCGAGGAGAGAAGGGAGCAGGAGGCAAGGCTGGCTTCCAACGTGGAGGTAGGTCTTGTGACCGAGGGCACAGTCGAGAGCCTTCAGCCATACGGAGCCTTTGTCAGACTTTCCAACGGGCTTTCGGGCCTCCTTCATGTATCACAGATCAGCAACACAAGGATCAAGCATCCCGGCGCCGTCCTCAAGGAGGGCGAAAAGGTCAAGGTTAAGGTCATCGCCGTTAAGGACGGCAAGATATCCCTTTCCAAGAAGGCTCTTGAGGATGTTATGGCCACCGAGATAGAGGAGGAAGAGGTAAAGCTTCCCGAGAGCGAGAGCATAGGTACTTCCCTCGGGTCTCTTCTCGCAGGCATAAAACTGTAAAAAAACGTTGAAATCCGTAATATGTTGTGATATCATTTGGTTTGATGAACAACTGTCGTTGTTTAATTTATTTTTTTGTTAGGAGGAGTCATTATGAGACTTACAAGCAAGAGCAGTTTAAACAGAGCTATCATCGCTGCCGCCACAGGCATGATGGTACTCAGCACAACCGTTACCAGCGTAGTACCTGTATATGCAAAGACAAAGACCGAAGCTGAAATAAAGGCTGAGCAGGAAAAGAAGGAAGCCGAGGAAAAGGCTAAGAAGGAAGCTGAGGAGGCAAAGGCAGCCGCTAAAGCTAAGAAAGAGGCCGAAAAGGTAGCAGCTAAGGAAGCTAAGGAAAAGCTTGAGGCTGAGATCGAAGCAGCTAAGCTTGCTGAGGAGGAAAGAATAGCAAAGGCTGAGGCTGAGGCTAAGGCAGCTGATGACAAGCTTAAGGCTGAGATCGCAGCAGCAGAGGCAGCAGCAAAGGCAAAGGCAGAGGCTGAAGAGGCAGCAGCAGATGCAAAGGCAGAGGCTGAGGCTATCGCAGCTAAGGAAGCACAGAAGAAGGCAGACGCTGAGGCAGCTTTTGCAGCAGACGCAGCAAAGAAGGCAGCAGCACAGGCAGAGGCAGCTTACAAGGCAAAGGTTGCCGAGTATGAGAAGGCACTTAAGGCAGCTGATAATGCAGCTAAGGCAGCAGACGCAGCAGCAAAGAAGGCAGCAAAGGTTGCAGCAGACGCAGCTAAGGACGCAGCTAAGGCAGCAGAGAAGGCAGCTAAGATCGCCGGCGATGCAAGCAGCGCAGCAGCAGCAGCAGAGAAGGCAGCTCTTGATGCCAAGAACGATATGTACAAGGCTGATCCCAGTGATGCACAGGCAGTTCAGGCAGCAAAGAACGCTTACTTCGCAGCACAGGCAGCAGCTACCAAGGCTGCAGGCGCAGCTAAGGCAGCAGCAGACGCAGCTTACGGCCAGGCAGCTTCAGTAGCAGCTGACGGCGCAAACGCTACCGCAAAGGCTAAGGCAGAGGCAGCTTACGCAGCAGCTCTTGCAGCAGCAAAGGCAGCACTCGCAAGCGCACTTGCAATCTAATATGATCTGTTGATAACAGGCGTCCGGCCAGGTGCCGGGCGCCTTTGTTATTATCACAGGAAACTATCGTCTCGCATGAAACGGAGGGTACTTTATGGAGAAGAAAAACGGTTTGGGAATCCGCGAAAAGCTTATTTTATCCATAGTTCCGGTGGTGCTTATCGCACTGATCATCGTTACTTACGCAAGTTCTACCATGGCTAATAAAGCCATCTCATCGGAGGTGGGTGACAGACTCACCGCCGCTCTAAACGAAAACACCAGCATGGTGGACAGCAAGCTTGAAAAGGTCAGAAAAGCGGCTGTCGATCTTTCCATTTTTGTTTCACAGACCTACAGGATCACAAAGATCGGTACATATAAGGAAGTATTCTCCCAGACCATCAATTCCGATGACCTGATCATGGGAAGCGGTATCTGGTTTGAACCCGAAGTGTACACAGGTGACGCCGCATATTTCGGAGAACAGTATGTGGGTCCCTACTGGTACAAGGACGGTTCCGATATAGTTGAAGACTGGCAGTATTCAAACGCCGAGTACGATTACTTCAACCAGGAGTATTATTTAAACGCAAAGGCCCTTACCACTCTCGATGCCATCATCACGGATCCCTATTACGATCCCGGCAGCGGAGTCATAATGGCCAGCTGCAGCGCACCCATCTTTAACGGAGACGGGGCTTACATAGGCTGCGTTACCGTTGATATCAGCCTTGACACCATTTCCCGGATGATGGGCTCCATAAAGGTGGGCGAAAAGGGCTATGCAAACCTTCTTACCACCGACGGCACCTACATCTACACAAAGGATATCTCAAAGGTTCAGAGCGCCGTAAAGATCTCCCAGGATTCATCCCCTATTTCATCCGTGGCGTCAGCTGTCTTTTCCGGCAGCAGCGGTGAGACGAGCTTTAAGGACAGCGACGGAGAGTACAGGGCTTACTACGGCACGGTTCCCAAGGTTGACTGGAAGCTTCTGCTGGTTATGCCCGTTTCCGAGATCAACGCACCGGTGAACAGGATCATACGCACCGCGCTGATCATACTTGTGATCGCCATCGTGATCTGCTCACTCATCATAATTTTCATCGCCGGCGGCATAGCAAAGTCCATCGACAGGGTAAAGCAGTTTGCAAAGCACCTTGCAGGCGGTGATTTCACCGTAGACATGATTACGGTGGGAAGCTCGGATGAGATAGGACAGATGTCCGAGTCACTCAACACCATGTACGAAAACAACAGCTCCGTTATCCGGAACATCTCCAACGGTTCGGTGCAGGTCAACGAATCTTCCAAGCAGCTTGCAAAGGTGGCGGATGATCTGACCCAGCGCTTCTCCAGCATCCGCGGTTCCATGGTCAAGGTTAATGACGCCATGACCAACACCGGAGCGGCTACCCAGGAGGTTTCCGCATCCGCAAACGAGGTCAACGCCTCCGTGGGCCGTCTGGCTGAAGAGACCAGGGCCACCATGGATGAGGTTAAGCAGATCCTGAAGAGAGCCGAAAAGATCCAGGCAGATTCCAGAAAGTCCTGCGACAACGCCATCAGGATAGCCGACGAGAGAGGCCGTGAGCTTGAGGAGGCCAGCAGCAAGGCATCCGTCATCAACGAGATCGGCACTCTGGCCGATTCCATAGCAGATATAGCGGAAGAGATCAACCTCCTTTCCCTCAATGCCTCCATCGAGGCAGCCAGGGCCGGAGAGCATGGCCGCGGCTTTGCGGTAGTTGCATCCGAGATAAACAAGCTTGCCACGGATACGGCATCCACCGTGGATCAGATCAAGCACACCATAGGCGGTATTCAGCAGGCCTTCACGGATCTCGACAACAGCTCCACCGGACTGCTTAAATTCGTCAAGGACACCGTCACTCCCGACTACGAGGGCTTCATCGAGATGGGCCACAGGTACGGTGAGGACGCCCAGTCCTTCGGTGATCTCACCTCCAGGATATCAGAGATGGTAGACAACATCCGCGAATCCATGGATCAGGTAAATGATGCGGTGGCATCCATTGCCGACAGTGCAAACGAGACGGCGGAGTCATCGGCCGAGGTTACGGATACCGTGGAAGAGGTAAACAGAATGGTAGAGGATATCTCTTCCATGGCCCAGAGCCAGCATGATGTCTCCTCGGATCTCAAGACTATAGTGGATTCATTTAAGCTAAAGTAAATATTATGTAATCCTATCCTTGACAAAATGACTTCATTCTACTAAAATGTACAAAGGTATTGCCAAAGACGGTACGCCTCCGGGTGTGCCGTTTTTGTATAGAACAATAACCAAGAGGAGGAAATTGTTATGAAGAAACTATTAGCACTAATGCTTGCCGCATCAATGACCGTATCCCTTACGGCCTGCGGCGGAGCAGCAAACACCGGATCTGCACCCGCAGACAACACCGAAGCAAAGACCGAGACCGGCTCCGAAGGAGCAGCAAGCACCGGATCGGGCGGCCTTACCGGAACCCTTAAGATGGGTATGATCGGACCCCTTACCGGCGCAGCAGCTATCTACGGAAATGCGGTTCACAACGCAGCACAGATCGCAGTTGACGAGATCAACGCCGAGGGCTCGGGCTTTACCATCGAGTACCAGGGCGAGGACGACGAGCATGATGCCGAGAAGTCCGTTAACGCTTATAACAACCTTAAGGATTGGGGTGTTCAGGCCATCGTGGGAAGCGTTACCACCACACCCTGTATCGCAGTAGCAGCAGAGGCTTATTCAGACCGTCTCTTCATGCTCACCCCTTCTGCTTCATCCACTTCCGTGACAGAGGGCAATGACAATGTATTCCAGCTCTGCTTCTCAGACCCCAACCAGGGAAGCGCATCCGCTAAGTACATCAAGGATAACGGCATCGGAGAAAAGGTGGCCATCATCTACAACAACTCCGACGCATATTCAACCGGTATCTATCAGAAGTTCGTTGACGAGGCTGCAAGCGTAGGTCTTGAGATCGTATCAACCACCACCTTCACCGACGATACCGCAAACGATTTCTCTGTACAGCTTTCCGACGCACAGAGCAACGGAGCAGACCTTCTGTTCCTTCCCATCTACTACACACCCGCATCACTGATCCTTCAGCAGGCAGCCTCCACAGGTTACGATGTAAAGGTATTCGGCGTGGACGGTATGGACGGTATCCTTACTCTCGAGGGCTTCGACACCAGCCTTGCAGAGGGCGTTATGCTCCTTACTCCCTTCTCCGCAGACGCAGAGGACGAGAGGACAAAGAACTTCGTTTCCAAGTACGAAGAGAAGTATACCGACACTCCTTCACAGTTCGCTGCTGACGGATATGACTGTGTATATGCTATCCGCGAGGCACTCAAGTACTATGCCGACAAGAACGGCGGTCTTGATGTCACCGGCAAGAGCTACGATGAGCTCTGTGAGATCCTCATCGGAGTATTCTCCGATCCTTCATTCTCAGTTGACGGCATCACAGGCGAGGGCATGACCTGGAACGCAGAGGGCGAGGTAAACAAGGCGCCCAAGGCCGTTGTAATCAAGAACGGAGTATATGTAGGACTTTAATTTGCGGCAGTATGACAGGATTGTTACGGGGCACGTGCGCTGCATGTGCCCCTGACGCAGTATTATAGAGGTATGGTATGGTTTCCTATCTGATAAACGGGATAAGCCTGGGAGCGGTGTACGCTATAATCGCCCTGGGTTACACAATGGTATACGGCATAGCAAAGATGCTTAATTTTGCTCACGGAGATGTCATTATGGTGGGCGGATACATGGCATACTGCTCCACTTCATATATGGGCTTTGGACCGCTGACATCCGTTCTTTTTTCTATGCTGGTGTGCACCATCCTGGGAATAGTGGTTGAAAAGCTTGCATACAAGCCTCTGAGGGGAGCCAGCTCGCTGGCGGTGCTGATCACGGCCATAGGTGTTTCCTATTTCCTTCAGAATGCGGCTCTGCTCATCTGGAGTTCAAACCCCAAGGCCTTCCCCAATCTCTTTGATCTTCCTCAGGTGCAGGTCGGGGACAGCGTGGTAACTTCCGTTGCCCTGGTGACCATCGCATCCTGTATTGTCATTATGCTGGCCCTTACCTTCTTCACCGAAAAGACAAAGATGGGCAAGGCCATGAGGGCAGTATCCGAGGACAGGGGAGCGGCGGCCCTCATGGGTATCAATGTAAACTCCACCATATCCGTTACCTTTGCCATAGGCTCCGGTCTGGCTGCAGTGGCGGGAGTTCTTCTTTGCAGCGCATACCCCACACTGATGCCCACCACCGGCGCAATGCCCGGAATCAAGGCTTTTACCGCAGCCGTATTCGGCGGGATAGGTTCCATCCCCGGCGCCATGCTTGGCGGTATACTGCTTGGTGTTATAGAGATCTTTGCAAAGGCTTACGTTTCCACCCAGCTGTCGGATGCCATAGTTTTTGCGGTGCTCATAGTTGTGCTCATTGTTAAGCCTACGGGACTTCTGGGCAGAAAGCTTACGGAGAAAGTGTGATGAAAAAATTATCAAAACATTCCATAAAGGGCTTTATCAACTATGGCTTGGTGATAGTCCTCTATATCATATTTCAGATACTTGCATCTGCTAAGGTGCTGACCAATTCACTCCAGGGACTGCTGGTGCCTATCTGTGCCTATGTGGTCATGGCCCTGGCATTAAACCTTGTGGTAGGCTTTTCAGGTGAGCTTTCACTGGGGCATGCCGGCTTTATGAGTGTCGGAGCCTTTACCGGAGTTATCATAGCTTCAAGTCTTAAAAACCTTGTACCCTTTGGCCCCGCAAGGCTGATACTTGCCATAGCAGGAGGTGCGGTTCTTGCTGCCATAGCGGGAGTTCTCATCGGAGTTCCGGTTCTCCGCCTCAGGGGCGACTACCTGGCCATTGTGACCCTGGCCTTCGGCGAGATCATCAAAAATATCATGAACTGTATGTACATCGGTGTGGATTCAAGAGGTCTTCATTTCTCCATTACCGATGAGGCCTCTATGGGTCTTGAGCCCGGAGGCACCACCATAATCAACGGCCCCATGGGAGCCCTGGGTATCACAAAGATATCAAGCTTCCTTGCAGGCATAATCCTTATCGTCATCACCCTGTTCATCATCCAGAATCTGGTAAACAGCAGGGCAGGCCGGGCCATCGCCGGCATCAGGGACAACAGGATAGCGGCAGAGGCCTGCGGTATCCCCGTCACAAAGTACAAGATGATGGCTTTTGTGACCTCATCCGCCCTTGCGGGTGCTGCGGGAGCCCTTTACGCTCTGAACTATTCCACAGTAGTTCCCAAGAAATTCGACTTTAACACCTCCATTCTCATCCTGGTATTCGTGGTACTGGGCGGTATCGGTAACCTCACCGGTTCCATCATTGCTGCCATCATCCTCACGGTACTTCCCGAGGTCCTCAGACAGTTCCAGGATTACAGAATGCTGGTTTACGCCATAGTGCTGATCCTTGTAATGATCATCACAAACAATGAAAAGGCCTCAGCCTTTATAAAAGGGCTCTTCAGTAAAAAGGCCAAAAAGGAGGCGGCATAATGACAGAGATCAAGGCTAAGAAAAAACAGGAAGTCAAGCTCGTCTCCGTACCCAGTCCTTATATCGTTCCCGAGAGAAATGCGGGAGAACCCCTTGTACTTGAGGCTACCCATCTGGGCATCGACTTCGGAGGACTCACTGCGGTTGATGATTTTAACCTGGGTATGAGCAAAAACGAGATAACCGGTCTAATCGGCCCCAACGGTGCCGGCAAGACCACGGTTTTCAACCTTCTCACAAAGGTATATCAGCAGACCAGAGGTACCATCTTCCTTGGCGGCAAGGATACCATAGGCATGTCCACCACCCAGATGAACCGGGCGGGCATTGCCAGAACCTTCCAGAACATAAGGCTCTTTGACAGCCTTTCCGTTGAGGACAATGTAAAGATCGGTCTCCACAACAGCATCGACTACGGCATGTGGCAGGGAGTTTTCAGGACTCCGGCCTACCGTAAGCAGGAGAAGCAGGCCCATGAAAAGGCCATGGAGCTGCTTTCCATCTTTGACATGCAGGATGAGGCCAATGTTCCCGCGGGATCCCTTCCCTACGGCGCACAGCGCCGCCTTGAGATAGTCAGGGCCCTTGCCACTGAGCCCAAGGTACTGCTCCTTGATGAGCCCGCAGCCGGCATGAACCCCTCCGAGACCTCTGAGCTCATGGACACCATCAGCAAGATCAGAGATGATTTCGGCATCGCCATACTGCTCATCGAGCACGACATGAACCTTGTCATGGGTATCTGCGAGGGCATAGTGGTGCTGAACTTCGGCCGTATCATAGCCAAGGGCACTCCCTCCGAGATCCAGAACAACCCCGTGGTGGTTGAGGCATATCTCGGAAAAAACAAGGAAAACAAAGAGGAAAAGAACCCCGGTAAAAAAGGAGGTAAGAACCGATGAGCAAAGTACTTAAGGTTGAGGACCTCCATGTATATTACGGCAGCATACATGCCATAAAGGGGGTATCCTTCGAGGTAAACGAGGGCGAGATAGTCACCCTCATCGGAGCCAACGGCGCCGGAAAATCCACCACCCTGAACACCGTGGCGGGACTTTTAAAGCCCGCAAAGGGAAGCATAGAGTTCAAGGGTGAGAGCATTACCGGTATCGAGGCCCATAAGCTTGTGAAGAAGGGCATGTCACTCTGTCCCGAGGGCAGGCGTATCTTCCAGGAGCTTACTGTAAAGGAAAATCTTGAGATGGGTGCCTACTCCAGGCCCACGGCAGAGATTGCCGCATCCCTGGACATGGTATATGAGCAGTTCCCCAGACTTAAGGAGCGTTACAAGCAGATCGCCGGAACTCTTTCCGGAGGCGAGCAGCAGATGCTGGCCATGGGCAGGTCCCTTATGTCAAAGCCGGATCTGATGATGCTTGACGAGCCTTCCATGGGACTGGCCCCCATACTGGTGGAGCAGATCTTTGAGATCATTTCCACTCTGAACAAAAACGGTACCACCATACTTCTGGTGGAGCAGAACGCCCAGATGGCCCTGTCCATCGCCAGCCGTGCCTATGTGCTTGAGACAGGCCGCATAGTCACCAGCGGAACGGGAGAGAAGCTGCTTAAGGATGACTCTGTGAGAAAGGCATATCTGGGTGGCTGAATGATCTCTTACATACAGGGTGAGATAAGCGAAATATCCGCGGAAAGCGCGGTCATCGACGTAGGAGGAGTGGGCTACTGCGTGCTCATATCCTCCAAGGAGGCTTCCCGCATGCCCTCTGTGGGCAGCGTAGTAAGGGTTTATACCTACCTTTCGGTCCGTGAGGACGCCATGAAGCTCTATGGGTTTCTCACAAAGGAGGATCTGGATTTCTTCAAGCTCCTTATCACCGTAAACAAGGTAGGCCCCAAGGTGGCCCAGGACATTCTTTCCGTCATGGAGCCTCAGGATCTGAGGATGGCCATCCTCTCCGGGGATGCAAAGACCATAGCGAAGTGCCCCGGGGTTGGGCCCAAGACAGCCCAGAGGATAATCCTTGATCTCAAAGATAAGGTAGACATAGAAGAGGCACTTGATATAGCCGCCGGCGTCAAAGAGGGCGGCAAAGAAAACGAAGGGGCAAGAGGAGATGCCATGGAGGCCCTCATTGCTCTGGGATTCCCTCCCGCACAGTGCATCAAAGCCGTACGGGCAGTTGAGAACGCCGATGCACTTACGGCGGAAGAGATCATAAGCGCAGCACTTAAGAATATGGGGTAAGGACATGCAAAGGCGCATGATAGAAACCACGGTTTCCCAGGAAGACCTGAAAATAGAGAGCTCACTGCGGCCTCAGAGGCTTGAGGATTACACCGGACAGGAAAAGGTGAAGTCTACCCTCAAGGTCTATATCGACGCCGCAAAGGAGAGAGGGGAAGCCCTGGATCATGTACTTTTTTACGGACCTCCGGGACTGGGTAAGACCACTCTTGCGGGCATCATAGCCAATGAGATGGGCACCCATATGAAGGTCACCAGCGGTCCTGCCATTGAGAAGCCGGGAGAGATCGCGGCTATTCTGAATTCCCTCTCCGAGGGAGATGTGCTCTTCATAGACGAGATACACAGGCTGAACCGCCAGGTGGAAGAGGTGCTCTATCCCGCCATGGAGGATTTCGCCATCGATATCATGATAGGAAAGGGCCCCACCGCCAGGTCCATAAGGCTTGAGCTCCCCCGGTTTACACTTGTGGGAGCCACCACCAGGGCGGGACTTCTGACGGCCCCCTTAAGGGACCGCTTCGGAGTCATCAGCAGGCTTGAGTTTTATACTCCGACAGAGCTTGCAAGGATCATCACCGTATCCGCAAAGGTGCTGGGAGTTGACATTGAAAAAAACGGAGCCGCAGAGCTGGCAAAGCGTTCCAGGGGAACACCGAGGCTTGCCAACAGGCTTTTAAAGAGGGTCAGGGATTTTGCTCAGGTACGCTACGACGGCCGCATCACCGAAGAGGTAGCAAGGACGGCGCTGGACATACTGGACGTTGACTCTCTGGGGCTGGATGCCTCGGACCGTCTTCTTCTCACCACCATTTTGGACCGTTTTGACGGAGGCCCCGTCGGTCTTGAGACCATAGCGGCGGCCATAGGCGAGGATGCGGGCACCATAGAGGATGTGTATGAGCCCTACCTGCTGCAGAACGGATTCATAGCAAGGACTCCCAGAGGAAGAGTCTTGACTGAGGCGGCGATCGAACACTTGGGTCATCGATGATGGGATGAATGATCCGAAAAACCGCATCACGAAAAACCGCATCACATTAAATTCTGAAACGGAGGGGAAAATGGGATCGGAAGATAATAAGGTATCGGTAGTCATCGGCGGAAAATCCTTTAAGCTCTCGGGTTACGACAGCGAGTATCTGAAAAAGGTAGCCGAATACTTAAATTCAAAACACGAGGAGTGCAATTCAAAGGACAGCTTCAAGCGTCTTTCCTTTGATATGCAGAGCCTCTTTCTACAGCTCAACATAGCCGACGATTACTTTAATTCTCTCAAGGATATAGAGGAACTCAAGGCTGAGATCGAGCGCAAGAACAACGAGATCTACGACATCAAACACGAGCTTGTGACCGCCCAGATGAAGGCGGGCAGCAGATCCGGGAAATAAACATGCCGGCAAAAGCAGAAAAAAAGCTGAATTACTTTCACCTGCCGGAAGCTATGAGAGCTTCATGGCAGCTCTTTCCTCCGGAGCCGACGCGGTATATGCGGGCGGGGGAGCCTTCGGTGCCAGGGCCTACGCCAGGAACTTCACCGATGAGGAGCTTTTGCGCGCCATTGACACAGCACATCTCTACGGAAAAAAGCTTTATCTTACAGTGAACACCCTCTGTAAGGAAAGGGAGTTTTCCGAGCTTTACGATTTTTTAACCCCCTTTTACAAAGCCGGCCTCGACGCCGTTATAGTACAGGATGTGGGAATAGTGAGCCTTATCAGGGAATGCTTTCCCTCAATGCCCATTCACGCCAGCACCCAGATGACCATCACCGGTATTCCCGGAGCTTTGTTTGCAAGGTCTCTCGGAATGGACAGGATAGTGCCTGCCCGGGAGCTTTCCCTTAAGGAGCTTTGCGCCATCCGAAAAGAGACCGGACTGGAGCTTGAGACCTTTATCCACGGAGCTATGTGCTATTCCTATTCGGGACAGTGTCTTTTTTCTTCCTTCCTGGGAGGACGCTCCGGGAACCGCGGGCGCTGTGCCCAGCCCTGCCGCCTGGAATACAGGGCCTTTTGCGACGGCAGACAGATCTCGAAAAAAGAGGAGCCCTACCTTCTGTCCATGAAGGACCTGTGTACCATAGAGATCCTTCCGAAGCTGATAGAGGCGGGAATTGCATCCTTTAAGATAGAGGGCAGGATGAAAAGCCCGGGATACACTGCCTTTGTCACCTCCATGTACAGGAAATACATGGACCTGTACTACGAAAAGGGAGCCGAGGGCTACCGGGTGGATGAGGCCGACCTTGTATCCCTGAAGCAAAGGTATGTAAGGACCGATATCCAGACCGGATATTACGATGTGAGAAATTCCCGAAAGCTCATCACCTTGAAGCAGCCCTCCTATGAAGGCAGCAAAAGCGAAGCCGATACCATTCCCGCCATGTCTGCAATTGAGCTTACGGGAGAGGCAGGATTTTACACCGGCGAACAAATGACTCTTACCCTTAGGGCGGGGGACATTTCTTTTACCGCGAAGGGAGAGGTTTGCCAGAAGGCGGTGAACCGTCCCATGGACAGGGCGGCCATAGAAAAGCAGCTCCTTAAGACAGGAGGCAGTGAATTTTCAATCAAAAACCTTGATATAGACATGGCAGATGATATCTTTGTCCCCGTGGGGCAGCTTAACGCCTTGAGGCGCGAGGCCCTGGAGGGTATTAAAGAAGCCCTTATCTCAGGCCATACCAGAGGGAATGAAACAAAGCCCTCATATGATGCCGGTAAAGAGGATGAAAACTCCGGAGCGGGAAGCATGAAGTGCAGCGTTCTTACCGAGACCCTTCCCCAGCTTAAGGCTCTCAGACCTTATTTTTCAAAGATATCAAGGATATATGTGGACTACAGCCTGTTTATGCGGGATGCAAATGCGGTGAGGAAATGCCTTGAGGGCTTTGAGTCCGAGGTGTTCATGGCCCTTCCCTATATAGTGAGAGAGGGAGATGTGGGCCGTATATCTCTGCCTGAATATGTCTGCGGCGTGCTGTGCAGAAGCTACGAGGAACTGGAATATTTTGCCGGAAGTGATCTTATCTGCGTGGCGGACTCCGGGGTATACAGCTTTAACAAAAGAGCCTGTGAGCTTCTGCTTGAAAAGGGCGCTCACGAACTCACCCTTCCTCTTGAGCTTAACATCCATGAGATGAGGGAGAGGGGGCATGCCGGGATCAGCGAGCTTGTCTTTTACGGCAGGGTTCCCATGATGATAAGCGCCGGCTGTATATTAAAGACCCTTGATATGTGCGGCAGGCAGCATGAAGAGCTCTACCTTACGGACAGAAAGAACAGCCGCATGCCGGTGATAAATGACTGCGGTTTTTGCTCCAACCGTATCCTGAACAGTGTGCCAACATATCTCATCGGAGAGAGGAAGGCTATAGCCTCACTTTCCCCCGGGCACCTGCGGCTCCACTTTACGACAGAGAGCGGTGATGAGTGCACATCGGTACTCGATGAGTTTTTCGGAGGAGCTGTTTCAACGGACAGGCCTTATACCGCGGGACATTTCAGAAAGAGTGTACAGTAGAACCGGCGATCTTATAACAGACTTATATGAACAACATAATCATTGAACTATCCAAATATTTCATAATCCTCTGTATCGCGTTTTACGCCCTCAACGGATTCATCGTTTTCAGATACAAGACCCACGAGGACCAGCGGGGCTTTTATGTGATGCAGAACATCTTTATGGTGATGATCCACGCCGCTGGATTTGCGGTGCTGGTGCTGGAGGGCAGGGATGTATCCATGGTGACCTTTTACTGTGTCACCCAGCTGGTGATCATTGCCTTTGTGATACTCTACAGGGTGATCTATCCGGCTTCCCAGCCACTTATAGTCAACAACATGTGTATGCTGCTTACCATCAGTCTTGTGATCCTTGCAAGGCTTTCCTACTCAAAATGTCAGAAGCAGTTTGTGATAGCAGCGGCGGGGATGGTCCTGGCTCTTGTCATTCCCTTCCTGATGAAGTTTTCGCATCTGGTGTTCATGCACCTCACCTGGCTATGGGCACTGGCGGGAGTATTCGTGCTGGGAGTGGTGTTCGTGCTGGGAAGGGCCACCTACGGCTCCAAGCTTTCCTTTACCTTAAAGGGTATAACCTTTCAGCCCTCGGAGGCGGTGAAGCTTCTCTTTGTGTTCTTTGTGGCGGCAATGTTTGCAAAGTCCACCACTCTTAAGCAGATAATCATTACCTCCGTTTTTGCGATGGCTCATATCGGGATCCTGGCCCTTTCAAAGGACCTGGGAAGCGCACTCATCTTTTTCGTGGTATATGTGTTCATGCTCTATGTGGCAACCCGGAAGCTCTACTGGCTGCTGGCGGGGATGATCCTTGGCGCGGTTTCCGCAGTGGCGGGATACAGGCTCTTTGCCCATGTGCGCACCCGTTTCATAGCCTGGAAGGATCCCTTTTCCGTCATCGACGGCCAGGGCTATCAGATAACCCAGTCCCTTTTTGCCATAGGCACCGGAGGATGGTTCGGAATGGGCCTGGGCCAGGGGACTCCCAACAAGATCCCCGTGGTGGAAGCGGACTTCATTTTCTCCGCCATCTCCGAGGAGCTGGGCTGCCTTTTCGGACTGTGTATCATACTGATATGCATCTCCAACTTCCTTATGTTTTTGAACATCGCCATTAAGCAGAGTGACCTTTTCTACAGGCTGGTCGCCCTGGGGATGGCTGTGATATACGGGTTTCAGATGTTCCTCACCATCGGAGGCGTAACCAAGTTCATCCCCCTTACGGGCGTGACCCTGCCTCTGGTGAGCTACGGAGGGACCTCGGTGCTGGTGACCATCATAATGTTCTCCGTGATCCAGGGGATATATTGCGATAACGGTTAGATCAGACCGCTTCCCGTAAACAGTATGGCCCGCAAGGGAGCAGATAGACCGGTAAGGTAAAAGATTTGGAAAACAAAAAGAATTCAGACATTTCAATCTACATAGTGATGTTCATCTTTGTGGCGCTCTTCCTGGCCATGATGGGATATTTTGCTTACTACGTTCAGTTCTCCAGTCCTGACGACATCAACAATTCCTACAATCCCAGGCAGGAAAAGCTGGCGGCAA
The DNA here is from genome assembly GCA_017544285.1 of Lachnospiraceae bacterium. Classification (GTDB taxonomy): domain Bacteria; phylum Bacillota; class Clostridia; order Lachnospirales; family Lachnospiraceae; genus UBA1753. Next base: position 12,215 of record JAFYEL010000088.1, on the reverse strand, counting down.
AGGTGATAAGGGGAGCCATACTTTCCTCCGACAGAAAGCCTCTCGCCTGCACCGAGCTCACCCCCGACGGAAGAGAGATCCGAAGGTATCCCTACGGCGGTATCTTTGCCCACGTGGTGGGTTATTCCACCAAGGGACGCTACGGCATCGAGAGCATAGCCAATATAAGCCTTCTGACCTCTAACGCCGATATCTCCGAGCGTATCTCAAACGAGATGGCGGACCAGAAGAGCATAGGTGACAACATAATATCCACCCTTGATATCGAGCTGCAGAAATGCGCCTACGAGACCATGGGCATATACAAGGGTTCTATCATGGTGGCAGAGCCGAAAACCGGCAGGATCCTTGCCATGGTATCAAGCCCCGGCTTTGATCCCGGCACCATCGATCAGCAGTGGGATGAGCTTAATGAGATGACCACCTCTCCTCTTATGAACAGGACCACCCAGGGACTTTATCCTCCGGGCTCCACCTTTAAGATGATAACCCTTCTGGAGTACTTCAGAGAGAACAAAAATCCGGAGGAGTACAGCTTTAACTGCAACGGAAGATTCACTGCCGAGGATGTGACCATCAACTGTTTCCACGGTTCGGTACACGGGAAGCTGGATCTTAAGAAGTCCTTTGCGAAGTCCTGCAACTCATCCTTTGCAAACATTGGTTACGGCTTGAAGAGCAACGCCTTCAGATCCACTGCGAAGGACCTTCTGTTCAACGAAGAGCTGCCCATAAAGCTGTCCCACAAAATGAGCAGCTTTACCCTTGAAAAAAGCAGCGATACCGAGGAAAAACTCCACACCGCCATAGGACAGGGCAAGACTCTGGTGACGCCTCTTCACATGAACCTCATCACCCAGGCTATCGCCAATAAGGGTATGCTTGAAAAGCCCTGCCTTATAGACAGGATCGAAAACTACAAGGGTGTGGTGATCAAACAGTATCACACCGAGGATGAAAAACGGCTTATGACTTCCGAAGAAGCCGACTTCCTCACAGAGTACATGGAGGCGGTAATAACCGAGGGTACGGGCTCGAAGCTCATGTCAGAGGATTATTATGTGGCCGGAAAGACAGGTTCCGCCGAGTACGGTCAGGTAAAGGGGGACAGCCACTCCTGGTTCACCGGCTTTGCCAGGGATGAAAGCGGGGATAAATGCATCGCCGTCACCGTTCTTGTGGAGGGAGCGGGAACGGGCTCTGATTACGCCGTTCCTATGGCAAAGCGTATCTTTGATTGTTATTACAGGTAAAAGGTGGTAATATTGGGTTATGGAAAACGCAGTCAGCTGTGGAGGAGTGGTGATCTTCCGAGGCAAGATACTTCTCCTTTACAAAAATCTTAAAAACAGATATGACGGCTGGGTCCTGCCCAAGGGCACCGTTGAAGAGGGAGAGGAATTCAAGGATACCGCCCTCCGTGAGGTGCATGAGGAATCCGGTGTTTCCGCCAGGATAGTCAAGTTCATCGACGTGAGCCATTACAGCTTCTCCGTGGGTGACGAGACCGTTGAAAAGGATGTACACTGGTACCTGATGGCTTCCGACGGCTATGACTGCACGCCCCAGCGGGAAGAGTTTTTTATGGATGCGGGGTATTACCGTTTCCATGAGGCCTATCATCTCCTCAAGTATTCCAACGAAAAGATCATCCTGGAAAAGGGCTACGACGAGTACCGTTATCTCAAAAAGAGCGGTATGTGGCTCAACAGGAAGTATTATTGAATAGTGAAATTGCTTAAAACTCCGAAAGACCGTAACAGGTTTTTCGGGGTTTTTTACGTTTTTTAAAAGAAGTATGGATTTTTACTATTTACAGTGATATCATACAGATGGTTAGAACAAACTAACATATATAAGTAATTAAAAACCGGAAATCATTGAGATTACGGATCATATCCCATAGGAGCAAGCATCATGAAGAAAAAGAACAAGATAGCAAAGATCATCATTCCGCTTAGTATAGTGCTCGTTCTGGCAATCGCCCTCATCTTCATCCTCAGGAAGCCAAAGGAGCTGACGGCGGTAAAGACCGAGAGGGGCACCATAACCGGAACGGTGAGGGAAACGGGAAGTGTCTGCGGACTTGATGAAGAGGTTTTTTACGCCGGGGTATCGGCACCGGTTGAGAACTTTGACCTCAAGGAGGGTGACAGGGTAAAGGCCGGTGGTCTTCTTCTTTCCTACGATCTTTCCGATCTGGAGCACGCCAGCAGACAGGCCAGCCTTGCAAGGGAGCAGAGCGAGGCCCAGCTTGACGGAGCTCTGAAAAAATCCGACGAGAACAAAAAACGCTACGAGAACGCAAAGAATATGGATGCGGCCTATGCCGCAACCTACGCACTGGTAAGGCAGGAGAGGCAGGACCTTCTGGATCGTCAGTACGCCGACGACCGCAACGCACAGTGTACGCTGGACGGCATAAACAAAAGGATAGCTCAGAAAAACGAGGAGATCCTTGACAAGACCCAGGAGCTTACCAAGGCTCAGAACAAGGCCTCGGACTATGTGGCAAAGGAGGAAGAAGTACCCAAGAAGGTACGTGACAAAAAGAAAAAGCTCCAGAACGAGCTCAACGATCTCAATGATGAACTGGCGGATCTTCAGACAGAGGCCGCCTCAATTTATTCGGCAGGAATGAGTGCCGAAGAAAATACGGAAGCCAACGAGGATGCGAATATGATGGAGGACTTAAACCGCAGGTGGCAGGAAACCATCACAGAAAAGCAGACTTATGAGGCTTCTTTTTTGAATGAAGACGAAAAGGAGTCCCTGGCAAAGCAGGCTGAGAGCGCTGCGGAGAACGAGAGTGAGGCCAGGCGCGAGCTTGCAAAGGGAGAGTCGGGGGTTAAGGCAGATCATGACGGAGTGGTGAAACGCTGCAGCATTAAGAAGGGAGCCTATGTTCCCGAAGGCACGGAGCTTTTTGCCATAGAGCCCACGGACGAGATCAGGGTAAAGGTGAGCATCTCCAGATTCGATATCGCAAATCTGGAAGAGGGGCAGGAGGCCCTGGTGGAGATACCCGGAGCTTCCTACAAGGGTCATGTGACAAACATCAGTTCTTTGGCAGTAAACGACTCTTCGGACAAGAGCAGGATAGACGTATGGATCACCATAGACGAGCCTGACGACAAACTCATAATAGGTGTGGATGCGGATGTGACCGTCTTTACGAAAAAGGCCGAGGGCAGTGTCCTGATCCCCGTGAACGCTTACTATTCCGACGACGGAGGCAGCTACTGCTATGTGCTGGCAAACGGCGTTATCGAGAAAAGGTACTTTGAGGCCGGAATAGTAAACGATGAATACACCGAGGCCCTTTCAGGCATAAACGAGGGCGAGATCCTTATCACCGATGCGGTCACCGATTCCATGATCGGTGAGAGGGCAGCTGCCGGATTATAGAGGTAAGGCCATGGGTGCATTGATAGAGCTTAAAAACATCGAAAAGAAATACACCGCCGGCGATCACGATTTCTATGCCTTAAGAGGCGTGGATCTTGAGATTGACAGCGGACAGATGGTGGTCATCCTCGGCCCTTCCGGCGCGGGAAAAAGCACATTGCTGAACCTGCTGGGAGGTATGGATTCACCTTCCTCTGGAAGTATCCTCTTTGAGGGTGAGGATATTGCCCGATACAACGACGATGAGCTCACAAGGTTCAGGGCCGAGAGCGTGGGAGTTGTATTTCAGTTTTATAACCTTATACCCACTCTGACGGCCTATGAAAATGTGGCTTTGATGCGTGACGTTAAGGATGACTGTGATGATCCCATGCACTGCCTTGAGCTTGTTGGGCTTAAGGACCACGCCCACCAGTTTCCCTCACAGATGTCCGGAGGCGAGCAGCAGCGCGTGTCCATCGCAAGAGCCATAGCCAAAAAGCCCAAGCTCCTTCTTTGCGACGAGCCCACGGGAGCTCTTGACACCGACACGGGCCGTGAGGTACTGAGGCTCCTTCTGGATGTGTGCAGAAATGAAGGCAGGACAGTTGTGATGGTTACCCACAACGCCTCCTTTGCCCAGATCGCCGATACTGTCATAAGGGTTAAGAACGGAAGGGTGGTTTCCACAGAGATCAACGAAAACCCGGCGGACGCAGATGTGATCAACTATTGATATCATGCTTTTATTAAAACTATTCAGAGATCTTTCACAGAACAGAATACAGTTTCTTTCCATCTTTCTCATGTCTTTTTTGGGGATCTACGTGTTCGTCGGCATGGACTCCGAGGTGACGGGGCTTGAGGCCTGTGAGGAGAGCTACTACGAGGAGACAAACCTTGCGGATCTCTGGGCCACCGGCAGGGAATTTTCCAAGGAGGATGTGAATGCGGTAAAGCACATAAACTCCGTAGCCGATGCCCAGAGGCGTATCATGACCGAGGGAAAGGCGGAGCTTGATTCCGATGAGTACGGCGACGAGCCCACCATGCAGATGATCTTTCTTGAGGATGAGGGAATCTCGAACCTTAAGATAAGCGAAGGAATTCCCTACAGGCCGGGAAGCAGCGGAGTGTGGATCGACGAGGCCTTTGCCTCAAGGCGGAGGCTTCGCATCGGAGATCAGGTCACCTTCAAGCTTGAAAACACCAAGTTCACGGAAAAGATATCCGGCTTCTTTTATCATCCCGAATATGTATATTATGTCGAGAATCTTGCGGCGATGATGCCCGCCTACGGCAGGTACGGCGTTGCCGTGTTTGATATCTCCGAATATCCTCTGGAGGATATCGAGTTTAATTCCATGGTGCTGGATGCCCATGGCATAGACAATAAGGGGGTCATGACGGATGAGGAAAAGGCTGCCGGAAGAGCCCTTGCTTCAAAGATCAAAAACGTCCTCGACGACGAGGAGATGGTGGTCTTTGACAAGACGGAGCTGATGTCCTACAGTACCTTCCGCTCCGAGATGGAACAGCACCATTCTATGTCCTTTGCATTTCCCATAGTCTTTGTGCTCATATCACTTCTGGGCATAGTCACCACCATGAGCAGGCTTCTTGCAAGGCAGAGAGTCCAGATCGGAACCATGAAGGCACTGGGCTTTTCCACGGGAAGGATAATCCTCCACTATGTTTCCTACGGTTTCTTTCTGTCACTGACGGGCAGCATTGCCGGAGCCCTCGTGGGGTACCATACCCTGCCCGCGTACATCATAAGCATGTTCACGGAGACCTACATACTTCCGGTTATGAAGACGGGCTTTTCATCTCTTGCATTTCTGATGATAGTCATGGAGGTGGCGGTCTCATCCTTCATAGCATGGTACGCAAGCCGCAGGGAGTGTGCCCTTATCCCCGCCGAAGCCCTTAGGCCGGCGTCTCCCAAAAACGTAAAGGCAACCGCACTGGAGAAGAGCGCTCTCTGGGATAAGCTGAGCTTTTCGGCCAGGTGGAACCTAAGAGATATCATGAGGAATAAGGTCCGCAGCCTCATGGGCACCGCCGGCGTCATAGGCTGCGCCATGCTGATGTTTTCCGCCTTCGGGTGTCTGGACAGTCTTAACTTTATCACCGGATGGATGTACGGCGAGATAAATACCGCAAAGACAAAGATCACCATGGAGGAGGGCACGCCCTACGGGACCACCATGGACTGGGCCAAAAAGTATTCGGGCCAGATGATCGAAAATGAGGCCATCACCCTTAAGGCCGGAGATATTGTAAAGACCGGCACCCTGACCGTGCTGGACACCGGCAATTTCATGCACTTTGAGGATGCCGACAGGCACAGTATCAGCCTTGATAAAAAGGGCGTGGCCATGTCCTATAAGATGGCGGAGATGCTCAATGTGAAGGAGGGTGATTTCTTTACCTGGAACCTTCAGGGCGATAAAAAGAAATATAAGATGAGAGTGGGAAAGATATACAGGAATCCTTCCTCCCAGGGACTTACGATGTACCGTAAGACCTACGAGGATCTGGACTTTCGTTTTCAGCCCACCGAGATCCTGACGAACGTAACAGTGCCGGATTCTGCAAAGGACAGGGATGAGATAGCCGACGTCCAGAACACGGATGAGATGATGGATTCCATGGACGCCATGATGGAGATGATGTATACGATGGCGGCCATATTGATAACCGCAGCCATTGTTCTGGCGGTGGTGGTGCTTTATAACCTTGGCGTGCTGTCCCTGATAGAAAAGAGAAGGGAGATGGCGACCCTCAAGGTGCTCGGTCTTAAAACAAACACCATCAGAGCCATACTTCAGGAACAGAATGTGTGGCTTACAATATTCGGTGTGGGCTCCGGTTATATCGCAGGCTTCGGCATCCTCGGAGTCATGTTCGGAGACATGCCGGAGGCAATGGACTACTGCATAGTGGTTGAGCCAAAGTCCTACCTGCTGACCTTCCTGGGAACGCTGGTTTTGTCAATGCTGGTAAACCAGGTCCTGTCCCGGGAGGTTAAGAATATAGACATGGTCGAAGCGCTGAAAGGCATCGAATAAAGAACAAATAAAAATGTCGAATAAAAAGGGCCCCGCAGGGCCCTTTTACTATATCTGTTTTCAGCCTTCGTCGGCAAGAGCGGCGGTGATGATGGCCATGGAGTAAACCTCCATACCGTTGCAGCCTCTTGACAGGTCGTTGATGGGAGCGTTCAGACCCAGGAGAATGGGACCGTAAGCCGAGAACTGTCCGAGACGCTGTGCGATCTTGTAACCGATGTTACCGGAGTTGATGTCAGGGAAGACGAATACGTTTGCGTGACCTGCCACAGGTGAGCCGGGGCACTTTGTCCTTGCAACCGCAGGAGAAACGGCGGCGTCGAACTGCAGCTCGCCGTCGATGGCAAGGTTGGGCGCCATCTCACGTGCGATCTTTGTGGCCTCAACCATCTTGTCTACATCGGGATCCTTTGCGGAGCCGTGGGTAGAGAAGGAGAGGAAGGCAACCTTGGGATCGATACCGAAGATCCTGCCGCACTCTGCGCAGTAGATACCGGTCTCTGCGATCTCTTCCGGTGAGGGGTGGATATTGATGGCGCAGTCACCGAAGGCCAGAACCTCGTTGTCACCGGATGCTGATGCACGTACGAGGATGAAGCATGAAGAAACCGATTTGTAACCGGGCTTAGTCTTTATGATCTGAAGAGCGGGCCTTACGGTGTCGGCGGTGGAATAGGTGGCGCCGCCCAGGAGGGAATCCGCAACACCCATCTTTACCAGCATGGTTCCGAAGTAGTTTGCCTGCTTAAGAGTCTGGCGGGCTTTTTCCTCCGTCATGCCCTTGCTCTTGCGGAGATCAACAAGGAGATTTACCATCTCGTCGAATCTGTCATAGTTTTCGGGATCGATGATCTGTGCACCGCGGACATTGTAGCCTGCCTCCTCGGCAGCAGCCATTACCTGTTCGGGATTTCCGATGAGGATGGGAGAGAGGAAGGTGCTGGCCAGAAGTCTTGAAGATGCCTCAAGGATCCTGGGGTCCGTGCCCTCGGTGAAAACTATTGTCTTGGGTGATTTTTTCAGTTTTTCGATCATTGAACCGAAACCAAAGATTGCCATAATGATTCTCCTTTTCTTTTATGTGAATTGAATTTTGTTTATCATAAAAACCGTCGCTTTTTTCGCGAAATCGCTTAAAAATATATCATACCTTTTTCGGAAATGGAACCTGAATAATGTTCGAAATCAGGTACAATCTGCGACAAATTTTTAACAAGGATTTTACGATAAAAATTTAACAAACAAGGGACCTGCCTAAGCAAGTCCCTCAAACTCTTCTTTGAATCTGTTTTCCTCTTCGAGTTTATACTCTGTCTGCAGATCCATGTACTTTATAAACATGTCTTCGTCTGATATGCCCTCTTCCTTTGCGATGTCTCTGAAGATGGGCATCAGCTGGCTTATCTGAAAGCCTGTCCGCGTCCGCTGGGGATCGATGTCCTTTAACACCTCTTCGGCGTAGTTGTTGATGCGGACGATGATGCTTCTTTCGTGCTCTGTCATAACCGCCTCCATAAACTTCAATAATGATTATTTTACCTCATTTTTCTTCTCAAAACAAGATGAATGTGATATAATATCACAGTTAATGCGTATAAATTTCCGAGGACACTATGAAGCATCTACTTGAAAACAAATATGTCTGTCTTGCACTTGCGATCTTCGCCGCACTTTGCGGCGCGGGACTGTTCGTGTTTCTGTTGCTCAACACCTTCAACATCATAGACGGCATCAAGAATATCATCAAGATACTATCCCCCATAATCACCGGTTTTGTGGTGGCTTATATGCTGGCTCCGGTACTGGGGTATATAGAGGACGGCATACTTTTCCCTCTCTGCAAACGGATGAAGCTTAAGACCGACACTCTTAAGGTTAAAAAGATGGTGAGGCTCATCGGCACCGTCCTTACCATGGCCCTTTTTGTGCTGGGTATTTACGCACTGCTCAACATGGTGGTGCCCGAGCTGATAAACAGTATCAAGACCCTTATCTCAAACCTGCCGGGCTACACTCAGAATCTCAACACCTGGCTGTCAAAGCTCCTTAAAAACAACCGCGACCTTGAGGCCGTGGTCCAGGCAAACCTTGACAGCATGGTCGAAAGCGTTGTCAACTGGTTCAACGAAAAGGTTGTCTCCCAGGCAGACAAGGTGCTGAAGGTGCTTTCCACCCAGGTGATAAATATTGTAAAGATCCTATGGAATCTCATAATCGGACTTATCGTATCCGTATACATCCTTTCTTCCAAAGAGATGTTTAAGGCTCAGGCCACAAAGCTGGTATACGCATTCTTCAGGCGCAGCACCGCCGAAAAGATCCTCAGGGAGTCCGGACTTGTGAACAGGACCTTCGGCGGATTCATCACCGGCAAGGTCATGGATTCCATAATAATCGGCATCATCTGCTTTATAGCATGCACCTTCCTGCAGATGCCCTACACCGTGCTGGTCAGCGTGATAGTGGGAGTGACAAACATCATCCCCTTCGTGGGACCTCTGCTTGGAGCCATTCCCTCGGCCTTCCTCATACTGCTGGTAAGCCCCAGGATGTGCCTGTATTTCATCATCCTCATAGTAGTGCTGCAGCAGGTTGACGGAAACATAATCGGCCCCAAGATCCTCGGAAACTCCACAGGACTTTCGGCATTCTGGGTAATCTTCGCTATCACCATTTTCGGCGGACTTTTCGGAATAATGGGAATGTTCATCGGCGTTCCGGTGTTTGCGGTGATCTACAATTTCATCAAGCGCTTTGCCGACAAGGCGCTGGCTTTTAAGCAGCTGCCCCGTGAGACCTCGGCCTATTATCTTCCGGATCCTTTAAAAGGGTATCCCGTCAAAGAAGAGAAGAAGGACGACGATTGACAACAAAGTTTATTGTCTATAGAATTAGTATATTCGGCCTGTTGCAGGCTACAGTTTAGGAGAGCATATGTCAGAATCAAGAAAAAAAGTATTTCAGCTGCTTGTAGACAACACCTCCGGTGTTCTTTCCAGGATATCCGGACTTTTCTCACGAAGAGGGTATAATATCGAGAGCATAACCGCAGGTACCACCTCGGACCCCAGGTTCACCCGTATCACCATTGTGGCAAGCGGAGATGACATGATCCTGGAACAGATCGAAAAGCAGGTACGCAAGCTTGAGGATGTGCGCCATATCCGTGAGCTTGTCCGCGAGAATTCCGTTTACCGTGAGCTCTGCATGATCAAGGTTGAGGTCGGGGCAGCGGACCGGCCAAATATCAGTTCTCTGGTTGAGATCTTCAGGGCAAATATCATTGATGTTGCAAAGGACTGCCTCATAATAGAGCTCACCGGAAATCAGGGCAAGGTTGACGCCTTCCTTCGCCTCCTTGACGGGTATCGTATCATTGAGCTTGCAAGGACCGGCATAGCGGGCCTTACCAGAGGCTCTGAGGATATCATCCCCGATTCCTACATGTAAACCGGCATATACCCCGAGTGGTTCGGGTGTAAATAAATCATTATCCAAGAAAAAGGAGATACACAATGTCAGAAGCAAAAATCTATTATCAGGAAGACTGTAACCTTTCCCTTCTGGACGGCAAGACCATAGCTGTGATCGGCTACGGTTCACAGGGCCATGCACATGCCCTTAACGCCAAAGAGTCCGGATGCAACGTCATCATCGGCCTCTATGAGGGATCAAAGAGCTGGGACAAGGCCGTTAAGCAGGGCTTTGAGGTATACACCACCGCAGAAGCCGCTAAAAAGGCTGACATCATCATGATCCTCATCAACGATGAGAAGCAGGCTGATATGTACAAGCAGGATATCGAGCCCAACCTTGAGGCAGGCAACATGCTGATGTTCGCACACGGCTTCAACATTCACTTCGGATGCATCAAGCCCCCCGCAAACGTTGACGTTACCATGATCGCTCCCAAGGGCCCCGGACACACCGTTCGCTCCGAGTATCAGGCCGGAAAGGGCGTTCCCTGTCTGGTAGCGGTAGAGCAGGATGCCACAGGCAAGGCTCTCGATATGGCTCTTGCATATGCACTTGCCATCGGCGGCGCAAGGGCAGGCGTTCTTGAGACCAACTTCAGAACCGAGACCGAGACCGACCTCTTCGGCGAGCAGGCAGTCCTCTGCGGCGGCGTATGCGCCCTGATGCAGGCAGGCTTTGAGACACTGGTTGAGGCAGGCTATGATGAGAGAAATGCATACTTCGAGTGCATCCACGAGATGAAGCTCATAGTTGACCTCATCTATCAGTCAGGCTTCGCAGGCATGAGATATTCCATCTCCAACACCGCAGAGTACGGCGATTACATCACCGGCCCCAAGATCATAACCGAGGACACCAAGAAGGCCATGAAGCAGATCCTCTCCGATATCCAGGACGGCTCCTTTGCAAAGCAGTTCCTGCTTGATATGAGCCCCGCAGGACGTCAGGTTCACTTCAACGCCATGAGAAAGCTGGCAAGCGAGCATCCTTCGGAGAAGGTGGGAGAGCAGGTACGTAAGCTCTACTCCTGGAACAACGAGGATGACAAGCTCATCAACAACTAATAAATACCAAGTTTAAATCAAAGGAGATGCCGGCTGTTTGACACTTTGTCGAAGGCCGGCATCTCACAAATCCATCGGGGGTAAGTATGAGATCAATCAGTTTCAGGCGTTCCATAGCCATTATCCTGGCAGCGGTTATGACAGTTTCCGGTGCCATGAGTACTTTTGCCGCCGATGACAATATCACCTCTGAAGCTTCCGAAGACACCGGGGTGCTTATTTCCGAGGACACCCGGGATGAAGAGACCGATATGATCTCGCCCGTGACCGATGAAGAATATGTCAATTACGACGGTTCCCTTGAGCTGGTGTCATACAATTATTATCCCGATGCCTATGGCCTTGATTTCAGGATGACCATTGGTCCCGGTTCTAAACCCTCTCTTGACGCGCTTGGTCTTATCTGGGCAAAGGAAGGGGATGCCTCCTTTGATAAAAACAAAGGTGATATAAAAACCACAGATCTGCCGGCAGGCTTCCATATTACCCCTGTAACAGAAATATCGTGCGAGAAAATCGAAAAAAGCGACAAACATTCTTACTATTACTTCACCGGTCGTTTTGTGCCCGACTGCGGGTTTGAAACCAACACCCGCTATCTGGCCAGGATTGCGTTGGTCCGTAAATACTATTCATATAGCCAGATTGAATTCAGCACATCACCCTTTATCTTTACTACTACCAAAGCGGGAGTGGATAAAACCCTGGTAGAGCTTAAAAATCCACAGATACTTGATAACGGATATACCGTCGCACATATGTCCTACGATATAGAAAACCCCGCCGATGAGGCCATTGCTTCTCACGGCTTTCTTATAGAAAAAATAAATGGTAAAACCCTGGATACACCGACGACAATACCGGGCAGCAAGACTGACTCCGACAAGATTTTTCATCCGTCAGAGGGCTTTGTTACACTGAAGACTGATAATCAGGTCCTGAGCGGTCATTTGTATGCCGATGTATTTACCGGTGACAACAAAGAACAGACTTCAAAAAGACTCACCTATGGTGACGAGATCACCATTACTCCGGAGAATCCGGCAGACACCGAAGTTTATGCCACCGTGACAGCCGGTGCCGTTACAGCTACGCTCCTGTGGGAGAATGATAATTACGACAAAAATGACAAGTATACCGACAAGGTATATTACAGAAAGAAAGGTGAAGAGTCCTTTACCTGTATCGGTATGAGCCTCGGCGGTGTCGAGTC
>JAFYEL010000087.1 GCA_017544285.1 Lachnospiraceae bacterium | reverse complement strand
GGCCGTGTCAAAGCCTATGGTGTATTCCGTGCAGGCTATGTCAAGGTCAATGGTTCCGGGGATTCCTATCGTATTTATCCCGTAGGAAGCAAGCTTCTGCGCTCCCCTGTAGGAACCGTCACCGCCGATGACCACAACTCCGTCGATACCGAATTTCCTGCACATATCAGCGCCCTGTTTTTGACCCTCGGGAGTAAGGAACGCGGAACATCTGGCGGTTCCGAGGATGGTTCCTCCCTTCTGTATGGTGTCGGAAACATCGTGGGAGGTCATCTCCTTTATCTCCCCTGCCAGAAGGCCTTTATATCCGCGCTGGATGCCGCAGACCCTCATTCCGTTATTCAGACCTTTTCTCACCACCGCCCTGATGGCGGCGTTCATACCCGGCGCATCACCGCCGCTGGTCAAAACTCCGATCGTTTTTACCTGTTTAGCCATAAATCTCACCCTTTATCCTATTTTTTTAGCAGCTTCGTCATTTGATTCGGCGATGATGTAATGGGGACGATGCTTACTCTCTGTATATGTTTTCGCGATGTATCTGCCGATGACTCCCACGCAGAACATCTGGAGTCCTCCGATGAAGATTATCACGCACATCGTTGACGCCCAGCCTGCCACTGGATCACCGAAGCACACCCGCCTTATTACAATGAATATCAGAAACAGGAATGCCACCATTGTCATGCCCATCCCGAAATAGGAGGCTATGTTCAAAGGAGTCTCCGAAAAGTTTATTATCCCGTCAATGGCATATTTGCACAGCTTCCAGAAATTCCACTTTGTCTCGCCCGCCACGCGTTCAACGTTCTCATAAGGAAGCCAGCAGGTGCGATATCCTATCCAGCCGAAGATTCCTTTTGAGAATCTGTTGTACTCGCCCATGGCCACAATGGAATCGACCATTTCCCTTTTCATCAGACGAAAATCTCTGGCGCCGTCCACTATATCCGCATCGGATATCCGGTTTATCAGCCTGTAGAATTTCCTTGCGAACCACGATCTGATGGGAGGCTCGCCCTTCCTTGATACACGGCGTGTGGCCACGCTGTCGTATTCGCCCGAGGCAATGAGCTCCATCATCTGCGGAAGGAGCGACGGCGGATCCTGCATGTCTGCGTCCATTACTGCCACGAAATCTCCCCTTGCATTACAAAAGCCGGCATACATGGCCGCTTCCTTCCCGAAATTCCGGGAAAAGGAGAAGTATCTGATGTGCCCGTCCTTTGAAGACAGGGACCTGATAACTTCAAGGGTACCGTCGGAGGAACCGTCATTGATAAAAAGCAGCTCGTAGTCACAGTCCATCTTTGACAGAACACAGACAGCCTCTTTGTAAAAAAGAGGGAGCGCTTCTTCTTCATTGTAACAGGGAACTATTAACGACAGTAAAAGCTTATCCATCAGGCAAGCACCTCATACATGTCGGCGGCTTCTTCTTTTTTTACGGTCTCACGCACATCCAGAACCTTTACCTTAAGCGGTTTCGTGCCAAAGGATATCTCCAGGATATCACCTGCCTTTACGGCTGCCGAAGCCTTTGCCTCTTTATCATTTATTTTCACCCTGCCCGCGTCGCAGGCTTCGTTTGCCACGGTGCGGCGTTTTATCAGGCGGGATACTTTAAGGAATTTGTCTAGTCTCATGCTTTTAATGAAAGAATCCCGCACGCGAAGTGCGCACGGGATCTTAAATCTCTAAGGAATTCAGTATTTAATGATTACTTCTTCTTCTTCTTTCCGCTGGAATTTACCAGATCCTTAAGCGCCTTGCCTGCCTTAAACTTGGGAGACTTGGATGCTGCGATCTTAATGGTCTTTCCGGTCTGAGGATTACGTCCCTCACGTGCTGCCCTCTCAGCTACCTCAAAGGTACCGAATCCGATGAGCTGGATCTTGTCGCCCTTCTTAAGCTGCTCGCCAACTACCTCTACGAAAGCGTTAACAACCTTCTCGGCGTCCTTCTTGGATACTTCGGTCTTCTCTGCCAAAGCAGAAATTAACTCTGTCTTGTTCATTACAATTCCTCCTGTTACAAATCTTAATAGATCTACTGTGTACGGCAGTTGCCGAAACACACAAATTATATTATCCTTGAAAGCCCGTTTTGTCAAGGAAATACGGCATTTTTTTGGGATTTAGCCTCCCGTTTTTGACTTATGTAAACTATTTTGGGCTATTCCCGGGAAAGTGCCCGGAATTCGAAGCTTTCATCCTCATCATCGTCCGAAAGATTAAGGGTATAACTCCTGGTCACATAGCCGTCCTTTCTGAGGGTGATGACATGGGTCCCGGGCTCTTTTTTTATTCCCAGGGGTGATATCCCCTTGTAGGACCCGTCGTAATATACCTCCACATCATCCGGTTCATCTATGAACAGATAGGCAAATCTCCTTTCCGAAGAAGAGGAGGAGCTTTCGTCATCATCGTCGTAATAAATTCCCTCCTGGGAATAATCCGAAGAGGACGAGCTGCTCTTTGAAGCCTCTTCAGCAGCGTTTAGTTCAGCCGACGAGGAAGAAGACGAGGATGCCGGCGGCGGAGCTGTTACGGTATAATCTATGCTTCCGCGCACGGATGAGGAGGAGCTCTTCCTTTCTTCCGCCCTGTTTTCGGAAACCTTCTCGTCCTTATCGGTCAGTTCTATGTCTATCTCCGCTTTCTTTGAACCCACGCTGATCCTTCTGTCATAGGGTTCATAGCCATCGCAGGTCACCTGTATCCTGTAAACTCCGTACTCGAGCTCGACGGGAAGCAGGTGCTCGCTTT
>JAFYEL010000086.1 GCA_017544285.1 Lachnospiraceae bacterium | reverse complement strand
TAACAGGGAGGCCTTCGGTGAGTACACCGACAGCCTGCTGGCCATGAGGCTTCCTTTGGATGCCGTAAGATCCGGGGATATAACACCGAAGATCGCCGGAGCCATAGAGCAGGGGGCGAATTACATCCAGGTCCATCCCACCTTTCTGTACGAGGGACTGTGGAACACCCTGGCCCTGTGCATACTGCTGTGGCGCAGCAGGAAAAAGAAATTTGACGGTGAGATCTTCCTTGAGTACATCGCTCTTTACGGTCTGGGAAGGTTTTTCATAGAATCCCTCAGGACCGATCAGCTCATAATACCCGGTACCGGGATCCCTGTGAGCATGTTGGTATCCTCGGTTTCAGCACTGGCGGCCGCAGTGCTGCTGATATACTTCGGATGGGTAAGAAAGCCCGCCGCCTTGAAGGTGGGAGTGGAAGAAGTATCTGCAGATAGTGTGGAGAAGTATTCGGAAATCGAAGAGAAACCGGCAGAAGAAGAGAAACCGGCAGAAGAAGAGAAACCGGCAGAAGAAGAGAAACCGGCAGAAAGTGAAAATGAATCATCGGAAAGTGTAGAAAACACTACGGAATAAAACAATAAAAACAGAACAAAATTGCGGATTTTGAGGACGTTCCGACGGGACGTCCTTTTTTGCGCTCAAAAAAAGGTGACATGTTCACAAAAAATTCAAAAATTGCCATTTTTTGCTTGATTTCGTGGGGAAAGTGGTATAGAATGGGACATGTAGTGGTGAAAAGTGGCGGTAAGTGTCACAGAGTGGTAGATTTGAAGGTGAATGCCATGTACATGGGCGAGTTCAGCCATACAATCGATACCAAGGGAAGGGTGATAATACCTTCCAAGCTCAGGGATGCGCTGGGCGAGGGCTTTGTAGTTACAAAGGGTCTCGACGGCTGCCTCTTTGTGTACGACGCCAAGGAGTGGAGCAGCTTCGAGGAGAAACTGGCAGACCTTCCCACCACCAGCCGCGAAGCGCGTACCTTTGTCAGGTTCTTCCTGGCGGGTGCAGACACTCCCGAGCTCGACAAACAGGGCAGGATGCTTTTGCCCCAGAACCTGCGCGCCCATGCGGATCTTAAAAAAGACGTGGTATTCGTAGGAGCCGGCCGCAGAGTCGAGATCTGGGACAGGGAGAGATGGGAAGCAGATACTCCCGCTTCACCCGAGGATATGGATCAGATCGCTGCCAAGCTTGAAGAGATCGGCCTGAGGCTGTGAGGCAGGATATGGAGTTTTCCCACGTAAGCGTTCTGCTTGAGGAATGCATCGAAAATCTGAACATCCGGGAGGACGGCGTATATGTTGACGGAACTCTTGGGGGAGCGGGGCATTCATCGAGGATCGCCGAAAAGCTCACCACCGGACGCCTCTACGGAATAGACAGAGATGAGGATGCCATAGCGGCGGCGAAGAAAAGACTTGAGCCCTTTGGCGACAGAGTCAGGATCATAAAAGGTAACTACAGAAATCTCAAGGACGCCCTCAGAGCGGAAGGGGCACCCAAAGCCGACGGCATACTCCTGGACCTGGGAGTTTCCTCCCACCAGCTGGATGAGGGCGACAGAGGCTTTTCCTATATGAAGGACGCGCCCCTGGACATGAGGATGGACAGGAGCGAAGAGGTCAGCGCATACCGGGTGGTAAACGCCTACTCAAAGGAACAGCTGGCCCGGGTGATAAAGGATTACGGCGAAGAGCCCTTTGCAAAGAACATTGCAAACCACATAGTCAGCAGGAGGGAAGAGGGACCGATAGAGACCACCTTCCAGTTGGTAGAGGCCATAAAAGCCGCCATTCCGATGAAGGTACAAAAGGCCATGGGACATCCCGCAAAGAGGACCTTCCAGGCCATAAGGATAGAGGTAAACGGTGAGCTTTCAGCTCTGGAGCAGGCACTTTCGGAAATACCCGATGTGCTGGCGCCGAAGGGAAGAGTTTGTATCATAACCTTCCACTCACTGGAGGATCGAATAGTTAAAAACTGTTTCAGGCAATGGGAGAATCCCTGCACCTGCCCCGGGGATTTTCCGGTGTGCGTCTGCGGCAAAAAAAGCCTGGGCAGGGTGATCACAAGAAAGCCCATATTACCGGGTGAAGAGGAGCAGAAAGAAAACACCCGAAGCCAGAGCGCGAAGCTGAGGGTTTTTGAAAGAGCATAGGGGCGGATAAGAACCGGCCTTAAATGCAGGGATAAGAAAGACAACGGGAGAGTATGATGAGAAACGAGAGAAGAAGAACATCCGAAAACAGAAGACAGCTCACATACATCGAAGGAAACACAGTGAGAAGGACGGCACCGCAGACCCTGCCCATGAGGCCGGAGCTGGTGCCTGTAAAGGTTCCCTCACAGCAGGCAATGAAGAACAGGGCAAAGTCCCGGAATATGCCGGTGACACTGATGCTCAGTACGGTCATAGCCATCGGACTGCTGGCAGCCTGCTTTACGGAGTACCTTTCCATACAGAGCAGGATACAGCAGGAAAAATACGCGATAACAAAGCTCGAGAGAGAACTCAGCAATCTTAAGATGTCAAACGACGAAGAGTATGCCAGGATAATGGGCAGCGTGGATCTTGAAGAGATAAAGGCCACGGCCATGAACGAGCTGGGGATGACCTATCCCGACAACGAACAGATCGTTTCCTTCGAGGGCAACGACACCGATTACGTCCGCCAGCACGCCGACATACCCGGTGCAGGCAAATGAAAAAACGAAGTAATATAAACCGGTTTTCCCGGGAAATGCAGAAAAAGCTTGTGGTGCTATCGTTTCTGGTGATGGCCGCTTTCGTGCTCCTGGCAGTTCGCCTGTTTTTTATATTCAGGGACAACGGCCAGAGGTACAAAAAGCAGGTCTACTCACAGCAGTCCTACGACAGCACCTCTCTTCCGTTTAAGAGGGGAGATATCGTGGACCGCAAGGGCAGCAAGCTTGCCTACAGCGAAAAGGTCTACAATCTCATCATCGATTCAAAGCTTCTCATGAGCGACGAGGGTATCCACTTAGAGCCTACCCTAAACGCTGTCAGGAAATATTTTAAGAGCGTTGACACCGCGGCTCTGCGGGAATACGCCGAGAAAAATCCCTCTTCACAGTACAGGGTATTTGCAAAAAAACTTCCCTACGACGACATCCAGGCCTACCTCGAATTCGAGGAGGAAAACAGATCCGAGGAGGACGAGAACAGGGTGGCCGGAGTCTGGTTCGAAGAGGACTATAAGAGGGAGTATCCCTACGGATCACTGGCCTGCGACCTTCTGGGCTTTACCCAGGGAGAGAACAGTGGATATTTCGGCCTTGAGGAGTATTACAACAGCGTCCTAAACGGAACCAACGGACGCCGTTACGGATACCTTACCGAGGACTCGGTGGTGGAGCAGACCATCAAGCCCGCGACCGACGGAAACACCATAGTTTCCACCATCGACACAAACATCCAGAGTATAGTTGAAAAGCATCTGCTGAAGTTTTCCGAGGCCCATAAGAACGAGGCCAGGGAAGGCAACGGCGCCAACAATATAGGCTGCATCATAATGGACCCCAACACCGGCGAGGTGCTGGCCATGGCCAGTTATCCAAGCTTCGATCTTTCCAACCCCAGAGATCTTTCCCCTTTTTATTCCGAGGAGGAGATCGGCGGCATGGACGAAGAGGAAAAGCTGGAGGCTCTCAACAGAGTGTGGAGGAACTTCTGCATATCCGATACCTATGAGCCCGGTTCGACCGCCAAGCCCTTTACGGTGGCTTCGGCCATTGAGGACGGCGCCATAAGGGGCGATGAGAGCTATAACTGTAACGGAGCCCTTGAGGTGGGAGAGCACGTGATCCACTGCCATAACAGGCTGGGTGACGGAACCCTTACCGTAAGCCAGGGCATTCAGAAGTCCTGCAACGTGGTGCTGATGAACGTGGCCTTTGCACTTGGCAAGGACAGGTGGCTTAAGTACAACAGAGCCTTTAACTTCGGATTAAAGACAAACATAGACCTCTCCGGAGAGGTTAACGCCTCCTCCCTGGTGTTCAACGAAAAGATGGGCCAGACGGACCTGGCGGTAGGATCCTTCGGACAGGGCTTTAACGTGACCATGATACAGATGGCATCCGCCTACTGCTCCCTCATTAACGGAGGCTATTATTACCAGCCC
Source organism: Lachnospiraceae bacterium (assembly GCA_017544285.1). Taxonomy (GTDB): domain Bacteria; phylum Bacillota; class Clostridia; order Lachnospirales; family Lachnospiraceae; genus UBA1753. Next base: position 72,517 of record JAFYEL010000086.1, on the reverse strand, counting down.
CATGTGGTGAGCAAGATAATGAACGCAGAGGGTGCCACGGTCGAGGACATAGAGCCCAGAGTGCTGAAGCAGACCATCTCCAACAGTACCTCCTCCAAGATCAGAGAAATGATGAAGAGCGTGGTAATGGAGGGCACCGAGGGTACCGGTTGGAGCGCAAGGCCCGCGGGTTACACCATGGGAGGAAAGACGGGTACCGCCGAGAAGATCCCCCGTGACAAGAGAAACTACGTGGTTTCCTTCTGCGGTTATGTGCCGGCTGACGATCCCAAGGTTCTTTCCTATGTGGTCATCGACCAGCCCAACGTTATAGCACAGGACAATGCAAGACTTGCAACCACTCTCACCATGGATATAATGACTGAGGTGCTGCCTTACATGAACATCTTCATGACCGAGGAGCTGACGGACGACGAGAGGGCGGAGCTTGAAGAGATGCAGATGGACTTCTCCCTTGACGCCGAGACCGTAAAGGAACAGAGCGACGAGGCCGAAGGTGCCGAAGGTGCCGAGGGCGAAGCTGCTGAGGGTGAAGGAGCCGCAGAAGGAGAGTCAAACAGTCCCGATGAGGCTGACGCTCCTGCAGGCGGCGACGATCTTGAGACCACCACTGTGGAGATGATAGGAGCCGGCGAGGGTGCCAATGAAGAGGGCACCGAGGGCGGCATCAGATACGATGAGGCAACGGGATATCCCATAGATCCAAACACCGGACAGGTGCTGGATCCCGAAACCCTTCTACCCATCGAAGGAAGTACCTCATTCATGGATTAAACGTGATCACATAACGGAGGAACATCATGGAAACCTACGGCATACATTTTCTCCTTCCCGGGGTAGCGGCCTTTGCCGCCGCTGCAGTTCTGGGCCCGATACTGATACCGGTGCTCCTGCGCATCAAGGCAGGACAGACGGTGCGCTCCGAGGGGCCGGAGAGCCATCTTAAGAAAAACGGAACCCCCACCATGGGCGGTTTTATATTCCTTATCCCCTTTGGGGTTGTGTGCCTTTACTGCATCAGCAAAGGCCTTATGGGGAATGAGTGCAAGGCCATACTCATGTCGGTTTTTGGCTTTGCTGTCATAGGTTTCATTGATGATTTCATCAAGGTGGTGCTGAAGCGCTCCATGGGTCTTCGGGCATGGCAGAAGTTCGGACTTCAGATACTTCTTGCCGCAGGTCTTACATGGTACATCAAAAATGTCTGCGCGGTCCCCATGGCGACGCAGCTTCCCTTTATCAATATTGAAGTCGACTTCGGAAGCTTTACCCCCATACTCTGGGTCATCGTAATGGTGGGTACCGTTAACGGTTCCAACTTTACCGACGGCCTGGACGGGCTTGCAAGCAGTGTGACGGCGGTGATAGCGGTATTTCTGCTGCTGGCCGCCCTTTCGGTTGGCTCAAAGAGTTATTTTGCATCCTCAGCGATGACGGGAGCATTATTGGGATTTCTGCTCTACAACAGCCACAAGGCGAGCGTGTTCATGGGAGATACGGGCTCGCTCGCCCTTGGAGGCTACGTTTCCGTGGCTGCCATACTCATGAGAATGGAGCTTTTTATCCCCTTCATCGCTTTCATATACCTTGCAGAGGTGGCGTCGGTCATCCTTCAGGTGGGCTATTTCAAACTCACAAAGGGAAAAAGGATCTTTAAGATGGCCCCCATCCATCACCATTTCGAGCTCTGCGGATGGAAGGAGACCAAGGTTGTCAACGTATTTTCCATAATTACGGCGGTGCTTTGCGCACTCTGTGCTTTTAATCTTACATTCTGACCGGAGAAATTGTTTTGAAGTTCGATTTTCTTAAGAAAAACAGAAAACAGCTGGCGGGCGTGGATCTCAACATAGTCGTTGTCGTGATCTTTCTGCTTGCCTTCGGCGTTATCATGATATACTCTGCCAGTTCATACGAGGCCATGCTGAAGATGGGAGATCCCCAGTTTTACCTGAAGCGTCAGGTGAGAAACGTGATCGTGGCCATAGTGGCAATGGTGATCTTTTCCCGCATGGACTATCATCTCTGGGTTAAGTTTTCCATAGGTGCATATATTGCGGCTATTGTAACCGTCGGACTGGTTGTCACGCCCCTGGGCTTTGAGGTAAACGGCGCAAGGCGGTGGATCAATCTGGGGCCCATCTCCTTCCAGCCTGCAGAGATAGCAAAGATAGCGGTTATCCTGGGTACGGCGCTGATGATCACCCGCATGAAAAAAGAGGAGATAGAAACTCCCCTTGGCATGCTCAAGGTGATGACCCCCGCAGGTATAATGGCTGTGGCGGTATTTTTGCTGACTTCAAATGCGAGCTCGGCCTTCATCATCGGAATGATCGCCGTGGTAATGCTTTTTGTGGCTTGTAAGAACTACAGATTTTTTGTGCTCGGAGCTCTCGCGGTGATCATAATGGGGGCACTTCTGGTGTACCTCATCCACACCCAGTCCATACCTGCCATGTCCTTCAGATTTTCCAGGATCAACGCCTGGCTCAATCCCGAGGCGGATGCGAAGGGCTACGGCTTCCAGACACTCCAGTCCCTGTATTCCATAGGCTCCGGCGGACTCTGGGGCAAGGGGCTCGGACAGAGCATGCAGAAGCTGGGCATCATTCCCGAGGCCCAGAACGATATGATCTTTTCCATCATCTGTGAGGAGCTTGGCTTCTTTGGAGCAGTGGTGGTGCTTTCCATGTTCATGTTCCTGCTGTGGCGGTGCCTTTTAGTGGCACAGAATGCACCGGACATCTACGGTTCCCTCATAACCGTGGGGGTTCTGGCCCATATTTCTCTTCAGGTTATAATGAACGTGGCGGTGGTGACCAACACCATGCCCAACACGGGAGTAACCCTTCCCTTCATCAGCTACGGTGGCACCTCCGTGGTGTTCCTGCTGATAGAGATCGGAATGATACTTAATATTTCAGGGAGAATAGTCTTTGAGTAGAGAAGCTCCTGAAAGAAAGAATTATATCTACCTGGGAATGAGCAGGGGACAGAAGATATTGCTTTTTACCGTAGTTGCCCTGACTGTTGTATCCTGCGTCTTAATTGTCATGTGGAAGGCCTTCGAGGTGACGAAGGTAAATGTCACCGGAAACCGGCACTACACCGTGGAGCAGATCAAGGACATGGTTATGACCGGTCCGCTGGGACATAATTCCCTCTATCTTTCCGCAAAGTACAGAAATTCAAGCGTGGAGGGGGTTCCCTTCGTGGAAACCATGGATGTAAAGATCCTCTCCCCGTCCTCCATATCCATCACCGTATATGAAAAGGCCATTGCCGGCTGCGTGGGGTATCTGGACCGCTACATGTACTTTGACAAGGACGGCATAGTTGTAGAGACCTCCTCGGTGAGGCATACGGATCTGCCCTATGTCACGGGCCTTGACTTCGACCACGTGGTGCTTTACGAAAAGCTTCCCGTGGAAAACGAGGAGATATTCAAGAGCATCCTCACCATAACCCAGCTGCTTTCCAAGTATGACGTGGTCAGCGACAGGATCTATTTTGACTCCGATATGGAGGTGACTCTGTATTTCGGAAAGGCAAGGGTCCAGATGGGGTCAATGGACAACATAGATGAAAAGATGATGAAGCTCCAGGGCATAGCACCCAAGCTGGGAGACCTGTCGGGAGTACTTCATATGGAGACCTACGACGGGGACTCAAAGACCGGGTACATCACCTTTCAGCGCGATGATACAAAGAGGCATGAAGAGCTCTCCGATGAGCTGCTTGAAGAAGGGGCTGAAGAGGGATCCGGTGAGGCTGCCGGGGATGAGGCCGGCGGGAACGCTGAGGGCACCCCGGAGAGCAAAGAGAGCGTCGATACCGATGGAGCTGAATAAAAATAAAGTAAAGACTTGCTAAATCGGTAAAATAATTATATAGTATATAGTGTTTTGTTTATTTTTAAGTGGAGGAATGTTCCGTGGCTGGTATAGAGATTGAAATGAATGTGCCCGAGGCGGCAGCCAAGATCGTTGTCGTCGGAGTCGGCGGAGCCGGCAATAACGCCGTAAACCGCATGATCGAAGAACGTATAGTCGGAGTCGATTTCATCGGCATAAACACCGATAAGCAGGCTCTTAAGCTTTGTAAATCCGACAGACTCCTTCAGATAGGAGAAAAACTCACCAAAGGACTTGGGGCAGGAGCGAAGCCCGAGGTAGGTGAAAAGGCCGCCGAGGAAAGTCTTGATGAGATAACAGAGGCCATCAAGGGAGCGGACATGGTGTTTGTAACCTGCGGAATGGGCGGCGGTACCGGAACCGGTGCGGCACCCGTTGTTGCACAGGTGGCCAAGGATATGGGCATACTCACCGTAGGTGTGGTTACAAAGCCCTTCAAATTCGAAGCAAAGACCCGCATGAACAACGCCCTGAGCGGTATCGAAAGGCTCAAGGAGCATGTGGACACACTCATAGTCATTCCCAATGACAAGCTTTTGGAGATAGTTGACAGGCGCACCACCATGCCCGATGCACTTAAGAAGGCAGACGAGGTGCTTCAGCAGGCGGTACAGGGCATCACCGACCTGATAAACGCATCGGCTCTCATCAATCTTGACTTCGCCGATGTACAGACAGTCATGAAGGACAAGGGCATCGCCCACGTTGGTATCGGAATCGCCACCGGCGGAGATGACAAGGCTCTTGAGGCCGTTAAGCAAGCAGTTTCCAGCCCTCTTCTGGAGACCAACATCACCGGTGCCTCCGATGTCATCATCAACTTCTCCGGAGATATTTCCCTCACGGACGCTGACGACGCGGTTTCCTATGTACAGGATCTCACCGGAGCCGACACCAACATCATCTTTGGCGCCATGTACGACGACAGCGTAGCGGAGACCGTTAAGATCACCGTTATCGCCACCGGAATTGAGGAGGGGGCAGCAGCCAGCGCTCCCAGGTCAAGCTTTGCGCAGCGTACCGGCATCAGCGCACAGAGCGCAACTGCAGGCACCGCACCCCGCAAGGTTTCACCCTCCATCGGCACAGACGTGCTTCCCGGCAGGGCGGCAGGGCCGGCCACCGCGGCACCCCAGCGTACAGCAGCCACCCCTGTGGCACCCGTTACACCCAGGGTTCAGCAGAAAAGCCTTAACATACCCAATTTCCTGAAAAAACAGTAATCGATCGGAGGTTCAAATGAAGTGTCCTTTCTGCAGTCATGAAAACACCAGGGTCATTGATTCCAGGCCGGCAGAGGAAAACAATTCCATCAGAAGGCGCAGGGTCTGCGACGAGTGCGGTAAGAGATTTACCACCTACGAAAAGGTAGAGACCATTCCTCTCATCGTCATCAAAAAAGACAACAACCGCGAGGCTTACGACCGTAAAAAGATCGAGGCCGGCGTGCTGAGGGCCTGCCACAAGCGTCCCGCATCGGCAGAGCAGATCACCAGGATCGTTGACGAGGTGGAGACCGAGATCTTCAGCATGGAGGACAAGGAAATACCCTCCAACAGGATCGGAGAGCTGGTAATGGCCAAGCTCAAGGATCTGGATGCGGTTGCATACGTAAGGTTCGCATCCGTCTACAGAGAGTTCAAGGATATCAACACCTTCATGGACGAGCTTAAAAAATTCCTTAACTGACAAAGGCATTTCAGGGGGAGCCAAAGGCATCCCCCTTTTTAATTCTATGAGCTGGATCGAGACATTTTATCCCGACGAGTACCTTGCATCGGCCTACGATATCGACTACGAAGGCTGGTATGAAAAGGGAAAGAGAGGGGTCATCTTTGATATCGACAACACACTGGTGGAGCACGGCGCTCCCGCAGACGACAGGAGCCGGGCTCTTTTTGCGCGTCTTAAGAAGATAGGCTTTAAGTCACTGGTGCTTTCCAACAACAAAGAACCCAGGGTCCGAAGCTTCGCCGATGAGGCCGGGAGCGGACTCAAGTATATCTGCAAAGCCGACAAGCCCTTTAAGAAGGGATATCTTGAGGCTCTGAAGGCCCTGGGCGTCACAAAGGAGGAAGCTCTGTTTGTTGGAGATCAGATCTTTACCGATGTGTGGGGGGCCAGGCGTATCGGGATATACAGCATCCTGACAAAGCCCATCGACCCTAAAGAAGAGATACAGATCGTCCTGAAGAGGCGGCTGGAAGCTCCCATACTCAAGAGCTTTGAGAAAAGGAACCTGCACCGGTAACAAGGACAGGAGTTAAAAAATGATAAACGGAAAAACAAAAGTACTGGGCCTTATAGGAGACCCGGTGGAGCATACTCTTTCCCCCGTGATCCACAACACCCTCAGCGATATATACGAAGGCGGAGAGTCGGCGGTATATGTTCCCTTTCCCGTAAAGCGCGGGGGTGTGGAAGCTGCCCTGAAGGGAGCTTTTTCCCTGGGGATACAGGGGCTCAATGTAACAGTGCCCCACAAGAGCGCGGTCATTCCCTTCCTTGAGGACATCGACCCGATGGCAAAGGCTATAGGAGCGGTGAATACCCTGGTGAGAGGGGATAAGGGTTATGTGGGATACAACACCGACGCCACGGGCTTTATACGGGCTCTTAAGGCCTTCGGGAAACCGGTGGAGGGAAAGGCTGCCGCTGTCCTGGGAGCAGGAGGCGCTTCGAGAGCGGTGGTGTTTGCGCTGTCCTCCATGGGAGTTTCGGAGATATACATTTTTAATCGCACACCCGAGAGAGCGGCTGAGCTGGCCGCATCCCTTTCCGAATATGCAAAGGACTGCCGGGTTTACTCCGGAACATATGATGAGATAAGCACTCTCTATGACAGGGAGTTTTTCGTCGTCCAGTGCACCAGCGTGGGGCTTGCCCCCGACATTGAGGGCTGTGTCATAGACGACGGGGAGTTTTTCGCCAATGCCCTGTGGGGCATGGATATAGTGTATAAGCCCGCAAAGACGCAGTTCATGAAGAGGATGGAGGCAGCGGGAAAGCCTGCCTGCAACGGTCTTTCGATGCTGCTTTATCAGGCGGTGGATGCCTATGAGAAATTCATGGGAACCACGGTGAGCGAGCTCTTGGCACTGAAGGCTGGGGCGAGGCTGCAGCTTTGTGCCGGTGTGGCGGATCCCATAGTGCTCATAGGGTGCATGGGAAGCGGAAAGACCTCGGTTTCGAACTGTCTTAAAAAGCTTGGGTTTGAGGTGCTGGATGCGGATGCCGAGATCGAAAGACGCAGCGGCATGACCATAAACCGGATCTTTGAAGAGCAGGGTGAAAAGGCCTTTCGCGATATGGAGACCGGGCTGCTTAAGGAGCTTTCCGGCAAGGCGGAAAACGGTTTTGTGCTCTCCGCCGGAGGGGGCATGCCCGTGCGAGAAGAAAACCGAGAGCTTCTCAAAAAGATCGGAAAGACAGTGTACCTTCGGGCCGGGGTTTCCACCCTGTGCAGGAGGCTGGAGGGCGATACCACGAGGCCGCTCCTTGCGGGAGGCGGTCTTAAGGCAAAGATAGAGGGCATACTTTCGGATCGGGAGGCCGTATACATGCAGACCGCCCATGAGGTGATAGATACGGACGATATGACCGCGGAGGAGATCGCGGTGCGGATACTGTCATTCTGAGGGCTTAGCCCCGGTAATATACAAAGGAGAGGATGATATGAAAAAGATCCTTGTTATTAACGGCCCGAACCTTAACTTTCTGGGCATACGCGAAAAAAAGATCTACGGCGACAGGGACTATGACTTTCTGGTAAAAACCGTAAAGGAAAAGGCGGAGAGCCTGGGCTGTGAGGTCGAGATCTTCCAGAGCAACCACGAGGGCGCCATCATCGACAGGATACAGGAGGCCTACAGCGACGGCACCGAAGGGATAGTGATCAACCCCGGAGCCTATACCCATTACAGCTACGCCATCAGGGATGCCCTGGCCTCGGTGGAAGAGATCCCCAAGGTGGAGGTGCATCTTTCGGACATCACCGCAAGAGAGAGCTTCAGGTCGGTTTCCGTCACCGCGGAGGTGTGTCAGAAACAGATATTCGGACACGGTATTGACGGGTATTGCGAGGCCTTGCAATTTCTTGTTGAAATGTGAGAGCATTTAGTTTAAAATAGCTTAGTATTGTTTCGCAAATTTAAGGAGGAAAGCCTAATGATTTCAGCAGGAGAATTCAGAAACGGCGTTACCGTGGAAATAGACGGAAACGTGTACCAGATAATCGAGTTTCAGCATGTAAAGCCCGGAAAGGGTGCTGCGTTTGTCCGCACGAAGCTTAAAAATATCATCAACTCCGGTGTGGTTGAGAAGTCTTTCAGACCTACCGAGAAGTTTGAGACCGCGCACATCGACAGAAGAGAGATGCAGTATCTCTACAACGACGGTGATCTTTACAACTTCATGGACACTGAAAACTACGAGCAGATAGCTCTCAACGGCGAGACCGTAGGTGATTCGCTCAAGTTCGTTAAGGAAATTGAGATGGTTAAGGTATGCTCTTACAAGGGCAGCGTATTTGCCATCGAGCCTCCTCTTTTTGTCGAGCTTGCCATCACCGAGACAGAGCCCGGCTTCAAGGGCGATACCGCAACGGGCGCGTCAAAGCCCGCCATCGTTGAGACAGGTGCACAGGTTTCGGTTCCTCTCTTCGTTGAAGAGGGAAATGTCATAAAGATTGACACCCGTACGGGAGAGTATCTCTCCAGAGTATAAAGGGATTTTCACGGCGGCGCTGCGGCGCCGCCTTTTTTGCGTTTTAAGCCGGATTTCTCCTGCAAGGACAGGAGGATAAATTGAATAATATATTGAGCTTTGAAGAATACGAGGAGCAGATAGCGGCCCGGGTTTCCCAAAAACTGGGCAGTAGCGCGGCAGTGGAGTGCCGCAGGGTGGTAAAAAACAACGGGGTGGCCCTTGACGGGCTCTGCATTACCCCCGCGGGAGAAAAGATATCACCAACCATCTACCTTAACGACAGCTACGAAAGATACAGATGCGGCATGGAGCTTGATGAGGCTGTAAAAGGGATCATCAGAGTCTACGAGGAGAGAAACGGCACAGGTTTTATCGACCCGGAGATGTTTTCTGACAGGGAGAAGGTCTGCGGCATGCTTGCCTGTCGCCTGGTGAGCCGAAGCAGGAACGCCGAGGCCTTAAAGGAGATGCCCCACAGGGATTTCCTTGATCTGGCGGTGACATACATGTGCGTGCTGGGGGAGACAAGCTTCGGAAACGCCAGCATGGCGGTAAAGGATTCACACCTTAAACACTGGGGGATGGATCCGGAAGAGCTGGATGAGATCGCGGTGAAGAACACGCCAAAGCTCCTTGGTAAGAGGATAAGAAAGCTTTCGGATTTTCTCAGGGGGATCGAGCTTCCTGAGGCGGATGTCCCCATGTACGTAGCCACAAACCGGCCGGGACTCTACGGGGCTTACCAGATGTGCTGCGGGGATACCCTGGAACAGCTTTCGGAGATCCTGGGAGGAGATTTCCTTATCCTGCCTTCTTCGGTCCATGAGATCATTGCTCTGCCCGTGGCGAGCGGGGAGGCATCGGATCTCTCGGCCATGGTACACGAGGTTAACGAGAACGTGGTGGCAGGCCAGGAGGTGCTGTCCGACAGGGTTTATTTATATGACTCCGCCGGGAAGCGTTTAGATATCGCGTCCTAGATTGGAATTGATGGTGGAGGAGAGAAGCTCAAGCTTTACGGGCTTTGCAAGGTAATCCGAGAAACCGTTTTCCAGATACATCTCCCTGACTCCCGCGATGGCGTTGGCGGTCAGGGCGATGTAGGGAGTGTCGGAGTTCAGATTGCCGCTTAAGGTCTTGGCCTTCTGCAGGGTCTCTATTCCGTCCATCTCCGGCATCATGTGATCCAGAAGTATGACGTCGAATTTTTCTTTTGTGATGAGGTCCAGCATTTCCGCTCCGCTTACGCAGGTGGTGACATTGGCCTTCAGAATGTTCAAAAGCCCGCCGGCAACCTTCAGGTTTACCTTGCTGTCGTCCACTACAAGTATCTTAACTCCCTCCAGATCCCGGGGCTGTGCGCTGTCGGTCGTTTTATCGGCAGGGGCTGTATCCTCGGTGAGGCTGCCCATGGGAGAAGAGTCGGCGATACCCTGGGGTATGACTACCTTAAACTCCGTACCCTTCCCGTAGGTGCTCTCGTAATCGATGGTTCCGCCCATGAGCTTAACCAGATTGGCGGCTATGGTAAGTCCAAGACCCGTGCCCTCTATGGAGCGGTTCTTTTTCTGATCCAGGCGCTCAAACTGCTTGAAGAGCCTGGATCTGTCGCTTTCATTTATTCCTATACCCGTGTCCTTTACGGATATCATGAGGTTGGCGCGGCCTTCCCCTGTGTCTTCGTGCTTTACGCTGAGAGTGACGCTGCCTGCGGGGGTGTATTTAACCGCATTGCTCAAAAGGTTCATCAGGATCTCGCGGATGCGCTTTTCATCGCCATTGAACTGTGAGGGGAGATCCTGTGAGATGTTCCTTATAAAGGAGAGGTTCTTGGCGTCGGCCCTTACTTTCGTCATGGTTATGACGCTGTTGATCAGTGATTTTGTGTCGTAATCGGAGTTGGTGATGTCCATCCTTCCCTGCTCGATCTTTGAGAAGTCAAGGACGTCGCTTATAATGTCCAGAAGGGCGGTGCCCGCATCCTTTATGTTTTGGGCGTACTCCCTGACCTTGGGGTTTGAGTTCTCCCGGAGTATCAGCTCGTCCATTCCGAGGATGGCGTTTATGGGGGTGCGGATCTCATGACTCATATTTGCCAGGAAGGTGGTCTTTGCCCTGTTGGCATTCCGGGCCTCAAGGGTCTCGGCTTTCAGATCGCTTATGCGCCTTATCTCGTGGGTTACGGCCACCACCAGGAGCTCCAGGAGGCCTATTGCCATAAATATCCCGTCGTTGGTGTGGACCGGAAGGTTGAGGTGTATGATCTCGGTCAGGGTGAGGGCCACAAAGAAGGTAAAGCCTATGCTCACTCCTGTGTGCTCACGGTTGCCTTTAACGTAGGTATCGTATAAGAGTGTGCCGAAGCAGAAGAAACCCACCACACCCGAGACTATGTTGCTTATGAGCATGGTCTCGTTGAAGTCGGCCGTGCCCGTAAAATCAAGAATTGTCAGGATCACGAAGTCGACTATGACCATGCCTGCCACAGGGTAGTAGAGCTTTTTATATCTGCCCTCCAGAAGGCTGTTGGTGTATGCGGCAAAGGGAAAGGGCATGAGCATCACCACAAGATATTCCGCGATGCCGTCCACGAAATAATTCTGGAAGAACAGGGGGTAGGTAAAGTTATCAAGGATAAGCCAGATGGCGCCACCCAGAACTCCCAGGCTCAGATACCAGAGAGGGAAGGGACGGCTGCCCAGAACCCGGTATGCAAGGCATATGGCTGTGATCACCAGGCTGAAGACTATTATGGCAAAGCCAAGGACTATGATGAAGAGGTTGTCGCGGATCAGTGTCATGGCAAAGCCCAGACGGTTGCCTATGTACACCTCACTGGGACTGTATATGCTGTTCAGATAGCCGGGGCGGACTATGGTGAGGGTCTTGCCGGAATCCCCCTTTCTGAGAGTGATGGGGACCCATATGCTTTTGACGTTACGGCCTATTATGGATTTGGTGAGTTTGTAGCTGTTGCGCAGCTCCCCGTCTATGTAGGCATCCAGGTCCATTCCCGCCTGCAGAAAGAGGCAGTTGCCGTCCGACAGATTATCCGGAAGGGTGAGGGTGAGGCGGACGAACCTGTCGCCCTCCACATTGAAGGTTTCGTTGGTACGGTATTTTTTGGTGACACCCGAGTGATCGGTGTAGGACCATACGGCGTCAAACTCCTCCAGCTGGTTTGCGTAGAGTGAAGCGTTCTTTACAAAGAACTGGCCGTATATATAGATAACGATGGTGAACAAAAGGCATATGATCATGCATATCCTAATCACCAGATCGGCTCTGTCGATGGTCTGCTTTTTTGTTTCGGTCATTTTGGCGATCTCCCTTTAACCTGAACGTGATATAACGCAATAATACAATACAACAGGTGTTTTGTTCAATCTTTTATCACACATTTTGGGAGTAAAGTATTTGTATTTTCGGATGAGATGTGTTATCATGCCATAGGCGGTCTACGGCACGCCTGTTGTTTGCGCCTGTAGCTCAGTGGATAGAGCACCGGATTCCGGTTCCGGGTGCGGGGGTTCGATTCCCTTCAGGCGTATTTAAATATAGTAAACTGAATCGGCATAACAGGCCGTATCAATAAAACATCAGGAGAGAGTATTCATGAGATCCAACGATATAAAATCATTTATCATAAGATATTATCAGTATTTCGTAGTAGGCGTGCTGTTTGTGTGCCTTGTAGCCGTACTTGTGACGTTTTCCGGCAAGGGAAAGGACAAAAAGGACACTGACAAGGACAAAAACAAAAAAGAAGACACCGAGAGCGTTGAGGTTCCCGATGTTGCCCTGGAGCAGCAGACCGGAACTCCCGTCAGCCAGCTGGTAGAGCAGTATTTCAAGGCAATGGGGAGCGGTGATACCGAGACCCTCAGCAATATCTGCGCAGAGCTTGATGAAAAGGCAAAGATCAGGATCGAGAAAAAGGCCGAGTTCATTGACGACTACGACAACCTTGAGTGTTATGTGAAGCCCGGTGCCACCGAGAGCTCCTACATCGTATTCGGATACTATGAGATCAAATTCAAAAAGATCGACACCGCGGTTCCCGGACTCTCATCTCTTTATATAGATGCAAGGGATGACGGCAGCCTCTACGTAGACAATTCAAAGCACGAAGACAAGGTGAGCGAGTACATCAAGGCCGTTCTTGCACAGGACGACGTTGTAGAGCTCCTTCAGAAGGTAGACACAAAGTACAGAGAGACCCTTGACGGTGACGAGACCCTCAAGAATTTCCTCGAGGTGCTTCCCGACGCACTTGACGATGCGGTGAGCGCAGAGCTTGCAGCAAGAGAGAGCCAAAAGAGCGAAGGCGGAGAGGAAGCCCAGGCAGCAGATACCGGCAGGGCCACCGTTAAAGAGACCATCAACGTCCGCAAGGCACCCAGCACCGACGGCGAGAAGCTGGGACAGCTCATGGGCGGTGACAGCATAGAGATCCTTGACAATCTTGACAACGGCTGGTCAAAGATCGATTTCCAGGGTCAGGAGGCTTATGTTAAGACCGAGTTCCTCGAGGTAAGCCAGGGGGCACAGGCAGTGACCTCCGAGAGCACCGAGGGCGGCGAGCAGCCTCAGGAGGGGCAGGAAAACCAGGAGGCAGAGCAGCCTCAGGAGACCCAGCAGACCACAGAGGCAGCAAGCGGCAGGGTAGAGGCCAAGGAAGCAGTCAGCATCCGTAAGGGACCTTCCACCGACGCCGAAAAGGTGGGCTCCGCATACAAGGGCGACAAGTTCGACATGCTGGGCACAGAGGGCGACTGGACCAAGATCAAATACAACGGCCAGACCGCTTATATCAAGAGCGAGTTCGTGTCAAAGCTTTAATGCAAGACACTCTTGAAATAAATCAGGCATTGTGATACAATGCGGATTGTTGCACTTACCTCACCTGCCGGGGACGGAAACTCCGACCACTCCGCGGGTGCAGGCATATCAGCCCTCAAGGGCAGGAAAAGGAGAAAAACATGATAAAGAAAGACAAAAAGACAGCGATCATCAAGGAGTACGCTCTCAGCGAGGGCGACACCGGTTCACCCGAGGTACAGATAGCGGTCCTCACCGCCCGCATCCGTGAGCTCACAGATCATCTCAAGGAAAACCCCAAGGATCATCACAGCCGCAGAGGTATGCTTAAGATGATCGGTCAGAGAAGAGGTCTTCTGGATTATCTGGCAAAGAAGGATATTAACAGATATCGTTCACTTATCGAAAGACTCGGGATCAGAAAATAGTTTTTCCATTCAGAGGGCGGATTTTTCCGCCCTTGTTCACTTTATTAAGAATAGAGAAGCGAGAAGGAAAAAGAAGAAAGAAGCAGAAGAAAGCAGTAGAAGAAAAAGGAGAAAATTATGGACTACAAAAGTTACTCAATGGAGCTTGCGGGGCGTACACTTACCGTTGACATCGGCCGCGTAGGTAAGCAGGCAAACGGATGTGCATTCATGCACTACGGCGACACCACGGTTCTTTCCACCGCAACGGCTTCGGACAAACCCAGGGACGGGATTGATTTCTTCCCCCTGTCGGTAGAGTTCGAAGAGAAGATGTACGCAGTCGGAAAGATCCCCGGCGGCTTCAATAAAAGAGAGGGCAAGGCTTCCGAGAACTCAGTGCTCACTGCCAGAGTTATCGACAGACCCATGAGACCCCTCTTCCCCAAGGATTACAGAAACGACGTCACCCTCAACAACCTGGTTATGTCGGTTGATCCCGACAACAGGCCCGAGCTGGTGGCCATGCTTGGTTCAGCCATCGCAACCTGCATTTCCGACATCCCCTTCGACGGCCCCTGCGCAATGACTCAGGTGGGCATGGACAAGGACGGCAACTTCGTCATCAATCCCAGCCAGAGTGTGTGGGCTGAGGGCGATCTGAAGCTCACTGTTGCTTCCACCGCACAGAAGGTTATCATGATCGAGGCAGGAGCAAACGAGATTCCCGAGTCTCGTATGCTTGAGGCTATCTACAAGGCTCATGAGATCAACCAGACCATCATCGAGTTCATCAACAAGATCGTAGCCGAAGTTGGCAAGAAAAAGCATGAGTACGAATCATGCGCCATCCCCGAGGAGCTCTTCGCAAAGATCAAGGAGATCGTTCCTCCCGCAGAGATGGAGACCGCAGTATTCACCGATGAAAAGCAGGTGCGTGAGGAGAACATCCGCAACATCACCGCCCGTCTTGAGGAGGCATTTGCCGACAACGAGGATTATCTCGCAGTTCTCGGTGAGGCTATCTACCAGTACGAAAAGAAGACCGTCAGAAAGATGATCCTCAAGGATCACAAGAGACCCGACGGACGCGAGATCACCCAGATCAGACCCCTTGCGGCTGAGGTTGATATCATCCCCAGGGTACACGGTTCCGCAATGTTCACCAGAGGTCAGACTCAGATCTGCGACGTTGTCACCCTGGCACCTCTTTCCGAGGCACAGAGGGTTGACGGTCTCGATGACAATGTGACCTCAAAGAGATACATCCATCACTACAACTTCCCCTCATACTCTGTGGGCGAGACAAAGCCCTCAAGAGGACCGGGACGCCGTGAGATCGGTCACGGAGCACTTGCAGAGAGAGCTCTGATCCCCGTGCTTCCCACACCCGAGGAGTTCCCTTACGCTATCCGTGCCGTATCCGAGACCTTTGAGTCGAACGGATCCACTTCAATGGCATCCACCTGCGCATCATGTATGGCGCTTATGGCTGCGGGCGTTCCCATCAAGAAGATGGTTGCAGGTATCTCCTGCGGACTTGTTACCGGCGATACCGATGACGATTTCGTACTCCTCACCGATATCCAGGGCCTTGAGGACTTCTTCGGAGATATGGACTTCAAGGTAACCGGTACTACCGAGGGTATCACCGCCATCCAGATGGATATCAAGATCCACGGACTTACAAGACCTATCGTAGAGGGCGCTATCGCACGCTGTCGTGAGGCAAGGCTCTTCATCATGGACAACTGCATGAAGAAGGCCATCGAGCAGCCCCGTCCCGAGGTTGGTCCTTACGCACCCAAGATCATCCAGACCAAGATCGATCCCGAGAAGATCGGTGATGTTGTTGGTCAGAGAGGCAAGACCATCAACGCTATCATTGATGAGACCGGCGTAAAGATGGACATCACCGACGACGGAAATGTTTCGATCTGCGGAACCGATCCCGAGATGATGAAGAAGGCACTTGAGTATGTGAACCTTATCGTATCCGAGTTCGAAGAGGGCAGGATGTACGAGGGCAAGGTTGTCTCCATCAAGGAGTTCGGCGCCTTCATCGAGTTTGCTCCCGGCAAGGAAGGACTTGTACACATCTCAAAGATTGCTCAGCAGCGCATCGACCATGTTGAGGACGTGCTCACCCTCGGTGACCATGTAAAGGTTAAGTGCCTCGGCAAGGACAGAATGGGAAGAGTAAGCTTCTCACTTAAGGATGCACATTAATTTATGATCATGATCAGGAGGCAGGAAATGGCAAAGGAAAACGGATCAAAGTTTATCAGTCTTGAGAGATCACCGGCCGGTGACATCAGGATCGCCGACGACGTGGTTGCGGTCATTGCCGGACTTGCCGCCATGGAGGTGGAGGGCGTTGCCGCAATGGCGGGCAACGTCACCACCAATATCATGAACAGAGTCGGCATGAAAACACTCTCCAAGGGAGTAAGAGTGTTCATCGAGAACACCTTCGAAAACGAGGAGGAAGAGGGAACATGCTCACTGCGTATCGACCTGGCCATCATCGTCAGGTACGGATATGCGATCCCCGCCATCTGCTCATCCGTCCAGGATAAGGTCAAGAGCACGGTGGAGACCATGGTGGGCTTTGGCGTTACGGATGTTAACATAAGGATAGCCGGAGTGGCCAGTCCCGCAGTGAAAAGAGAAGGCTGAGATATGACCAGACACGAACTGAGAGAGCATATTTTTCTCCTGGTATTCAGGTCGGCTTTTTACGACTACGAGGATATGCCGGAGCAGGTAAGGCTCTACATAGAGGAGCTTGAGGAGCCCGCAGAGGATGCGGACGCCGATTATATAACCGCTAAGAGCTCGGCGGTGTTCGAAAAGCTTGAAGAGCTTGATGCGGCCATAAACGAAAAGGCCGATAACTGGAACACCGAGAGAATGGGCAAGGTTGAGCTTGCGGTGATCCGCCTGGGACTTTACGAGATCCTCTTCGACGATTCCATACCCACCGGCGTAGCCATAGACGAGGCAGTGGAGCTGGCCAAGAAATACGGCCAGGACGGCTCCGGAGCATTTGTCAACGGTGTACTGGCCAGGTTTGCAGGTAAATGACCGGAAACGTTTATACAGTATCACAGATCAATTCATACATACACGCTATGTTTGAAGCGGACGGCAGACTCCGCAGCGTCAGCGTAAAGGGTGAGCTCTCCAATGTGAAATACCACTGGAGCGGCCACATCTACTTCACATTAAAGGACGCATCGGGAGCCCTTAAGGCTGTCATGTTCAAAAGCGCGGCCCAAACCCTGAAGACAAAACTGTCCGACGGTATGGAGGTCGTGATCGGGGGCAGCATTTCCACTTATGAAAGGGACGGCTGCTACCAGCTCTACGCCAACACGGTTGAAGTTGGGGGCGAGGGCGCATTATTCGAAAAATACGAACGCCTCAGAAAAGAACTCGAGGAAATGGGGATGTTCGATCCCGCCTACAAGCGGGAGATACCGGCTTATGTCAGGACGCTGGGCGTTGTGACAGCACCCACAGGAGCGGCAGTAAGGGATATTATAGATGTCTCCAAGCGCCGCTTTCCCTATATCAGGATAGTTTTATATCCGGCAAAGGTCCAGGGCGAGGGCGCGGCGGAGAGCATCTGCCATGGCATAAGGCTTCTGGATGAGTACGGAGTGGACTGCATGATAGTTGGCAGGGGCGGCGGATCCATCGAGGATCTGTGGGCCTTCAACGAAGAGGCGGTGGCCAGGGCCATTTTTGAATGCAACACCCCGGTGATCTCGGCGGTGGGCCACGAGACCGACACCACCATAGCCGACTGGGTCGCAGACATGAGAGCTCCCACACCCTCAGCGGGAGCGGAGATCGCCGTATTTGACTACTCGTCCTTCCTGGGACAGTGCGAATACGAAAAAGACAGGCTGGGCAGGGCCATGGGGACGTCGCTCCTTCGGGCAAAGAACTCCCTGATCAGGCTGGAGGGGCGGCTGGGCAAAAAGAGCCCGGCATCCGGAATAAAAGAGAAAAACATGAGACTCATCTCCGACACCGAGAGGCTGGAGCGGGCCATGAAGGACCTGCTCGCAAAGACACGGCAAATGGAGGAGAGTCTTTCATCAAGGATAGATGGCGCCATGGACTTATCCCTCAGAACGGCAAAGCACAGCATTGCGCTGTATGCCGCAAGACTGGAGGGATTGTCACCCCTGAAGAAGCTTTCCCAGGGCTACAGCGTGGCAACGGAAAAAAGCGGCAGGGTAATAAAGAGTGTAGAGCAGGTTAAAGCAGGTGATGACATCAGCGTGAACCTTAAGGACGGAGCAGTACTGGCACGGGTCACGGAAGTCACCCCAAAGTGAGACATAAATAACCGCAGAGCGATTTTTCCATAACGCAGTACGCAGAGGAGCAAAGTGAAGATGGCCGATAAAAAAACGGAAAACTCAGCAAAGCCCGAAGAACTCACAATAGACGAGGCCTTTGCAAAGATAGAGGAAACCGCCGAAAGGCTTGAGAGCGAGGAGATCTCCCTGGAGGAATCCTTTGAGCTTTATAAAAAGGGAATGGAGCTTCTGAAGGACACCCGCAGCAGGATAGAAGAGGTGGAGCAGAAGGTCATAGCTCTTTCATCGGAGGGGGAAGAAAATGAGTTTGAGTGATCAGCTCGCCCTTAAGGCAGAGAGAGCTTCTGCCATTGTGGACGAATATCTTAAAATGGGGATCGATGACGTGGGCTTTGCCGAAAGCCTGGCTGAGGCCATGGGCTACGCGGTAGAGGGCAAGGGCAAAAGGATACGCCCCGTGATCCTCCTGGAGGTGTACAGACTTTTCATGGGTGACGGGTGCGATCTGACTCCCGCAGAGCCCTTTGCGGCCGCCCTTGAGATGATACATTCCTACTCACTGGTCCACGACGATCTGCCCGCAATGGACAACGACCGGCTCCGCAGGGGCAAGCCCTCTGTTTGGGTGGAGTTTTCGGAGAGCACCGCTATCCTGGCAGGGGATGCGCTTTTGAACCTGGCCTTTGAGACCGCGGCCCGTGCCTTTGACGAGTGCGAAGAGCAGGATATGAAAAAGACTGCGCAGGCTTTTTCCTACCTGGCAAAAAAGGCGGGGATCCACGGAATGATCGGCGGACAGGCTGCCGATGTCGAATCCGAAAAAGAGGAGATCCCCATCGACAGGGAAAGGCTTCTTTTCATACACAGAAACAAGACCGGAGCCCTGCTCCAGGCCGCCTTTGTGTGCGGCGGCATCCTGGGAGGGGCAAACGCGGAACAGATAAACGCTCTTGAGACCATAGCCGAGCATATGGGAGTTGCCTTCCAGATCCAGGACGACATACTCGATGTGGTGGGAAACGCCAGGAAGCTTGGCAAGCCCATAGGCTCCGACGCACAGCAGGGCAAGGAGACCTACGTTACCCTCTACGGTCTTGAGGCGGCAAAGGCGGAGGCCGCAAGGCTCTGCGACGAGTCCAAGGTGGTGGCAAGGTGCCTCCCCGGGGACAAGAGCTTTCTGCTGGCACTTTTTGATTTTTTGGTTGACAGGGATTACTGAGAATGCTTCTTGATCGGATAAAAAAAGCAAACGATATAAAGCAGATCCCGGCGGATAAGTACGAGGCACTGGCCCAGGAGATCAGGGATTTCCTCATTGAAAAGATCAGTGTCACCGGCGGACACCTCGGGTCCAACCTTGGAGCGGTGGAGCTTACCATGGCACTGCACCTCTCCCTTGACCTGCCCGAAGACAAGATCGTCTGGGACGTGGGGCACCAGAGCTATACCCACAAGCTCCTTACCGGCAGGCAGGCGGGCTTTGATACCCTCAGGAAATACGGGGGCATGGCAGGCTTTCCCAAGCGCAACGAATCCGACTGCGACGCCTTTGACACCGGCCACAGTTCCACATCGATTTCGGCGGGGCTTGGTCTTGTGGGGGCCAGGGATCTATGCGGACTTTCCCACACGGTGGTGTCGGTCATCGGCGACGGCGCTCTCACCGGAGGCATGGCCTACGAGGCGCTGAACAATGCCGGACGTCTGCGTTCCAACTTCATAATCATACTCAACGACAACAACATGTCCATCTCCGAGAACGTGGGAGGCATGCCCAACTATCTCCAGTCCATTCGTACCGCCGAGGGATACATGGACTTTAAAAAGGGCCTTGAAAAGGCTCTGCTGCGCATTCCCAAGGGCGGAAGCATCGTGGATACCCTGAAGCGCTACAAGAGCTCCTTCAAGCAGATCTTTGTGCCCGGTATGCTCTTTGAGAACATGGGCATCACCTATCTGGGACCTGTGGACGGCCACGATATCAAGCAGATGGTACGCCTCATCAAGGAGGCTAAAAAGGTGGACCACGCGGTTATCATCCACGTGCAGACCACAAAGGGCAAGGGTTATGAGCCCGCCATCAGGCATCCCGCCAGATTCCATGGCACGGAGCCCTTCGAGATAGAGACCGGACTTCCCAAGAACAAGAGGACAAAGGCCAACTACACCGACGTTTTTGCCACCGTCATGAACAAGCTGGCGGCAAGGAACGAGAGGGTGGTGGCGGTGACCGCAGCCATGCCGGACGGCACCGGATTAAAGCGGTTCCGCAATATGTATCCCGACAGATTTTTTGACGTGGGCATCGCCGAGGAGCACGCCGTGACCTTTGCGGCGGGGCTTGCCGCCGGGGGACTGATCCCCGTGGTGGCCATCTATTCCAGCTTCCTCCAGAGAGCCTACGACCAGATAATACACGATGTCTGCATCCAGGATCTCCCTGTGATCTTCGCCATAGACAGAGCCGGCATAGTCGGCTCCGACGGTGAGACACACCAGGGCATCTTTGATCTTTCATACCTGTCCACCGTGCCCAATATGCACGTCATGGCACCCAAGAACAAGTGGGAGCTGTCGGACATGATGAAATTCGCAGTGACCTTCGGACATCCCATTGCCATCAGATATCCCAGAGGCCTTGCCTACGACGGGCTTCAGGAGTTCAGGGCCCCCGTGGAACTGGGAAAGAGCGAGCTGATCTACAGCGGCTCAAAGGTGGCGCTCTTCGCGGTTGGCAGCATGGTGAAATGCGCCCTGGCCGTCAGGGAAAAGCTTGCGGAGCACGGGATCGAAGCCACTTTAATAAACGCCAGGTTTGTGAAGCCCTTTGACGAAGAAGCCGTGAGGGGTCTTGCAAAGAAACATAAATTCATCGTCACCATGGAGGAGAACATCGCCGACGGAGGTCTGGGAGACGGAGTCAGGCGTCTGGTGTCGGATGAAGACTTAAAGCTCAAGGTCATAGGGATTTCTCTTCCCGACGCCTATGTTGAGCACGGCAATGTTGACATTCTCAAAAAAGAAGTCTGCATTGACGAGGATTCGGTTACGGAAAGGATATTGGAAGCGGTTGAAGGAAAGGCTTGACATACTGCTTGTAAACAGAGGACTTGCTCCCTCCAGGGAAAAGGCCAAGGCGCTGATCATGTCCGGCATAGTGTATGTGGACGGGCAGAAGGAGGACAAGGCCGGAGATATGTTTGACGACTCCCTGGGCATCGAGGTAAGGGGAGAGACCCTGCGGTATGTCAGCAGGGGCGGCCTTAAGCTTGAAAAGGCAATGGAGTGCTTCCCCATCAGCCTCGCGGGCTGTGTGTGCATGGACATCGGCTCCTCCACCGGAGGCTTCACCGACTGCATGCTGCAGAACGGCGCCGCAAAGGTCTACGCCATCGACGTGGGCCACGGCCAGCTGGACTGGAAGCTTCGCAACGACGACCGGGTGGTCTGCATGGAAAAGACCAACTTCCGGTATGTTACCAACGAGCAGATAAGCGAGCCCGTGGACTTTGCTTCCTGCGACGTTTCCTTCATCTCACTTTCAAAGATACTGCCTGCGGCTTACCCCCTTTTAAAGGATGGGGGAGAGATGGTGTGCCTTATTAAGCCCCAGTTCGAAGCCGGCAGGGAAAAGGTCGGAAAAAAAGGAGTCGTAAGAGATCCTAAGGTCCATGAGGAAGTCATCGAGGCGGTTTTTTCTTATGCGGCCGAAAATGGCTTCAGGATACTGGGACTGGACCACTCTCCGGTAAAGGGGCCGGAGGGAAACATAGAATATCTGCTGCACCTTAAAAAAGCCGAGGTGCCCGATATGCAGGATAAGGAAAGCGCTCCCGCAAGGGTGGTAAAAAAGGCCCACGAGGAGCTTAATTCATAGACCGTAAGGAGATCGTATGGACAGCTTTTATATAGTCACCAATCCCATGAAGGATAAGGACCTTGAGGTCACAAGGCGGGTGGTGAACTTTCTCCGCAGATACAAAAAATTCGTCTTTCCCGACACCGGGCTTGACGGAAGCCATGTGGATGCACCCGAGGATATCGACTGCGTCATCTCCATCGGAGGGGACGGCACCATGGTAAAGGCCATCCGCGACATGGCTGACAGGGATGTGCTCTTTGTGGGCATAAACCTGGGCACCATCGGATTTCTGACGGATGTGGAAACCTCTTCGCTGGAGTCTGCGCTTCAGCGTCTTATGGACGGCCGGTACGACGTGGAA
Source organism: Lachnospiraceae bacterium (assembly GCA_017544285.1). Classification (GTDB taxonomy): domain Bacteria; phylum Bacillota; class Clostridia; order Lachnospirales; family Lachnospiraceae; genus UBA1753. Next base: position 50,108 of record JAFYEL010000086.1, on the reverse strand, counting down.
GAGCGCATGATGATAACCGGCAGCATCAACGGCGAAAACAGCCGGCTGGCGATGAACGACATCACCCTGGCGCGTACGGGACCTCTTTCCGTACTTGAATACAGGGTATACGTAAATGACAGTTTTCTCACTTCATACAGGGCGGACGGCGTGATAGTATCCACCCCCACGGGCTCCACGGGATACAATCTTTCCGCGGGAGGCCCCATAGTAAAGCCCAATTCCGGGGTTATCGTAATAACCCCCATCTGCGCCCACACATTAAACTCCAGATCCATAGTTCTGGGTGACAGCGACGTGATCAGGGTAGAGGTGGTCTGGGACAGGGTCGGAGGCGCGGCCCAGGTTTCCTACGACGGCGAGAACAACACTCCCCTGAACATAGGGGATGCGGTCACCATAAAGAGGGCGCCGAAAAGGACAAAGTTCGTGAGAATGTCCAGGGAGAGCTTTGTGACCCTTCTCTCCCAAAAATTAAAATGAATCTTTATTCCCGCCCGGAGAGAGGCTGTTGCGCTTTGCCACAGTCAAAGCGGGAAAGGAACCGGTGATAGAATGTTATACGAACTGCATGTAAAGGACATGGCTCTCATAAGAGAGGCTTCTCTGGAATTCGGAGAGGGCTTTCATGTGCTCACGGGAGAGACGGGAGCGGGTAAATCCCTGCTGCTGGGGTCGGTGGAGCTGGCCCTGGGGGCAAAGGCATCCCCGGATCTGGTGCGCGCGGGGGCGGAAAGCGCCCTTTCGGAACTGGTGTTTTCCGTATCGGACCCGGAGATGGCAGAGGCTCTTTCGGAGCTTGAGATATGTCCCGATGAGGACGGCGCCCTCATTCTTTCGCGCCGCATTTCGGAAAAGAGAGGGGCCTGCCGCATCAACGGCGAGACGGTCCCCGCGTCAAAGCTCAGGGAGGCGGCCTCCCTGCTCATCGACATCCACGGTCAGCACGAGCATCAGTCCCTGCTGAAAAAATCCAACCACATCAGAATACTTGATGAATACGCGGGCGAAAAGCTGGGTGATCTTAAAAAGGATCTGGCCCGGGCGTGGCAGGCCTACAGGGATGCCGAAAAGGAGCTTTCCGAAAACCAAAGAGACGAGAGCGCCCTTGCAAGGGAGCTTTCTCTTATTAAGCACGAGCTTTCCGAGATCAGGTCCGCAGCCCTTAAGGAGGGCGAGGACGATGAGCTGGAAAAGTCCTACGCACTTCTTTCCAATTCGCAGAAGATCCTGGAGGGAGTCGGGGGAGCCGCCGGAGAACTCACAAGCGGTGACGGAGCCGGAGACCGGATAGGAAGGGCTGTCTCAAGACTTTCCGCCGTATCTTCCTACGACCCCGCGCTGGAGCAGATTTCGGACACCCTGCTCCAGGCCGAGGAGCTGGTAAACGACGCCGCAAGGCAGCTTTCCGACTATGTATCCGAAAATGAATTCGACGAAAAGGCCCTTTACGAAACCGAGACCAGGCTGGACCTTGTCAATTCCCTCAAGCAGCGCTACGGCCGCAGCCTTGAGGACATAGAAAATTACGCCCTGGGACTCGAAAAAAAGCTGGCGGAGCTGGAAGATTACGATACCTACATGGACTCCCTCAAAAAAAGCCTTGTTGAAAAGGAGGAAACTCTCAAGAGCCTATGCGAAAAGGTGAGCCTGATCCGGAAAGAGGAGGCAGCTTTTCTTAAGGAGAGGATGGAGAGGGAGCTTTCGGACCTGAATTTCCTTGATGCAAGGTTTGAGGTCCATATCGAGGATCTCGGAGAGTACACCCGTCAGGGAAGGGACGATGTGGAGTTCCTTATCTCCATGAATCCGGGAGAGCCCATGAGGCCGCTTTCAAAGGTGGCTTCCGGAGGAGAGCTCTCCAGGATAATGCTGGCGCTGCGCAGCGTGAGTGCGGTGAGGGACGGTATAGACACCCTGATCTTTGACGAGATAGACGCCGGCATCAGCGGAGTCACCGCTGACAGGGTTGCAAAAAAACTGGCTCTGCTCTCAAAGGACAGACAGGTGATCTGCATCACCCACCTGCCACAGATAGCGGCCTACGCCGACAGGCATTACCGCATAGAAAAGACCGCCGAGGATCAGGTCACAACCACCAGTATAAAGGCTCTTGACACAGAGGAGAGGGTAGAAGAGCTGGTTAGGCTGCTGGGAGGCACCGGATCCGCACATGAGACGGCAAAAGAGCTTTTGCGGCTGGCAAATAAATCTTGTTAACAAGGTACAATATATGGTATAATGTTCGCGGATTTATGGGCATACATTGAGGAGGGTTTCAATGAAAAACATTCTGTTCATAGCTTCAGAGAGCGTACCTTTCATGAAGACGGGCGGTCTGGCCGATGTTGTCGGCTCGCTTCCCAAGCTTTTTGACAAAAAGTATTTTGACGTGAGAGTCATCATGCCCCGTTATATGTGCATGCGTCAGGAGCACAAGGACATGATGGAGTACCTGACGCACTTCTACCTTGACTTCAACTATCAGAGCCGCTACGTGGGCGTGCTCCAGTGCAAGTATCAGGGCGTACAGTTTTACTTCATTGACAACGAGTCCTACTTCGGAGGCGGAGCTCCCTACGGAAACATCCGCGAAGATATAGAGAAATTCATATTTTTTGACAAGGCCGCACTTTCGGCCCTTCCCCTCATAGGCTTCAAGCCCGACATAGTACACTGCCACGACTGGCAGACGGGCCTGGTTCCCGTTTATCTTAAGGACACCTTCAGAGCCGGGGAGTTTTACCGCGACATTAAGTCCATCATTACCATACACAATCTTAAGTTCCAGGGTACCTGGGATGTTAAGACCATACAGACCATAGCCGGACTGCCGGATTACTATTTCACTCCCGACAGACTTGAGGCATACAAGGACGCAAACCTCTTAAAGGGCGGCATCGTTTTTGCAGATGCCATCACCACGGTTTCCGACACTTACGCCGAAGAGATCAAGACCGGCTTCTACGGCGAGGGACTGGACGGACTGCTCAGGGCAAGAGCCCATGACCTGCGGGGTATCGTAAACGGTATCGACTACGACGAATACGATCCCTCAAAGGACAAATTCCTTCCCCATAAGTACAACGCCCGTACCTTCCGCAAGGAAAAGATCAAAAACAAGCGCGCCCTCCAGGAGGAGATGGGCCTCGATGTGGATGATTCCAAATTCATGATCGGCATCGTTTCCAGACTCACGGACCAGAAGGGCTTCGACCTCATAGCCTACATCATGGACGAGCTCTGCCAGGAAGATGTGCAGATCGTTGTGCTGGGCACCGGTGAGGAGCGCTACGAAAACATGTTCCGTCACTTCGACTGGAAGTATAATAATAAAGTTGCCGCAAACATTTACTACAGTGAGGCACTGAGTCACAAGATCTACGGCGCCTGCGACGCCTTCCTCATGCCTTCACTCTTTGAGCCCTGCGGGCTTTCCCAGCTCATGAGCCTGCGCTACGGCACGGTGCCCATCGTCAGGGAGACCGGCGGCCTCAAGGATACCGTCCAGCCCTACAATGAATACGAAGGCACCGGCACGGGATTCTCGTTTACCAACTACAATGCTCATGAAATGCTTGCAACTATCCGATATGCTAAACGTATATTTAACGAGCGCAAGCGTGAGTGGAACAAGATAATCGACCGTGGAATGGCAGTGGACTTCTCCTGGAAGACCTCCGCGGCCAAGTACACCGAGATGTACGATTGGCTCTGTCCGTAATACGGAGCGATTTTACCATATAGTGTTTTACCGAAATGTGATTTTCTGCATCCAAACCGAAAATACACATTCATCGGGAGGTGCTTATGATTAACACAGAAGTTTATGATTACATAAACGTCCTGGACAAGGCCGCCGATGCTTCGGCCCTTCGAAACAGGATCATAGGCGATAACATCGCAAATGCCGACACGCCCGGATACAAGCGCCAGGATGTTGCCTTTGAGCAGGATCTTCAGAGAGCGCTTAAGAACTCCAGGTATCAGAGCCTTGACGAAAAGGTTTCGTCGGTGCGTCTGGACCGTCTCAACGGCACGGTCTACACCGATTACGCAAACTATTCCTACAGGACTGACCGCAACAACGTCGACATTGACAACGAAAACGTTGAGCTTGCATCAAACCAGCTCAAATACAACGGCATTATCCAGAGCATGAGTCAGGAGTTTTCAAACCTGAAGACTGCCATGGGCCAGGGATCATAAGGAGGTAGCTTATGAGCGTTTTTTCATCCTTCGGCATTAACGCATCGGGTCTTACCGCCGAGCGTTTCCGCATGGACATAATCGCCGAGAATATCGCAAATGCAAATACCACCAGAACCGAGGACGGCACGCCCTATGTGCGCAAGGTGGTGACATTCCAGGAAAAGAACAAGACCGGTGCCACATTTTCAAGCATGCTGGCATCCAACCAGAGCAAGTACAACCGCTACGGCGGTGACGGCGTAAAGGTAGGCGGCGTCTACGAAGACAAGGTCAGCGAGATGAACATGGTCTATGACCCCTCTCATCCCGATGCCGACGAAAACGGATATGTCCTTTATCCCAACGTTAACACCATCACCGAGATGACGAACCTCATTGACGCCAGCCGCGCCTACGAGGCAAACAGTACGGCTTTCGCAGCTTCCAAGGCCATAGCCCTTCAGGGACTGCAGCTTGGACAGAGTTAGTAGTTAGCGATTTTACCTAACAAGGAGGTAAATAATGGCGATTAACGGTATTACAGATTTTTATAATATAAATTCCGATGTCATCAAGGATGCGGCCACCAGGAGTTCAACCGCTACGGTTAAGCCCCAGGGCAACTTCGCGGACTTCCTGGGTGCGGCGGTAAACCAGCTCAACGAAACCAATTCCTACCTCCACAAGGAAGAGGAAGAGGAGATCAAGTGGGCGCTGGGGTTAACCGAGAACACCCATGATCTTGCCGAGGCCCAGGCCAAGGCAGAGACTTCGCTGCAGTACACTGTGGCGCTGAGAGACAGATTTGTATCCGCATACAGAGAGATCATGCAGATCCAGATCTGATGACAAAGGATTATCGGATTAACAATGGCAGAAAGATTACGCGAACTCCTGACTAAGCTTCAGGAGTGGTGGAATAAATTCACAGCAAGACAGAAAACATTGATAGTCAGTGTAGTAGCCGGTATAGTTGTGGCCCTGGCCATACTGATATCGGCTATAACTGCGCCCCAGTATACCACTCTGGTGATATGCGATAACACCAAGCAGGCATCTGAGATCAAGACCCTTCTGGATGACAACTCCATGACCTATCGGATCTCCGACGACGGACTGCAGATAGACATCCTGAAGGAACAGCTCTCCGACGCAACCCTGCTTTTGGGCGCCAACAGTTTCCCTACCTACGGCTACGATATAGAAAACGTCTTTACCGGCGGCTTTTCCAGCACCGAGGCCGACAAGGAAAAGCGCTACAAGGTCTACCTGGAAAATCAGCTTGAGATCGACCTTGCGGCCAACGATTCCGTCGACAAGGCTTCCGTGACCCTTTCTCTTCCGGACAATTCCGAGGTCCTGGGGGATACCAGGGAGGAGAGCTACGCCAGTGTCATGCTGACCCTTAACCAGGACCTGACCCAGGACGCAGCTGCGGCCCTTGCCAGGTTTGTGGCTACTGCTCTGGGCAACACCAGCACCAAGAACATCGTCATCCTGGATTCCATGGGTTCCCTTCTGTTTTCCGGAGAGGACGACGCTTCCGGAGCCGGCAGCGCCAGCAACCGTCTCACCTACAAGCAGGCCTACGACAACCTTGTAAAGAGCGAGATCAAGGATGCCCTTGTTCTTTCGAAGATCTACGACAATGTCCAGGTGGTTCCAAATCTGGTGCTGGACTGGGCGGTGATCAAGCGGACCGAGCATGATTACACCCCCGCGGAGGGCCAGAACCAGGGCGTGCTTTCCCACGAGGACACCTACGAATCCCAGAACGTCGGAGGCAACGGCGGAGTGCCCGGCACCGACGCAAATGCCGAGAATACCTACGTACTCCAGGACAACGCCTACAACAACTCCTCTGTAAACGAGGAGAGCAGGGATTACCTTCCCAATGAAATAATCACCGATACCGAGAATCCCGGCGGAGCCATTGTTTACGACAGCTCATCCATCGGTATCACGGCTATCCATTACATCGTATACAACGAGGACGACCTCAAGGCCGCCGGCGAGCTGGACGGAGTCACCTTTGAAGAGTACAAGGCCGCCCACTCCGAGAGAGTGAAGGCTGATGTCGACGAGGCGGTGCTGGATGTGGTCTCAAAGGCTACGGGTATCGCGGTCGCAAACATTTCCATCGTGGCTTATGACGAGCCCCTCTTCGTTGAATCCGAGGACACCGGCGTGAAATTTGCCGACGTGCTGCAGATCGTGCTGATAGTGCTGATCCTGGCACTGCTTGCCTTCGTGGTCATCAGGAGCATGAGGGGAGAGAAGCAGCCCGAGCCCGAGGAAGAGGAGCTGTCACTGGACACCCTGCTCCAGAGTACCCAGGAGCAGCAGGAGCTTGAGGATATCGAAGGCGAGGTTAAGAGTGAGGCCCGCCTGCTCATAGAACGCTTTGTGGATGAAAACCCTGAGGCCGTGGCGAACCTTTTGAGAAACTGGCTTCAGGATGAGTGGTAGGAGGAACCTATGCCAAACAAACCGGCTGAAGAAGAAGTTCAGCTTTCCGGTACACAGAAAGCTGCCATACTTTTGATAGCTCTGGGGCCAGAAAAGTCCTCAAAGATATTCAAGCACCTCAAGGAAGAAGAGATCGAAGAGCTCACCCTTGAGATCGCCAACACCCGGAGCATCACATCCCAGCTCAAAGAGGATGTTATAAACGAATTTTATCAGGTGTGCCTCGCCCAGCAGTACATTGCGGAGGGCGGTATCGGCTACGCCAAGGAGCTGCTTGAAAAGGCTCTGGGCGAGGAGAAGGCCATCGACGTTATCTCACGTCTCACGGCTTCCCTTCAGGTCAAGCCCTTCGAGTTCGTGCGCAAGACAGACGCTTCGCAGCTCTTCAACTTTATCCAGGATGAGCATCCCCAGACCATCGCTCTGGTGCTCTCATACCTTTCACCGGCCCAGGCCGCACAGATCGTGGGAGCTCTGCCTCCCGACAGACAGGCCGACGTGGCAAAGAGGGTGGCTATGATGGACAGAACTTCACCGGATGTCATAAAAGACGTGGAAAAGGTGCTGGAGGCAAAGCTTTCATCCCTTGTAAACCAGGATTACACCATCGTCGGCGGCGTGGATGCCGTTGTCGAGATCCTGAATACGGTAGACCGCGGTACAGAGAAGCACATCATGGAATCTTTGGAGATCGACGAGCCCGAGCTGGCAGACGAGATCAGGAAGAAGATGTTCGTCTTCGAGGATATCCTTCTCCTGGACGACCGTGCTATCCAGAGAGTTCTCAGGGATGTGGACAACTCGGATCTTGCAGTAGCCCTGAAGGGCGCAAACGAGCAGGTTCAGGCGGCTATCTTCAACAACCTGTCATCAAGACTTGCATCCATGATAAAAGAAGACATGGATTTCATGGGTCCCGTGCGTATGAAGGACGTGGAGGAAGCCCAGCAGAAGATCGTAAACATCATAAGAAAGCTGGAGGATTCCGCGGAGATTGTTATCTCAAGAGGCGGAGGAGACGAGATCGTTGTCTAATGTCATTAAAGGGAACTTTGGTTACAGCTTTCGCGATGAGAGCACCAAGGTCATTGACACAAACCAAAAAATGGCCGAAAAGCTGGAGGAGCTTTCGAATCTTGTCCAGCAACAGGCCCGGCAGAGCGACGAATTCAAAGAGGATTTCACCCAGGGCCTTGAGGCACTGCAGGTTGAGCGGCTTCTTATGGATGGGGATGCGGACCCGGGTGACGGCTCCAATGTGATCAAGGGCCCGGCAGAACCTGCCCCTGATGAGGCCGAGCTGCGCCAAAGGGCCGATGAGATACTGGAGCAGGCAAGGGCCGAGGCCGAAGAGATACTGGAGCAGGCCAGAACCGATGCGGACAGCATCAGGTCAAGCGCCCAGGCCGAGGGCGAGCGTGCGGGCTATGATGCCGGCTTCGAGAACGGCCAGAGAGAGGGCATGGCCAGCCTGGATGAACAGCGCCGGGCCATAGAGCAGGAAAAGTTCCGTCTGGAAGAGAGCTATGAGGAGCAGATAAGCGCCCTGGAGCCCAAGTTCGTAGAGGTCTTCACCGAGGTCTACGAGCATGTCTTCCACGTAAAGCTCTCCGACAGCAAAGAGATAATCTTTTATCTCATACAGAACGCCCTTCGAAAGGCGGAAAACAACAAGAACTTCATCATCCACGTTTCAAAGGATGATTACGGCTTTGTGTCCATGCAGAAAAAGGAACTGCTTGCGGGTATCGCAGGCAGCGAATCCGCCGAGATAGTCGAGGACATGACACTGAAGGCCAACGAATGCTTCATAGATACCGGAGGCGGTATTTTCGACTGCTCCCTGGAAACACAGCTTGAGGGCTTAAAGAGAGAGCTCAGGCTCCTTTCTTATTCACCCTCCGGCAGCATAGAATGAATCACTCCCCATGGAAATAAATTTTGACAAATACCGCGCCGCAGCGGAGAAAAGTTTCTATAAGCGCCTGGGTAAGGTGGTAAACGTGGTGGGGCTTACCATAGAGTCCCAGGGCCCCGACGCCAGGCTGGCGGATCTCTGCCGGATCATTCCCGATGACAAAAAGCTTGAACCCATAATGGCCGAGGTGGTGGGCTTTAAAGGAGGGCGCACCCTTCTTATGCCCTATGATTCCACCGACGGCATAGGCGCCGGATGCATGGTGGAAAACACCGGGCATTCACTTACGGTTAAGGTGGGGCCGGAGCTTTTGGGCAAGGCCCTTGACGGTCTCGGAAATCCCACCGACGGCAGCGAGATCAGGAGCGGCATAGAATACTCAGTGGAGTCGCCGCCCCCGGATCCCATGGACAGGGTGCTGATCTCGGAGATACTTCCCCTGGGAGTAAAGGCGGTGGACGGACTTCTGACTCTGGGAAAGGGACAGAGGATAGGTATCTTTGCCGGATCCGGAGTGGGAAAGAGTACTCTGCTTGGCATGTTTGCCCGCAATACAAAAGCTGATATAAATGTCATCGCCCTCATCGGAGAGCGAGGCAGAGAGGTAAGGGAATTCATAGAGCGCGACCTCGGCGAAGAAGGTATGCGCCGTTCGGTGGTGGTGATCGCTACATCGGACAAGCCCGCCCTCATCCGCAACAAGGCAGCCAAAACCGCCACGGCCATAGCCGAGTATTTCCGTGACCAGGGAAAAGACGTACTGCTGATGATGGACTCCATGACACGTTTTTCCATGGCCCAGAGAGAGATAGGACTTGCCAGCGGCGAGCCTCCCGTTACTAGGGGTTATCCCCCTTCGGTTTATTCCGAGATGCCAAAGCTTCTGGAGAGGGCCGGAAACGGCGCCAGAGGCTCCATAACAGGACTTTACACGGTGCTGGTGGACGGCGACGACATGAACGAGCCCATAGCCGACACCGCCAGAGGTATACTGGACGGGCATATAGTTCTGGACCGCCGTCTGGCCCACAAGAATCACTACCCGGCCATAGACGTGCTCCAGAGTATTTCCAGGTGCATGAGTGCCATCGCCACAAAGGAGCACAAGGCTGCAGCCGGAAAGCTCAAAAACGTGATGGCCACCTACAACGAGGCCGAGGATCTGATAAACATCGGAGCCTACAAGAGCGGGTCCAACCCCGGCATCGATTACGCCATCGAAAAGATCGAAGCGGTGAACGACTACCTGTGCCAGACCACGGATTCCAAGTTCACCATCGAAGACGAGATAAGCATGCTGGAAAAGATCTTCATAGACAGTTAGGAGATGAGCGGGTATGCCCAGATTCAGATACAGGATGCAGAGCATACTGGATATAAAGCTCAAGCTTGAGGAGCAGGCCCGCAACGAATTTGCCCAGGCTCAGATGATCCTCAACGAAGAAGAAGAGAAAAAGAGGCAGCTGCAGGGCCGTCTGGCCGCCTACGAGGAGGAGGGCAAGCGCCTGCGTGAGGATGTGCTCAAACCCCGGGAATTAAACGAAAACGCCACGGCGGTGGACACCATGAAGGACATGATAAAGCAGCAGGAATTTGTCATTGTCAAGGCCAGGACCGAGGTGGAAAAAAAGAGGGATGCCCTCTCCGAAGTCATGCAGGAGAGGAAGATGCACGAAAAGCTTAAGGAAAAGGCCCTCGAGGAATACCTTGAGGAGGAAAAGGCTGCCGAGATGAAAGCCATAGATGAGCTCACCAGTTTCAAATACGGTGGGAACAGGGCAAAGTAGGAGACAGAAATGGCCGAAAACGAAGAGATCGCACAGAAGACCAGTGCGGAAGAAAAGAAGCGAATAAAGGAAGAGAAAAAACGACTTAAGGAAGAGAACAAGCGCCTTGCGAAGGAAATGCGTGAGGCAAGGGCTCTGGAGGAAGACGAGGAGCAGGGCGGTGCCCTTTCCGTTGTCCTCATCTCCATCTTTATCGTCCTTATATGGCTGGCTTTTGCCGCTCTTTTCATCAAGCTGGACGTAGGCGGTTTCGGCTCCGGTGTGCTGCGCCCTTATCTCAAGGACGTTCCCGTGCTCAACAAGCTCCTTCCGCCTCCAAAGGGTTCCGTCTCCGACTCCGGTGAGGACCTTTATTACGGCTACTCCGACATGGAGGACGCGGTGGCGAGGATAAAGGATCTGGAGCTTCAGATCCAGGATCTCCAGGAAGAGAAGAACGAGTACACCACAAATGTGGAAGCCCTGGAGGAAGAGATAAAGAGACTCCGCACCTTTGAGAACAAACAGGTGGAGTTTGAAAAGATAAAGAACGAGTTTTACAACGAGGTAGTGTTTGCCGACAAGGCACCCGCCATCACGGAGTACAAAAAATACTACGAAGAGATAGATCCCGAGAACGCCGAGGCCATATACCGTGAGGTTGTGGGGCAGGTAGCCTACGACGAAGAGGTGGAAAACTACGCAAAGGCATACTCCGCCATGAAGCCCAAGCAGGCGGCCGGCATCTTTGAGGCCATGACCGACGACCTCCAGCTGGCGGCAAAGATCCTGGGTCTTATGTCCGCCGACGACAGGGGTAAGATCCTGGGTGTTATGGACGCGGAGATCGCCGCCAGGATCACCGAGATCATGGAACCCGACGAGAGATAAATCTCATTTTCGGGGTTAAGATTTTGGGGAAAAGCTCCGATATTCATTTCGGATGTAGAAAAATCAAATATATACAAGGAGGAAAAAGAATGAAAACAGCTTCTGTTCAAGAGCTTTCTTCATTCCTCACCGAGACAGCGATGCCCGGCAGAACGGGCGGCGCCGGAGCACCTAAGGGTGAGAGCTTTTCCGACATCATCAGCAGCGCCGTTTCAGGCAGAGCCGTGAGCGCGGCGGATTCCGGAAGGAACGCAGCTGATGCCGGTGTAAAAGCGAACACGGATGGTGCAGCGGCAAAGAGCTCCGAAGGAAGGTCAGCCGATTCTGTGAATGAGAACGGCAAACCCGCCGACAGATCCGAAACAAAGAAAACGGATGATGTCAAGGTTAAGGACCCGGACCGTAAGGAGACAGACGACAAGCTCGAAGCAGCGGGCAAAGAGGTCGTCTCAAAGCTCAAGGAAGAATTGGGCGTCTCGGATGAAGAGATCGAAGAAGCAATGGAGATCCTGGGACTCACCGTAGCAGACCTTCTGGATCCCGCAGCACTGACTCAGCTTTTCGTAGAGGTGAGCGGCGCGCAGGACACCATGAGCATTCTGACGGATGAAACCCTGGGAACACAGCTTCAGGAGGTTTTGGGTACCTTAGAGACCTTGACAGACCGGCTTAAGGAACAGCTCGGCATCACCGATGAGGAGCTTAAGCAGGCAGTCAGGGCTTTTGACGTGTCTAAAGACTCATCTGTTGCGGAAACCGTCGCAGATGAAGAAAAGATAGTACCTCTTGAATCTGAGGAAAAGATCGAAGCTCCCACCGACGAAAAAGAGCAGGTTCTCACAGTTTCAAAAGAGGAAGATAACGGCAGGGCACAGACCGGTGAGGGTGAGCTTTCCGAAGAAAAAGTAACCACCGCAGGCCGCTCGCAGCAGACCGAAAAGAAGGGCAGCGAGGCAAAAAGCTCCGACAACGGACAGCTTGCAGGCCAGGGGGTACAGGACGTAAGGCCCTTCGACGGTGAGATCCTCACCGAAGAGATCCCCGGCGGAACCGCCAGGTACACAAGCGCCGAGACTCAGGAGATAGCAAGGCAGCTGGTTGAACAGATAAAGGTCAACGTCAGCGCCGAGACCACCAGCCTTGATATGGTGCTCAACCCCGCAAGCCTGGGGCATGTAGCCCTTAACATCGAGGCGAGGAACGGAGTCATCACCGCAGCCTTCACCGCTCAGAACGAGTCCGTGAGAGCAATCATCGAAAGTCAGATGATAACCCTCCGCGAGAATCTGGAGCAGCAGGGAGTCAAGATCGAAGCTGTAGAGGTAACCGTCGCATCCCACGCCTTTGACGAAAACCTTCAGAGGGGCAGTCAGCAGGATGAAAGACGGGACGAGGCCGGCAGAGCCCTCGGGGCATCCGGCAGAAGGATGAGGATAAACCTTCTTGGCGACGAAGCCGAAGAGGAGGAGCTCACCGAAGAGGAAGAGATCAACAAGGACATGATGATCCGAAACGGAAATACAATGGACGTAACGGCATAGACCGTACGGGAAAGGAGTCCTGATGGCAGTAGCATCTGTATTGGACGGACAGCTCGTGGATCAGGTCAACACCACGGAGACCACGAGTACAAGAGTGAACAATTCAATGGATAAGGAAGCTTTTCTTCAGCTCCTTGTGGCACAGATGAAATACCAGGATCCTCTGGAGCCCACATCAAACACCGAATACGTAGCACAGTACGCACAGTTCTCACAGGTTGAGATGATGCAGAATATGTCGGGCACCATGGATACCTCGGCGGCAATGGCCCTGGTAGGAAAGACCGTAACGGTTGAGACCGAGGGGCAGAACGGCACCACAAACCAGGTAACGGGAGTTGTGGACTACGTCGAAAAGACCGCCGGCAAAAACCTCCTCTACATAAACGGAGTACCTTACAACTACGACAACCTCGTAAGCGTATGGAGCGATGATTACATCGACGCCGTGGCAGAGGAAATGCAGAAACAGGCATCCGGTTCAAACGGAGGGCAGGAGACAGCCCCCGCAAAGGAAACCGAGCCTGAGGACAAGACCACCGAAAAGACCGGGGACAGCACCACCGAAAAGACCTCAGACAAAACTGCCGACAAGGCAGACGACACGGCAAAGAAGACTGAGGACTCGGCGGCAACCTCCGGAGCGGCGGCAGGCAATGCACCTGATGACGAAGATTTGGGAGCCATCGGAGAAGAAAGCGGTGAGGTCCCGGGAGCGGAGGCGATCTAAATGAAAGTAAATGAAATGATGGTGCCGTCCATCGATCAGCTCGCCGACCAGTACCTGAATGGCAAAGGCGTTCAGGGTACCAAAGCCGGGAAGAGCACGGAGTTTTCCGACATACTTTCGGTTAAGCAGCTTGAGACCATCGAAACTCCCCGCTTTTCCAAGCACGCGGTGAACAGATTGAGCGACAGACAGCTCACCCTCACGGATGAACAGCTGGACAGGCTGACAGAGGGGGCCATAAAGGCAGGCGCAAAGGGAATAAACGAATCCCTGGTGCTGGTGGATGATCTGGCATTCATAGTAAACATCAAAAACAACACGGTGGTAACGGCTCTGGATTCCACCAGATCCGACGAAAGCGTATACACCAACATCGACGGTGCGGTAATCGCATAGATTTAAGGAGGAAATGACCTATGATGAGATCACTTTTTGCCGGTGTTTCCGGTCTGAAGACACATCAGACGAGAATGGATGTTATCGGTAACAATATAGCAAACGTTAACACAGTTGCATACAAGTCCCAGTCGGCCACCTTCCAGGAACTGGTATACCAGACCACACAGGCCGCATCCGGCGCAAATGAGACTACCGGACGTTCCGGTATCAACGCAAAGCAGATAGGTCTCGGTGTTCAGGGCGGAGCGATCTCCACCAACATCAAGGCACAGGGTGCTTCCCAGTCCACGGGTAACGCATTTGACATCCAGCTCAACGGCGAGTCCTTCTTCATCGTCAGCGACGGAAGCTCAAAGTTCTTCACACGTGCGGGCACATTCACCGTTGACGCAAACGGTACCCTCTGCATGACCACCAACGGTTACAACGTACAGGGCTGGCAGGTAGACGAAGAAGGCAACGTAATTAAGGATACCGTATCCGATCTGCGCATCATGAGCCCTCAGAACATGAGCCAGGATCCCGAGGCTACCAGATACGGTTACCTCTCCGGCGTCATCGATTCAAACGACCCCAACCTGGATGAGGCAAAGGGCGGTTCCGTAAGCACTCTCCAGTTCTACGACGAAAAGGGTTACAGCTACACCCTGAAGCTTGCCACCACACAGAAGATGGAGTCCGGCAAGCCCGTAGACGGCACCTTCCTCATGGCAGCCACCGATATCCTTGATTCCACCGGAAAGTCTCTCCTCACAAAGGAGTTCCTGGCAGACAAGGGCTTTGACGAGACCCAGAAGGTTGAGTATCTCGCATCCCTGAATATCTTCTCCGACACCAGCGGAGCTACCGGACAGAGCAGTGTTGAGCTGAAATACAACACCACCACAGGCGCATGGAACGATTCCGACAACCGCACCTTCGACATCGATGCAGGTGCCCTGGGCGGAGCCCTTGAGCTTGGCGGTATGACGGGTCAGACCATCACCGTTGACGTGGGAACCACAAAGAACATCGACAACAACGGACTTTCAACCGTTGCCGGCAGGACCGGTAATGTAAACAACAAGGCTCTGGGCGCAGGCCGCGAGGCAGGAGAGATGGATTCCCTTTCCGTTCAGCAGGATGGTAAGATCTACGCTTCCTACACCAACGGCGTTACCAAGTGTCTGGGCCAGATCGCGGTTGCGACCTTTGCAAACCCCGCAGGTCTTGAGAAGAAGGGTGACAACCTCTATGCTTCAACCCAGAACTCCGGCGAGTTCGACGGCGTGGGCGTTGACGTTACCGCAGACGGCGGTTCCATGACCTCCGGCGTGCTGGAGATGTCCAACGTTGACCTCTCAAACGAGTTCACCGAGATGATCACCACCCAGAGAGGTTTCCAGGCAAATTCCAGGATCATAACCGTATCCGATACCCTTCTTGAGGAACTTATCAACCTCAAGAGATGATCCCTAATCTAAAACAGGCTCCGCACCCCGTTGCGGAGCCTTTCTCTTGCTTTATGGAGGTGTTTATGCTTATAGAAATGACCAAGCTCAACGACAGCAAGCTGCTGATCAATACCGATGCCGTGGAATTGGTGGAAGAGACCCCCGATACCGTGGTTATTTTTCGTTCCGGACGCAAAATTATTATAAAAGAAAGTAGACAAGAGATTAAAAATTTAGTAAAATCATAACGGTATGTTTATTAATAAGAAGGTGACATTTTGGATTTAGCGTCTACACTGGGAATCGTTTTATGTATCGTGCTGGTTATATTCGGTATAGTCAGCGGCGACCAGGGCTTTGCGGCACTTAAGAACTTCCTGGACGCCCCCTCTGCGCTGATCACCATCGGCGGCGCCATGTGCGCTACCCTTGCACAGAACAGCATTGCTTCCTTCCTGGGCGGCCTTAAAACGATCACACTGATCTTTAAAGCACCGGCACTTGATTCGCCGGGGATCATTAAAAAAATCATAGAGCTGTCCAACGTGGCCAGAAAGGAAGGTCTGCTGGCTCTTGAGGAGGCCGCAGCCGACCTGGACGACGCGTTTTTGAAGAAAGGCGTTCTGCTCATAGTCGACGGTACTGATCCCGACCTTGTAAGGGGTATACTCGAGACCGAGATGGTTTCCATCGATGTGCGCCACAAGAGCAATATGGGCATCTGGGATACCATAGCAGCCATGGGCCCTGCCTGGGGTATGATCGGTACCCTGGTAGGTCTTATAAACATGCTCCAGGCCCTGGATGATCCTTCCTCCATCGGACCTTCCATGGCGGTGGCTCTGATCACCACCCTGTACGGTTCCATGATGGCTAACTGGATCTGTGCCCCCGTATCCGGCAAGCTCAAAATGAACAACGACGCCGAGATGCAGGTTAAAGAGATAATGATCGAGGGACTTCTTTCCATACAGGCAGGAGAGAACCCCCGTGTAATAGAGGAAAAGCTTAAGTCATTCCTGTCGCCCGGCGACAGAGAGGGCATAGGCGAAGGCGAAGGTGGTGAGAGTTAATGGCTAAGCGTAAGGAAGATCCGCCGCCGGCCGGTGCGCCGGCGTGGATGGCCACGTTCGGCGATCTTATGAACCTTCTGCTCTGCTTCTTCGTGCTTCTGTTCTCCATGTCATCGGTGGATGCCCAGAAGTTTGAGCTCATAGCCGCTTCCTTTTCCCAGACCTTCAGCGTGCTCTCCGGAGGCGCTTCAGCCATAGGAGACGGCATGCTGGTGTCAAACGGCGTCAGTCAGCTCAACGAACTGTCGGATTACATCAACAGCATGGGTGCCATGGCCGACTCCGAGGACAATGTGAGTCTCGGTGAGGAGAGCAAAACAGAGTCCGACATCAAGGAAGAATTCGAACAGGAGCAGCTCAAAGAGTCCGAGAGGCTCGCTGAGCAGATCCAGGAGGCTGTTGAAGAACAGAACATAGACAAAGAGGTGGATGTGAACTTTACATCCCAGTACGTGCTCCTTACCATGAACGGTGCGCTTCTCTTTGATTCCGGAAAGTCCGAGATCAGGGAAGACGCTTATCCCCTTCTTTCGAAGGTATCCAGGATACTTGAGCGTTACGCAGAGCACACCATCGAGGTTGAGGGTCATACCGACAACATCCCCATCAGCACCGGAAAGTACGAGAGCAATGACGTTCTTTCCAGCTACAGGGCACTTTCGGTATTCTCATACATCGCCGAGAACACCACCCTTGATCCGGCAAACATCAAGCACTCCGGCCGGGGCGAGTATGTTCCCATAGCGGATAACTCCACGCCGGAAGGCAGGGCGAAGAACAGGCGCGTCGAGGTTAAGATCTATCATGCCCTGAGTACGATGTAGAAATTATTGAGAGGTAATCCCAAATGAGAAAAAATCTTCTCTCCGTTATTATCATAGCATTGCTTGTGGTCAATATAGTCATGACCGCATTCATGATGTTCACGGTCATCCCGGCCAATAAAAAGACCATAGCCCTGGTGGGCGATGTGGCTGCGGCCATGAACCTTGAACTCACGGATCCTTCCATCATGTCGGCATCCACAGTCAATGTCAGCATCGAGGACACCGTGACCTATGATATCGCCGACGAGATGACCATACTGCTCCGCAAGGGCGAGGACGGCAAGGACCACTACGCAGTGGTTTCCGTTACCCTCTACATGGACGGCACCAGCGACGATTACAAAAAGTATGGCGCCGATGTGACAAACAAGGAGTCCATGATCAAAGATGAGATCAATAAGGCCATGGGTTCACTCACCATCGATGAGTGCCAGGCCATGACCACCGACGAGGTACAGGACATCGTCCTCAAGAGGATCCAGTCCATGTACGGCTCCACCTTCATCTACAAGGTCGGCTTCAGGAGCATAATGTACTCATAAACCTTCACTTTCTGTTTCGGCAAAGGAGGTGAGAGGTTGTGGCCGACGTACTATCACAGGATGAAATAGATAATCTACTGAAAGCGTTGTCAACCGGCGAGCTGGATGTGGACGAGATAAAAGAGGATAACAGTAAGCAGGTCAAGGACTACGATTTCAAAAGGCCTGCCAAGTTCTCCAAAGAGCATCTTCGTACGCTTGAGATCATCTTCGAGCACTACGGCCGTCTCTTATCCACCAACCTGCCGGTGTATCTTCGTAAAAACGTGCAGGTGAGCGTTGTAAACTCCGAGGCCCTGACCTTTTCGGAATTCACAAACTCCCTTGCAAACCCCGTTCTTTTGGGCATTGTCAATTTCGCCCCCCTGAACGGAAGCATAATGGTTGAGCTTGCCTCTAACCTGGGATATGCTATAATAGACAGGATGTTAGGCGGACAGGGAACCCCTCTGGACAAGAGCCGCGAATTCTCTGAGATCGAGCTCACCATAGTCCGGAAGATCCTGGTTGTCTGCGTCAGGCTTTTCAGAGAGCCATGGCGAAACGTTATGGATATAAATCCGGTGCTTGAGAGGGTTGAGACCAATCCTCAGTTTGCACAGATCATAGCCCCTACGGACATGATATCCATAGTCACCCTGAACATAAAGCTCGGAGATGTCGAGGGACTGATGAACATCTGCCTCCCTTACTTCACGCTCGAGAGCATCATGGACAGGCTGAATACCAGGTACTGGTACGCAAACATGCAGGAAAAGACCGACGAGAAGTACAACGAGCAGATCGAGGGCATGATAAGGCGCGTCGGCGTTCCCATAAAGGCGGTATTGGGACAGAGTACCATTTCCGTCAGCGATTTTGCCAATCTGCAGATTGGTGATATAATAAGACTTGATACGCGGATTGAAGACGAGCTGCAGATATTTGTCGGCAACATCCATAAATTCACCGCGCTTCCGGGCTCTTCCAAAGAAGCTTACGCAGTCCGGATAACATCTATAATCAGAGAGGAGGAATAACGGATGGACGGAATGCTGTCTCAGGAAGAGATAAACGCTCTGCTCTCCGGTATGTCGTCGGATGACGGCGGTGCGGCTCCCTCCGGAAGTGATGCTCCTGCGCAGCCGGCGGCTGCGGGCGATGCAGGCGGTGATGATCTCCTCACCGATATCGAGAAGGACGCCATTGGTGAGGTCGCAAATATCAGCATGGGAACCTCGGCGACTACGCTGTATTCCCTTGTAAACCGAAAGGTAAACATCACGACGCCGGTAGTTTCGGTGGCTACCTGGGAAAACGTCATAGCAGAGTACGAAAAACCCTGCGTATTCATACAGATCCAGTATAAGGTCGGCCTCGACGGCAGTAACATCCTCATACTGAAGGAACAGGACGTTAAGATAATCACCGATCTGATGATGGGCGGAGACGGCACTGACGTTTCCGGCGAGCTCGGAGAGCTTCATCTGTCGGCCATATCCGAGGCCATGAACCAGATGATGGGATCTTCGGCCACATCCCTCTCATCCATGCTGGGCAAGATGATCGACATCAGCCCGCCTCAGGCCAGTCTCATGGATCTGGCAGAGATTCAGAACGCAGACGACATCGCGTCCTTCCTGACAGGCAAATTTGTAAAGATAGCCTTCAGGATGCAGATAGACGACGACCTTGTGGACAGTACCATACTTCAGCTTTATCCCATAGATTTCGCGAAGTCACTGTACGACCACTTCATTAACTCACAGGAGCCCGCGGCATCTGCACCCGAGCCCGAACCTGCGGCACCCACGCCGGAACCTGTTCCCGCACCGGGGCCTGCGCCGGGACCTGCGCTGGGACCTGCGCCGGGACCTGCGCCGGGGGGCGCACCGGGCATGATGCCTCCGCCGGGATACGGAATGGATCCGGGAGCCCAGGGTATGGCACCGGGAGCCGGACCTTACGGAATGCCACAGGGGCAGAATCCTTACGGAATGCCCATGGGAGGCACGATGCCGGGTTACGGAATGCCGATGGGTATGCCGGGCATGCAGCAGCAGATGCCCATGCAGAGCGTAAACATCCAGCCCGCCCAGTTCACCGCATTCTCCAACGACATCAACATGATGCAGTCCCAGGAGAATATCGAGCTGATCAAGGACGTACCCCTGGAGGTTACCGTAGAGCTGGGGCGCACCCGCAAATCCATCAGCGACATTCTGGATTTCGCACCCGGTACCATCGTGGAGCTTGATAAGATCGCCGGCGAACCCATAGACGTGCTGGTAAACGGCAAGTATGTGGCAAAGGGCGAGGTTGTAGTTATAGAGGAAAGCTTTGGTGTCAGGATAACCGACATCATTAAGTAGATAAAAAAGGAGAGTAGTTATGGCAAAGAACATTCTGATCTGTGACGATGCGGCATTCATGAGAATGATGATCAAGGACATTCTGACCAAGAACGGTTACAATGTTGTTGGCGAGGCTGAGAACGGAGCAAAGGCAGTTGAAAAGTACAACGAGCTTAAGCCCGACCTCGTGCTCATGGATATCACCATGCCCGAGATGGACGGCATCCAGGCTCTCAAAAAGATCAAAGAGGGTGACAGCGGTGCGATGGTCATCATGTGTTCCGCAATGGGACAGCAGGCCATGGTTATCGAGGCTATCCAGGGCGGAGCCAAGGACTTTATAGTTAAGCCTTTCCAGGCAGAGAGAGTGCTTGAAGCCGTTAAAAAGGTGGTTGGATAAGCACCGGGTAGTTCTATATGGAAAGTGTTGTTCAGCTTATTACTGTTCTGATCATATTTGGTTTTGTGCTGGCTCTGACGTATTTTACCACCGTATGGATCGGCAACTACCAGAAGACCAGATTCACCGGTACCAATATCGAGCTTCTGGAAGCCCAGAGACTCAATCAGAATCAGTATATTCAGGTTGTGCGCATTTGCGACAGACATCTGATACTTGGGGTGTCTAAAGATAATATCACTCTTCTGGGGGAGCTCTCCCCCGAGGAAATGCAAGAAAGCTATGTCTCCCTTCAGAATACGGCTGCTGCCGGCATGCCGGATTTCAAGGCCGTGCTAAAGCAGGTCGGGGACAGGTTTTCCAAAAAATAAGCGGACAGATGGAGGCTGTATGCTTCAGCAGTTTATTAAAAGGCATAAGGGCCTGGCGGGCGTTTTATGCCTTGTCTGTTTTTTAGGGGTATTGATCATCCTGCTGCCCGCCACCGTTCTCGCCGCCGAGGACCGGCGTAACGGAGGCGACTATGACAGGCTGGGATTTCCCAGAGGGGGCAGTGCCCCCGCTACGGTCATAGAAGAGCAGGGAGATTCCAGAACGGGCGACGACATAAAAGAACCGAATATTGCAAACAACCTCAGCGTAACCTACAGGGACGGCCAGGGAAACCTCTCCGGAGCCCTTAGGATAATCGTAATCCTGACGCTGATCACCCTGGCGCCCACCCTTGTGATCATGATGACATCCTTCACCAGGATACTCATCGTCATGCACTTTACCAGGGCCGCCATCGGTACACAGACGGCTCCGCCGAACCAGGTGCTTTTGGGCATCACCCTTTTCCTCACCTTCTTCATCATGAGTCCCGTCATCAATCAGATAAACACCACTGCCTACCAGCCTTTTGAAGCCGGAGAGATCTCGCAGCAGGAATTTTTCGACAGGGCCATGGATCCTCTGAGAGAATTCATGTACAAGCAGACAAAGACCAAGGATGTTAATCTCTTCCTTGACATTGCAAAGATCGAGGGCGTGACCGAGGTTGATGACATTCCCAATATGGTGCTTATTCCGGCTTTTATGATAAGCGAGCTTCGGACCGCTTTCATAATAGGCTTTTTGATATATATACCCTTTATAGTCATCGATATGGTGGTAGCTTCCACCCTGATGTCCATGGGTATGATGATGCTGCCACCAACTACCATCTCGATGCCGTTTAAGGTGCTTCTCTTTGTGCTGGCAGACGGATGGAACCTTGTTATCGGAAACCTTGTCAAAACGTTTTATTAGGTGATTTATGACTATAGAAACAGTTACCGACATAACATCACATGCACTGTACATCATCATCATAACAGCTGCGCCCATGCTGATCGTGTCTCTGGTGGTGGGTCTTATAGTCAGTATCTTTCAGACCGTCACTTCCATACAGGAGCAGACGCTGACCTTTGTTCCCAAGCTCATCGCCATATTTACGGCCATAATGCTGCTGGGGCACTGGATGCTTAACAACATAGTGGGCTACATGCAGCAGCTCTGGGGTGACTTTTCGGTATACATCAGATAATGCTCGATCTTAATTTTAGCGTTCAGGATCTGGAATATTTCCTGCTCATATTTGTGAGGATCACCTGTTTTCTGATGGCGGCGCCCTTTTATTCCACCGCCAACGTTCCCTACAGGTTCAAGGTGGGGCTGGGATTTTTTTCATCGCTGCTGATATACCAGTATGTGGCGGTGCATTTTTCCCTTGAGTACCACACCGTGATCGGCTACTCCATCCTTGTCCTGAAGGAGGCCATAGCCGGGGTCTTCATAGGTCTGTCCACCAATCTTCCTCTGGCCATCCTTACCTTTTCCGGAAAGCTGATGGATATGGAGGCCGGACTTTCCATGATGAGCATTTTCGACCCTACCACCAGGATCACGGAGGGTTTTACCGGCATGTTCTATCACTACATGGTACTGCTGATCCTCATAGTATCGGGCATGCACAGGTTTGTCATCAGCGCCTTTATCGACACCTACAGGGTCATAAGGGTGGGAATGGTGACCTTTGATACAAACGCAATGTTTACGACTGCCGTCAGGTTCCTCACGGAGTATGTGGTCATAGGCATCAGGATTTGCCTTCCCGTATTCGCCGCCATTCTGGTGGTAAACGTGGTCCTGGGCATCAATGCAAAGGTAGCGCCGCAGATGAACATGTTTGCGGTGGGCGTTCAGATAAAGCTCTTTGCCGGACTGGCAATGCTGCTTATCATCTCGACGCTGATGCCGGAGGTATCCTCCTTTATCTATACAGAGATTAAAAAGATGATGGCAACGGCCATAGGAGTGCTGAGTTGACAGACATTCTGAAGGCGCCTCATGCGCCGGTGATCAAACTTGATCTCCAGTTCTTTGCAAAGGACGGGCCCGGCGGTGAAAAGACCGAGAAGCCCACGGCCAAGAAGCTGGATGATTCCCGCAAGGAGGGCCAGGTAGCAAAAAGCATGGAGCTTGGAAATGCTTTTTCGCTGGTGGCGCTTTTTGTGATGCTGAAAGCCATGCTGGGCTATCTGGGAGACGGGTTCCATTCCGTCTTTCATGTGATATACAACAAGATCCCGGATTTCGTGAAGAGCTACGGCACCCCCGTAGAGGTAAACGAGATCCACAACCTTTTTCAGCAGATGATGCTCAAGACCCTTCTGCTGATGGCCCCCTTCCTTATCGCGGCTATAGTGGTGGCCTTCGTGGTCAATGTCATGCAGGTGAAATGGAAGCCCACGGCCAAGCCCTTAAAGCCAAAGCTTTCCAAGTTCAACCCCATAAACGGCTTTAAGAGGATGTTCTCCAAGGAAAAGCTGGTGGATCTTTTGAAATCCCTGATAAAGATCTTCCTGATCTTTTATGTGGCCTACAGCATGCTGAAGGACCACATAGGAATGGTGCTTCTGCTCTACGATATGTCCCTGGGGCAGGCACTTTCCGTCATTGGCGATCTGGTACTTGACGTGGGACTTCGGATCAGCCTCATATACATAATCCTCGGCTTCGCGGATTACGGTTATCAGAAGTGGAAGTTCATGGAAGACATGAAGATGACCAAACAGGAGGTCAAGGACGAGATCAAGAACTCCGAGGGAGATCCCCAGATCAAGGGACAGCAGAAGCGCAGGATGCGTGAGGCCTCCATGCGCCGTATGATGAGCAGCGTACCTCAGGCGGACGTTGTCATCACAAACCCCACCCACTTTGCGGTGGCACTTAAATATGACAATGAAGTGGCGGATGCGCCCATAGTAGTGGCCAAGGGACAGGATCATCTGGCCAGGCGCATCAAAGAGGTTGCGGCTGAAAATCATGTTGAGATCGTTGAGAACAAGCCGCTTGCCAGGATGCTTTACCACAATGTGCCTCTGGACGGCATGGTGCCGCCGGAGCTCTATCAGGCGGTGGCAGAGGTTCTGGCCTTTGTATATAATATTAAAAAGACCAGACACAGTGCGTGATAAAGGATAAGTATGTTTAAAGGGCCGGTAAAATTTCAGGATATAGGCGTAGGTGTATACCTGCTTTCTGCCTTTGTATTCATGATCGTTACCATCCCTTCGGGGGTGTTGGATGTGTGTATTGCATTCAACATGGCCATTGCCTTTGCGGTGCTTTTCAACACCATCTTTGCAAAAGAGGTGCTGGACATGTCACTGTACCCTACCATGCTGCTCTTTACCACACTGTTCCGTATTTCCCTGAACATATCCAGTACAAAGCTGATACTCACCACCGGTAACCCCGGAAACGTTGTGGTAACCTTTGGACAGTATGTGGGCGGAAATGATATAATAGTAGGCGCCATAGTATTCATCGTGCTGATAGTCATTCAGTTCATGGTGATCAACCAGGGTTCCGAGCGAGTAGCCGAGGTTACCGCCAGATTCACTCTGGACGCCATGCCCGGTAAGCAGATGGCCATAGATGCGGATCTGAACACCGGCGCCATCGATGACGAAGAGGCAAAGAAGCGCAGGGAAAAGCTTCAGGAGGAGAGCTCCTTCTTCGGCGCCATGGACGGTGCCGTGAAGTACGTTAAGGGAGATGCCACAGCGGGCCTTATCATCACCGCCATCAACCTTGTGGGCGGAGTGGCCATGGGCGTTCTGCGGCAGGGAATGGATTTTTCGGACGCCATCAACACCTACTGCATCCTCACCATAGGTGACGGACTGGTATCCCAGATACCCTCCCTTTTGATATCGCTGTCCACCGGTATTCTGGTGACCAAGGCCAGCAAGAGCGCTGACTTCGGAACCCTCCTGGTGGGGCAGCTTTTCGGCGTGCCAAAGTCCCTGTATTTCGTGGGTGCCACCATAGCCTTTCTGGGCATAGTTACGCCCCTTAACCCTGTGATCTTTGTGGCACTGGGGGCTATTTTCATCGTATGCGGCAGGATGATCCAGAGCACGGTGGAAGAGGCCAGGGTAGAAGCTGTTGTCGACACGGAAGAGGAATCCGCCGAAGAGATCCGCAAGCCGGAAAACGTTGTTTCCCTGCTGCAGGTGGATCCCATCGAGCTGGAGTTCGGTTACGGTATCATTCCTCTGGCTGATGTGAACCAGGGCGGCGACCTCCTTGACAGAGTGGTAATGATCAGGCGTCAGATAGCACTTGAGCTTGGTACCGTGGTGCCCATCATACGACTGAGGGATAACATACAGCTGAATCCCAACCAGTATATCATAAAGATAAAAGGTATTCAGGTTTCCGAGGGCGAGATCCTCTTCGATCACTACATGGCCATGAATCCCGGCTTCGTAGAGGAAGAGATCACCGGTATCCCCACCTTCGAGCCCTCCTTCCACCTCCCCGCCATCTGGATCACGGAGGGACAGAGGGAGAGAGCGGAGTCCATGGGCTACACCGTGGTGGATTCACCATCCATCATCGCAACCCATCTGACCGAGGTCATAAGGCAGCACATAAGCGAGCTCCTCACCAGACAGGATGTCCAGAACCTTGTGGACAACCTGCGCGAGACCAATCCCTCCCTTGTGGACGAGCTCATTCCCAAGCTCCTGGGCCTTGGCGAGATCCAGAAGGTACTGCAGAATCTCCTGAAGGAGGGGATCTCCATCAGAGACCTGCTTACAATATTCGAGACCCTGGCGGATTACGCCGTCATGACAAGGGATACGGACGTGCTCACGGAGTACGCCCGCCAGAGCTTAAAGAGAGCGATCTCTTCAAAGTACTTCCCGCCCAATGAGACCACCAGCGTCGTCACCCTCGATCCCAAGCTTGAGCAGGAAATCATGGCTTCAGTCAAGCAGACCGAGCAGGGCGCTTATCTCACCCTCGATCCGGCCCGCATTAAGGCGGTTATGGCCGCAACCGAGGCAGAGATCAAAAAGCTTGAGGATGCGGGCAAGACTCCCGTTGTGGTGACCTCCCCCATAGTCAGGATGTACTACAAGAAACTGACGGAGGATTACTTCAAGGATCTGGTGGTTGTCTCATACAATGAGATCGACAGCAATGTGGAGCTCCAGTCGGTGGGTATGATAGGTTAACTATTCAGTAAAAGTGTGGTATTATAGATACAGGGGGAACCGATGCGAAGCATTGGTGGGCCCCGTATCACGAGGGAAACGCTTGCGTTTTCCGAGTTTAGTATAAATCTATACCGTTAGATACAACACACAGCACTCGAAAGATGATAATCAAGAGGTTTCAGGCAAAAACCGAAAAAGAAGCCACTGAGGCGGCTATTAAGGAGCTGGGGAGCACGGCGGTGATCATGAATGTGAAAACCATACGTCCCAAGGGCCTTTTTGCCATATTCAAGCCCTCCATCGTGGAGGTCACGGCAGCCGTTGAGGAGGAGAGCGACAACCCTCCCGTGAAAAAAACAGCCGAAAAGCCCGCCGAGAAAAAGCCGCAGTTCCCCGATGTCATTCCCGATGACGCACCCGAGCCTAAGGCGCCCTCGCCTGAGCCGGACCGGGAAAAGATAGAGGAAAAGCTTGAGAGCCTCCACTCCCTCATAGCCGAGACCCTTAAAAAGGACGAGGGCGAAAAAAAAGCCGCCCCCGCCGAGGATAAAAATAATGAGACCGACGACGAGATGCGGATGCTCCGCCTCATCTACAACACTCTCATCGAAAACGAGGTAGACGAAAAGTACGCCAATGAGATAATCGGCGAGATCGAGGAGCTCAGCCGGGGGGACAGGGCTATATCCATCGACAGTATCCTCTCGGGTATCTATCAGAAGATGATCCTCATGTTCGGTCAGGCAGTGACAGTCCAGCCCGCATCAAAGGGTCCCAGAGTGGTTTATTTCATAGGTCCCACGGGAGTGGGCAAGACCACCACCATAGCCAAGATCGCATCAAAGCTGTGCATCGAAGAGAAAAAGAAGGTAGCACTGGTCACCACGGACACCTACAGGATAGCCGCCACGGACCAGCTGAAGACCTATGCAAACATAATGGAGACTCCCTTCAGGGTTGTATACACCGAAAAAGAGATGAAGGGGGCCTACGAGGAGTTTTCCGGTTACGACTACATAATGGTGGACACCGCAGGGCACTCCCCGAAGAACGACGACCTCAAGGAGGGCACCAGGCAGTTTTTGCACGCCCTTGATGATGTCGCCGAAAAAGAGGTTTACCTGGTGCTTTCGGCCACCACGAAATACAAGGACCTTATCGCGATTTCCGACACCTACAAGGAGCTAGATGAATACAAACTCATCTTTACCAAGCTCGATGAGACCGGAGAGCTCGGAAATCTTTGGAATATCAAGCAGCATACCGGGGCTACCATGTCCTATGTGACCATGGGGCAGAACGTACCCGGTGACATAGCCTCCTTCAACCCTCAGACCACGGTCAAGAAGTTGTTGGGCGGCGAATAAAGATCTCTACAAGGGAGAAAGATTTTGGATCAGGCATCTGAGCTCAGAAATATAGTCAGGAGCCAGTCCCAGAGAAGAGTTGCCCGGGTGATAACCGTCACCAGCGGCAAAGGCGGCGTCGGAAAGTCCAACGTCGCAATAAACCTGGCCGTCGAGTTCAAAAAACTCGGACAGCGGGTCATCATCTTCGATGCGGATTTCGGCCTTGCAAATATAGAGGTAATGTTCGGCGCCGTGCCGAAGCATAACCTGGCGGATGTGATATACCACGGATCATCCATAGCCGACGTGATCACCACGGGGCCCATGGATATCGGGTTTGTCTCCGGAGGCTGCGGAATAGCCCAGCTTTCCCAGCTGAACATGCAGCAGGTTGGGGTACTGGTAAACTCAATAGCCCAGCTCGACTCCATGGCGGATATCATCATCATAGACACCGGAGCCGGTATTTCCGGCACGGTGCTGGAGTTCCTGGTGGCCAGCGGTGAGGTGCTTCTGGTTACCACGCCGGAGCCCACATCCATTACGGATTCCTACTCACTGCTGAAATCGCTTGGCAGGCACGAGCGGTTCGCTCCCGCCGAGACAAAGATAAAGATGATAGCCAACAGGGTGGAGGACACCCAGGAGGGCCAGCAGCTTTATCAGAAACTCAACGCAGTGGTCAAAAGCTACCTCAAGATGGACCTTGGATTTCTGGGAGTCATACCCCAGGATTCACAGCTCTCGAGATCTGTGATGCTCCAGAGTCCCGTATGCATACAGAATCCGAATTCCCGCTCGGCCAGGGCGTTTGCCTCTCTGGCGGCGGTTCTGCTCAACCTGGAGCAGTCTCAGCGTTCCATAAGGCGCGGCATGTCGGGATTTTTGACAAGCTTTGCCATGGGCACTAAAAGGCATTAACATGACGGAGGTTACCTATGCCGGTATTAAGCAGATTTGTTAAGCCGGGAGACAGAGTAGACGTCTCCCGCATCAGAAAAAACGACAGTATGGATGTCACCCAGTATCACACCAGGGTTTTTGACATAGTATCGGATGACGAGCTCAAGATCAACATGCCCATGGAGGGGAGCAGGCTGGTACTGCTTTCCATGGGACAGGAATACGAGCTCTGCTTTTTCACCTCCGCCGGTCTTTTCCAGTGTTACGCAGTGGTAAAGGACAGATACAAGAGTAACAACGTGGTTGTGGCCACGGTTGAGCTCACAAGCGGACTTCGGAAATTCCAGAGGCGAGAGTACTACCGCCTCAACACCATCCTTGACATGAAGTGCACCGCCATCAACGCGGAGCAGGAGCTTCAGTTCGACAATCACGTGGAGTTCTTCGGCACCGATTTTGTCATGAAGGACGGAGTGATAGTGGACATCAGCGGCGGCGGCGTAAGGTTCGTCACCAAGACCTTCTACGAAAAGGATACAAAGATATACTTTTCTTTCTCACTGAACATCGGTAACAAACCCATGCAGTTCAACACTCTCGGGGTGGTCTTAAGCTCCAGGCAGCTGCCGGACAGGCCCGGAGAGTATGAGAACAGGGTACAGTTTATAAATATGCTCGCCGACGAGAGGGAGACCATCATCAAATACATCTTTGAGGAAGAGCGCAAAATTCGCAGAAAAGAGATGGGAGAATGAGCAAAAAAATACTAATTGTTGACGACTCAGCACTCATGAGAAGAGTTGCCTGTGATATAATAGCCCTTGACAGCAGATTCGAGGTGGAAGATACTGCCAGGAACGGTCTCGAAGCCCTTGAATTGCTGAAAAAAAAGAGCTATGACGCAGTCATTCTGGATGTTAACATGCCCAGGATGAACGGACTCGAGCTTCTCAGAGAGATGCAGAACCAGCGGATCAGGGCCAGGGTCATGATGTTTTCCACCCAGACAGCCAAGGACACCAGAGAGACCATCGAGGCTCTGGAGCTTGGAGCGGTGGACTTTATACAGAAACCCGAGGGTGTGCTTGACACCAGCAGCGATGAATTCAAAAAGCATTTCCTCGCACTGCTGGCAGTTGTGGCAAGAGCCTACGGCGAACCCCAGGCGGCATGGCATGACAAACCTGCGGGAGGCATGTCCTCCTTCGAACGCAAGGTTGCCACGCCACCCACATCCACCTTTACCGCAAGGCGAAACATCTCAGGCCCGCCCACTCTTCGCCCCATAGAGCTTATCAGCGGCGAAAAGATCGTGGCCATCGCAAGCTCCACCGGCGGTCCGAAGGCACTGCAGCAGGTCATACCCAAGCTCCCCGGCAATCTCAACGCGCCGGTGCTCCTGGTACAGCACATGCCCGCAGGCTTCACCAAGTCCCTTGCAGAGCGGCTTGACACCCTTTCACAGGTCCACGTAAAAGAGGCTGAAGAGGGTGACAAACTTGAAAAGGGCTGGGTATACATAGCAGCCGGAGGCAAGCACATGAAGGTGTCAAAGAGCGGCGGAAACTACCGCATCTTCTACACCAACGAGCCTACCAGAGAAGGGGTCAGGCCCTGCGCCAACTACATGTACGAATCCCTCATGGATTCGGGATATGCGCAGATCTGCTGTGCGGTACTCACGGGGATGGGGGCCGACGGCACAGAGGGTATCAAAAACCTGGACACCAAAAAGAAGATCCACGTTATAGCTCAAAACGAGGAAACCTGCGCCGTATACGGCATGCCAAAGGCCGTGGCGGTATCGGGGCTTGTTAACGAGGTCGTGCCGCTTGACAAAGTGGCTGATGCCATAGTGAAAAACGTTGGCACAAAATAGGCGACGGAGACACTAAGGAGGTACAAAAATGGATGTAAGTCAGTATCTGGAAATTTTCATTGACGAGACAAAGGAGCATATCCAAAGCCTCTCGGATCAGTTGATGATCCTGGAGCAGGAGCCCGATAACGAGGATTGTATCAATGAGATCTTCCGCGCCGCACATTCCCTTAAGGGTATGGCGGGTACCATGGGTTACAAGAGGATGCAGAATCTTACCCACGACATGGAGAATGTCTTCACCGAGGTAAGAAACGGCAACATGAAGGTCAAGAGCAACCTTATCGATGTTCTTTTCCAGGGACTGGATGCCCTTGAGCAGTACCTCACAAGCATACAGGAAACAAGTGACGAGGGTACCAACGATAACGAAAATATTATTAAGGCCCTGAACCAGATCCTCGAGGAGGAGCTGGGAGGCGGAGACGGTAAGGCAGCAGCACCCGCAGCAGCGCCCGCAGCCGAGGCAGCACCCGCAGCCGAGGCACCCGCAGCAGCACCCGCGGCAGACGGCGGAAAATGGGATCAGATCAAACTGGACGAGTCCCAGGCTTCCGTTCTTTCCGCAGCCGCAGCACAGGGACAGAACGTATACGGTATCACCGTTTATATCCAGGAGAGCTGCATACTTAAGGCGGCGAGAGCCTTCCTGGTATTCAAGGCCATCGAAGAGATGGGCGAGGTTGTGGTCAGCAATCCTTCATCCCAGGACATTGAGGATGAGAAATTCGAATTTGATTTCAGCATGTACGTTATCTCGGCAGAGCCCATTGACAAGCTCATCGCGGCAGCCAAGTCCGTATCCGAGATTGAAAATGTTGTAGGTCAGGCTGTTGATACTTCCAAGTTTGCGGCAGCAGAGGATACCGGCGAAGAGCCCGCACCCGAGGCAGAGTCAAAAGAGGAGACAAAGCCCGCTCCCGCAGCAGCCGGTGCAAAGACCGAGGCAAAGTCGGGCGACTCAAAGCAGGCAGCCGCAGCAGCCGGCGGAGCAGCTCCCAAGAAGACAGGCAAGCCCGTTGCAAACAGGACAGTGCGTGTGGACATCGAAAAGCTGGATGACCTCATGAATCTGGTCAGCGAGCTTATCATCGCAAAGAACTCTCTGGTATCCGCAACCACCTCCGTAGCCGAGGGCGAAAAGAACCAGGCAGTAAATGAGCAGATAGAGTACCTGGAGAGCGTTACCACAAACCTCCACGAGTCGGTCATGAAGGTCCGCATGGTGCCTATCGAGAGCGTAGTCCAGAAGTTCCCCCGCATGATCAGGGATCTTCAGAAAAAACTGGACAAAAAGATGGAACTTTACATGTCCGGCGAGGAAACCGAGCTGGATCGTACCGTGGTAGACGAGATCGGAGATCCTCTGATGCACCTGCTGCGTAACTCCGCAGACCACGGTCTTGAGCCCAACGATGTACGTGTTGAGCGCGGCAAGCCCGAGGTTGGTTCCATCATCCTCAACGCATATCAGGACGGTAACAACGTAGTCATCGAGGTACAGGACGATGGTAACGGTATCGATGTAGAAAAGGTTAAGGCAAAGGCTATCGAGCGCGGTACCATTACCGCGGATCAGGCCGCAGTGATGTCCGATAAGGAGATCATTGACCTGCTGTTCCTGCCTTCATTCTCCACCGCAAAGCAGGTTACCGACGTATCCGGCCGAGGCGTCGGACTTGATGTTGTTAAATCAAAGATCGAGGCTCTGGGCGGCGATGTTTCCGTAAAGACCACCCTGGGAGAGGGATCCACCTTCACCATCAGGCTTCCTCTTACCCTGGCTATCATCCAGTCACTCATGGTTGAGGTCGGCGGCGAGAAATACGCCATCGCTCTGGGCTCCATCGATACCATCGAGGATATTCCCGCATCGGCAGTCAAGCTGGTACAGGCGAAAGAGGTTATGCAGCTTCGCGGCAACGTCATCCCTCTGGTGCGTCTGGCAGATGTGCTTGACACCGAGAGCCTCAAGGATCCCAACGAGAACCTTGTGGTAGTTGTTGTTAAGAAGGGCGATTCCCAGGCCGGCGTGGTTGTTGACAACCTCATCGGACAGCAGGAAATCGTTATCAAGTCACTCGGCAAGTATATAAACGGCAGCAAGATCATCAGCGGTGCAACCGTCCTCGGAGACGGCGAGGTCGCTCTTATCGTTGACGCAAACGTACTGCTGTAGGGATTACCTATTTTCCCGAAGGTATTTGAAAGGAGAAGACAATGACAGAAGAAAACATCCTCGGCACAGGCGTGGAGTACGAAAAGATCCAGTACATGGTCATCCGTCTCGGCGATGAGCATTACGGAATAGATATCAAATACATAGACAACATAGTTCGCATGCAGCACATTACCAGGGTCCCCAAGATCCAGAACTACTTCAAGGGCGTTATCAACCTCCGCGGTGAGGTTATCCCGGTAATGAGCCTTCGCATAAAGATGGGACTTCCCGACGATGAATACACAAACATCACCAGGATAGTCATCATCAAGCTTGAGTCGGATGCAGCTATCGGAATCCTGGTTGACGAGGTCAAAGAGGTTGTTACCCTTGACGAGACCTGCATCGACAAGGTGGCATACGACTCCAAGGATGAGCGTACCAACTATATTACCGGTGTCGGTAAAAACAACGGCGGGCTTATATCCCTGCTGGACATGCACCTTATAATCGGCGAGAAAGAGCCTTCATAAACAGGCGCGGGGGTATTTAATTCTTATGGCTAATCTTGATCTTAACAACGTAGACGGAATGTATTTTGACGTTCTGCGTGAAATCGGAAACATCGGAGCGGGCAACGCGGCCACTTCACTGGCACAGCTTCTCAACACAAAGGTTGACATCAGCGTTCCCAAGATCGATCTGCTGGAGTTTTCCCAGGTCGGAGAGGCCATGGGCGGTGAGGAGCTGCTGGTGGCCGGTATCTACCTTCGGATAGAAGGTGACCTTAACGGAAGCATCATGTTCCTCATGGCTGAGAAATCGGCTCACGATCTTGTGTCCAGGCTCATGGGAGGCATGCCTCCCGAAAACGAGGACTCCTTCAGCGAGATGGAGATGTCAGCCCTCAAAGAGATCGGAAACATCATCACCGGAGCTTACCTTAACTCCCTTTCAACTCTGACAAACATGAAGATCATCCCTTCGATCCCCGATCTTTGTGTTGATATGGCAGGAGCTCTTTTGTCGGTACCCGCCATCGAGTTCGGCGAGATGGGCGACAAGATGCTGATGATAGAAACCACATTCACTGATTTTTCAACTATTGACGGATACTTCGTACTTGTTCCCGATCTTCCGTCATACGGCAAGATGTTATCGGCATTGGGTATGTAATTCAAGGGAGTTAATATGGGAGAAATGATAAAGGTCGGCATGGCAGACCTCAAAATATGCCTCAGCCCCAATTCTGTGACGACCTTGGGACTCGGCTCCTGTGTTGGAGTTGCCATCAGAGATCCTCAGACAAAGGTGGGCGGACTTGCGCACGTAATGCTGCCCGACAGTACGTCTGTTAACAATAACGGCAATATCGCCAAGTTTGCGGATACCGCTCTTGTCGAGCTGGTAAAGCAGATGGAAAAGGCCGGTGCCGTAAGACGCCGTATGGTGGCAAAGATCGCAGGCGGTGCCCAGATGTTCAAGCTCCAGTCCCAGAGCGATCTCATGCGTGTGGGCGACAGAAATGTTCAGGCTGTTAAGAAAAAGCTCAAAGAGCTTGGCATCCCCATCCTTGCAGAGGACACGGGAGAAAATTACGGTCGTACCGTAGAGTTTTATCCTGAGAGCGGCGATTATATAATCAAGTCCGTAGGTAAGCCCGTAAGGACTATCTGACCGAATGAGAGGTTTATACTTTGCCGCAGCAGAATGAAAAGGAAATACACATAGAGGATGAGCTGCGTCAGGAAATGCAGCCCGAGATCAGGCATCTCAAGACAAAGCCCGTGCCCGCCATAGTAATGCTCCTGGCTGGGCTTGTGGCGGCGGTGTATACCTTTATTCAGGGTATGGACCTGTTGAGAGCCCTGGTGATCATTCTGGTCACACTGCTCATCTTCTGGATAATAGGCGGCATCATTAAGATACTGCTTGACAAAATAGAGATAATCATCCCCGTTGAAGGCGCCGACACGGAAGACGGCGAAGGGGAAGAGGGATCGGAAGAAGATACCGGAACCGGTGAGGAGGTTGAGCCCGGAGAGGAGTAATCTTCCGGCCTGTTTGGAGAAGGCATGGACGAAGCGAAAAGGAAAAAGCTTTGGGATGAATACTCGCGAAGCCGTTCGGCAGAGCTGAGGGAGCAGATTATCCTTGAATATGCTCCCCTTGTGAAGCTTGTTGCCGGCAGACTTTCCATGTACCTGGGGTACAATGTAGAATATGACGATCTGGTGGGCTACGGTATTTTCGGCCTCATAGACGCCATAGATAAATTTGACTCGGCTAAAGACGTAAAGTTCGAGACCTATGCGAGCCTGAGGATTCGCGGAGCGATCCTTGATCAGATCCGCAAAATGGACTGGATACCAAGGACAGTCCGTCAGAAACAGAAGCGTATTGAGACCGCCATCAAGGAGATCGAAAGCGCCAGCGGCAGGAACGCCACGGACGAGGAAGTGGCTGCATCCCTGGGCATCAGCGAAGACGAATACTCCGAGTGGCAGCAGCAGCTTCTGGTGACAAACGTTGTCTCGCTCAATGAGTTCACTGACCAGGGCACCGAAGCTCCCATCGACAGGAGCGTAAGGCAGAGGTTCGACACCCCGGAAGAGGTGACACTCAAGGCCGAAATGAAGGAAAAGCTGGTTGAAGCTCTTGAGGTTCTGACGGAAAAAGAAAAAAAGGTTGTTTTGCTCTACTACTATGAAGAGCTTACACTCAAGGAGATCAGTAACGTTCTTGAGGTTTCGGAATCGAGAGTTTCACAGCTTCATTCAAAGGCTCTTGCCAAGATGAAAAAGAAGCTGGGCAAATACATGGGGCTGTTGGGGGCCTGATGTAAACGAGGTATTTTTATGGCGGGTCGTAACGGGTACTTTCAGGTGATCGTCAAGGGGGACGGCACCTATCTGCATATCATTCCGGCCGAGGAAGGCGGAGAGAAGCTTTCCGTCAAGGAAACGGCAGATTATCTTGAGCGAAAGGATTTCTATTTTGATATCCTTGAGCTTGATGATGCCATCAGCGAAGAACGTGATATGGAACTTTTCCTTTCACCGGAAAAGGCCATCATCGAGAGAGAGATGATGATCATGAACGTCTCTCCCGATGCAATGCTGGTCACCGCCAGGTTCTATGCGCCCTTCAAGGGCGGCGAGCTCATCAACCGTGAGGAGCTTCTTTACGACCTGGAGTTTAACGGTATTGTCTTCGGTATAGATTATGACTCCATCGACGCATTTCTGCGTGATCGAAACTATTGCACCGATATAGTGCTGGCAAAGGGAAAGCCCTTTATTGACAGCACCGACGGCAAGATAGATTATCTGTTCAATACAAATCCCAGCGGGGCGCCCAAGTTAAACGAGGACGGTACCGTTGATTACCACGACATCGAAAACATCACAGAGTGTACCGTTGGCGAGCTTCTGGCTGTCAAAACCCCTCCGGATCCGGGAGTGGCGGGCAGCAATGTAAGGGGCGAGGAAATGCGTCCCACCAGGCCCGCGGATGTCCAGTTCAAGCACAACGAGCACTGCTATGTGGCAGAGGACGGACTTGAGCTTTTGTCAAACATCAACGGCTATGTTGTACTTGAAGATGACAAGGTAGTCTGCAAAAACGTGCTCCAGCTGGTCGATGTGGATATGACCACAGGCAATATTTCCTTCGACGGTAATATAGAGATCTCCGGCAATGTCATGGCCGGATTTTCCGTAAGCGCCACCGGAGATGTCGATATTAAGGGCTTTGTTGAGGGCTCCGACATCAGGGCCGGGGGACGTATCATAGTTTCCCGGGGCATGAACGGCATGAACAAGGGCTTCCTTGAGGCCGAGGGCGATATCTACTGCAGGTTCATCGAAAATGCCACGGTGAGCGCCGGAGGCAAGATAGACACGGGAGCCATCATCCACTCCACGGTATCATCCGGCAAGCAGGTGGTGGTTGAGGGCAAAAAGGGCTTTATCATCGGCGGCACCGTAAGGGCCACTGATATGATAGAGGCCAAGGAACTGGGCTCGGAGACCGGAGTCACCACGGTGGTTGAGGTTGGTGCGGATCCCAGGCTCCGTCGCAAGATCGGCGATCTTCAGCGCGATAACGCCGCCACCCAGAAAAACATCGACAGGCTTGAGCCCATGGTCAGGGCCTTCGGTGAGCGTTTGGGCAGGGGCGGGCACATAGAGCCAGAGCAGATGGCTCAGGCAAAGGACTATTCCGAGATGATCAAGCGTCTCAAGTTCAGGATAAAGTCCAACAACGAAGAGATAGAAAAGATAAACCAGACCTTCAGGGAGACCCGGGGGGCCTGCGTCAAGGTAAGAGGCCGGGCATGGCCGGGCACAAAGGTGGTTATATCCGAAGGTGCCCTGGCGGTTAAATCAAACTACGACTACTGCAGATTTGCCCTGGAGGACGATGAGGTAGTATTAAAGCCCTTCTAAAGCGGGCTGTTCAAAGATATTTAAGGCGTCACCGGCATGTCCGGATGACCGGGAGGTAATGTATGCTGGGCGTTTCACCGGTAGAGATGAATGGGATGGTATCCCGCACGCAGGACTTTTCCGCGATAAAACAGCATGATGACGCAAAGCCTGTTATAGACCAGGGCAATTCCCAGGTCCAGGTTGAAAAGAACGCGGAGCAAAAGGCAAGCACCGTCCAGGAGGGACAGCGCACAGAGACCGACAGCGAGAATGCCGGCGGCGGGCTGGGCAGCTACTTCGGAGACGGGGGCCAAAAGCGCAAGAAAAAGGAGCAGCCCAAGGAGAGGGTTGTGGTAAAGCATCCCGGCGGAGGTTTTAACCTCACCGTGTAAAATATGCTTGTTTTATGTATTGGAATATGGTAGAATGCCAAAGCGGTTGGTTATGCAAAAAGGGGATGTAAATCCCCTTTTCGAATGCTACAGGAAATATTTATGACAGGAATGGAAATAGCGCTGCTCATATGCGGAGCGGCGATCTTTATAATCAGCTTTTTCCTGCCTGAGGGCAGGAGCGGCGAAAGCGGCGGTTCCATTGATAAAAAGGCCATCAGCGAAGCCGTGGAAGAAGAGGTGTCTGCCGCCCGTGACAGGATAAGCGACGCGGTGGATGAGACCGTGAGGTACGCCGTGGAAAGGGCCGAGGGCTCCATGGACAGGGTCACCAACGAAAAGATCATGGCCCTCAGCGAGTACTCCGAGTCCGTAATGACCGGCATCGACAAGAATCACCAGGAGGTCCTCTTTCTCTATGATATGCTGAACGAAAAATCCGTGGATCTTAAGAACACGGTGAGAGAGGCCCAGCATGTCCAGAAAGAGACTGCAGAGGTCATAAAGGAAAGCGCCGAGGTCATCAAGGAGAGCGAGGAAGTCATCAGGGAGGAGGCGCCTGCACCGGCTCCCGAGCCCGAGGAATTCACGCCCATCGTGCCCCTTCCCATTGAACCCGAGGAATCGGCTCTGCCTAACCGTCCCATGTCAGCCATCGAGAGGCTGGCCATGGCTTCGGCTGCGGCAGATGCAAGGATAGACAGGGCGCAGCAGGAGGCCGCCCGTAAAAAGAAGGCTCCCGCGAAGCGCACGGTCAGAGCCAATGCCAATATCGATATGGCTCTGGACGAGGCCAGGACTCCCGGCCGCAATAAAAACGACATGATCCTCCAGCTTCACAGAGAGGGCAAATCCAATGTCGAGGTTGCCAGGGAGCTGGGACTCGGCATGGGAGAGGTTAAGCTTGTGATCGATCTTTTTGAGGGGATAAAGTGATGAGGCTTCGTTCCTATTTGCGGGGCCTGGGTATAGGCATCGTGGTCACCGCCCTTTTGATGGGAGCCACCACAAAGACCGAGCCCATGAGCGACGCACAGATAAAAGAAAAGGCCAGAGCCCTTGGCATGACCGAAAAGGGAGAACAGGTACTGTCCGAGGCCATGAGTCCGGGCTCCTCGGTGAGCGTGGACAAGCCCAAGATAGAACTGCTGGAGTTCCCCGATAAGGTTTCGGAGAACGAGAGTAAGGGTGAGGAGTCCTCAAGCAGTTCCTCGGCTAAGAAAAAGAGCGAAGATAAAACTTCAGGCAGTTCATCGATGAAAGAGAGCGAGGAGAAATCTTCAAGCAGTTCCTCGGTTAAGGAAAAGAGCGAAGAGAAAACCTCAAGCAGTTCTTCCGTAAAGGAAAAGAGCGAAGAGAAATCTTCGAACAGTTCCCCGGTTAAGGAAAAGAGCGAAGAGAAATCTTCGAGCAGTTCTTCCGTGAAGGAGAAAGAGACATCTTCGTCGAAGAAATCCTCGAGCAGCTCTTCCGCAAAGGGAAAGGAGACATCTTCGTCGAAGAAATCCTCGAGCAGCTCTTCCGCAAAGGGAAAGGAGACATCCTCATCGAAGAAATCTTCGAGCAGCTCCTCGTCCCTTCCCAAGATAGATCCCGAGAGTGCAAAGCCCACGACTCCGGCCCCCGACGGCTACGTCTCCATCACGGTAGTGGGAGGAGAGTCCTCCACCATGGTGGCCTCAAGGCTCAAGGAAGCGGGATTGATAAGTGACGCCGCAGCCTTTGACAGGTTCCTCTGTGACAAGGGCTACGACAGACGCATCACCACGGGTCACAAAATGATCCCCAGGGGAGCATCCCAGGTGGAGATAGCAGGCATATTGACGGTCAGATAAAAATATGCTATAATTCGCAAGTTGTTTTTACTTTCCTGTGGGAAACCGCAGGGAATAAAGGATACACGCAGGCGGAGCCGCGAATGGTCCGGTAGCTCACCGGGATGCGCGGTATTGAAGTCTGCGGAAGCAAAACCAAAAGAAAAGGAGAAAGAAAATGAGCGTAATTTCTATGAAGCAGCTGCTTGAAGCAGGTGTACACTTCGGACATCAGACCAGAAGATGGAACCCCAAAATGGCTCCCTACATCTTCACCGAGAGAAACGGGATCCACATCATCGACCTTCAGAAGACAGTAGGAATGGTTGATGACGCTTACAAGGCAATTTCGGATGTAGCCTCTACCGGCGGCACCGTGCTTTTCGTAGGCACCAAGAAGCAGGCTCAGGATGCCATCAAGT
This sequence comes from Lachnospiraceae bacterium, assembly GCA_017544285.1. Lineage (GTDB taxonomy): Bacteria > Bacillota > Clostridia > Lachnospirales > Lachnospiraceae > UBA1753. Next base: position 10,705 of record JAFYEL010000086.1, on the reverse strand, counting down.
CAGAGGCAGAGCGTTGCGGAATGTTCTATGTTAACGAGAGATGGCTCGGCGGAATGCTGACCAACTTCAAGACCATCAAGGGCCGTATCGCACGTCTCAAGGAGATTGAGACCATGGCTACCGACGGCACCTTCGACGTACTCCCCAAGAAGGAAGTTATTAAGCTTAAGAAAGAGTGGGAGAAGCTTGAGAGAAACATCGGCGGTATCAAGGACATGAAGAGACTTCCCGATGCTATCTTTGTCATCGATCCCAAGAAGGAGCACATCTGTGTTCAGGAGGCTCATGCTCTGGGCATCACTCTTGTGGGCGTAGCTGATACCAACTGCGATCCCGAGGAGCTTGACTATGTCATCCCGGGAAACGACGACGCTATCCGTGCCGTAAAGCTCATCACCTCAAAGATGGCAGATGCCGTTATCGAGGCAAACCAGGGCGCTACCGGCGATGCATATGATGCAGAGGCAGAGTCCGAAGAGGAAGTAACCGAGCAGGAAGCATAAGATAGAATTTATCAGGAGGTAAAAATGGCTAATATTACAGCAGCTATGGTCAAAGAGCTTCGCGAAATGACCGGCGCAGGTATGATGGATTGTAAGAAGGCTCTCAACGAGACAGACGGCAACATGGAAGCAGCCGTTGACGTTCTCAAGAAGAGCGGAGCCGCAAAGGCAGTTAAGAAGGCAGCCAGGATCGCAGCAGAGGGTATCTGCCGCGTAGCTGTTGAGGATAACAAAAAGGCGGTAGTGGTTGAGGTTAACTCCGAGACCGACTTCGTTGCAAAGAACGAGCAGTTCCAGACATTCGTTCAGGATGTTGCGGATCAGGCACTTAAGTCAGGTCTTGCAGGCGGCGTGAACGGAGAGGATGTTGAGACTCTTCTTGAGCAGAACGGCCTTAAGGATACTCTTGTTGAGAAGACAGCCACCATCGGCGAGAAGCTTTCCGTACGCAGATTCAAGAAGGTTGAGGCTGATGCAGTCGTAACCTACATCCATGGCGGCGGAAGGATCGGCGTTATCGTAGGTGCGAAGGGCGTTTCCTGCGACGATTCCATCAAGGAAGCCCTCACAAACATCGCTATGCAGGTTGCAGCAATGAACCCCGAGTTCATCAAGCGTTCCGATATGTCCGAGGAAGAGAACGTTAAGCTTCGCGAGACCATCATCGACAGCTCACTCAACGATCCCGCAACTCTTCCCAAGCCCATCCTTGCAGAAGTCTTTGACAAGGCTATCTCAGGCGGCAAGTTCAGCGAAGAGGGCAAGGCAGTATACGAAGAGAAGAAGAACGACAAGTACCTCTTCAACTTCCTTCCCAAGGAGGATATCGAGGTTCTCAAGGGTATCGCTCTTGAGGGCAAGGCTTCATACATCGAGAACAAGATCTTCTCAGGTCTTGTTGAGGGCCGTATCTCCAAGCAGCTCAAGGAGATCTGCCTTATGGATCAGGTATACGTTAAGGCTGAGGACGGCAAGCAGCCCGTCGGCAAGTATCTTGAGAGCGTATCCAAGGATCTTACCATCTCCGAGTTCATCCGTTTCGAGGTTGGCGAGGGCATGGAAAAGAAGAACGAAGATTTCGCAGCAGAGGTTGCCGCACAGCTTGGCTGAGATTGAACTTAAGGTGTCAGGGGCACAGTCCCCCGACACCTTTTTTTTTTCGATATTTTATGGTAGAATACATTTTGGGTTTGAATGCCAACGTCCCCCTTTGGGGGCGGGCAAAATAGCAAAATCCCGGAGTTGTCATGAGCGTATACGAAAGTCTTAAAAACAGGACCGCGCCCCTTGCGGTCGTAGGTCTTGGATATGTAGGCATGCCCATAGCGGTTGCCTTTGCAAAGCATGTTGATGTCATAGGCTTTGACCTCAATGTCAAAAAGATAGATCTCTACAAAAGCGGCGTGGACCCCACCCACGAAGTGGGTGATGAAGCCATAGCCGCCACCTCCGTTTCCTTCACCTCAGATGAAAAGGATCTCAAGGAGGCCCTCTTTTATATCGTAGCCGTACCCACCCCCGTCAAAGACGACAAGACCCCGGATCTTTCTCCTGTGGAGGGCGCCGCCAGGGTAGTGGGCCGCAACCTTAAAAAGGGCTCCATAGTCGTATTTGAATCCACCGTTTATCCCGGAGTCACCGAGGAGGTCTGCGTGCCCATCCTCGAAGAAGAGTCCGGCATGAAGTGCGGCGTGGATTTCAAGGTGGGCTATTCACCGGAGCGCATCAACCCCGGCGACAAGGTACACCGCCTTGAAAACATCACAAAGATAGTTTCCGGAATGGATGAGGAGTGCCTTGAGCAGGTTGCCCTGGTCTATTCCATGATCATAGAGGCCGGAGTTTTCCGGGCTGAGAGCATAAAGGTCGCCGAGGCCGCCAAGGTCATCGAGAACAGCCAGAGAGATATAAACATCGCCTTCATGAACGAACTGTCCATCATCTTTAACCGCATGGGCATCGACACCCGGGCGGTGCTTGAGGCTGCAGGCACCAAGTGGAATTTCCTGAAGTTTTATCCCGGCCTGGTCGGGGGCCACTGCATAGGAGTTGATCCCTACTACCTGACTTATAAGGCCGAAAGACTGCGCTACCGCAGCCAGGTCATATCCGCAGGCCGCCGTGTCAACGACGACATGGGCAGGTATGTGGCTGAAAACGTTGTTAAAAAGCTTCTGGGAGGCGACAAGCCCCTCAGGGAGGCAAGGGTTGCCATCCTGGGCTTTACCTTTAAGGAAAACTGTCCCGACACCCGCAATACCAGGGTCATCGATATTGTCGAGGAGCTCCGCGAGTACGGCATAGAGCCAATCATCGACGACCCCATTGCCGACGCCGCCGAGGCAGCAGCCCTCTACGGCATTTCCTTTGTGGGAGAGAGCGAGCTTAAGGATCTTGACGCGGTGGTCATCGCCGTGGCACACGACGCCTTTAAGGACTACACCCCCGAAAAGCTTGCTTCCATGTATGCCGGCGATTACAGAGTATTGGCGGACATAAAGGGCATACTCGACCGAAAGAGCTGCGAAAAGGCCGGCTACGTATACTGGAGACTCTGATGGAAAAGCCGAAGATCCTTTTTTTGATATCAACCCTCACCGGAGGAGGGGCGGAGAGAGCGGTTTGCAATCTTTCCACCGCACTTAAGGACAGGGCGGAAATAGACATCCTGGTGAATGCCACCTCACCCTACGACTATGCCCATTCCGGCAACGTCATAACCCTGGGGATGCCCTTTACCAAGAAACTGACCCTCTTTACCCAGCTAAGGGTTCTGTTCAAGCGGCTGTCCACCTTAAGACGGTTGAAAAAGACCGGTGGGTACGACGCCTGCATCAGCTTTATGGACAGCTCCAATTTCGCCAACATCCTGTCCGGCGGCAGGCACACAAAGGTGGTGGTCTCGGAGCGCATCATGCTCTCCCAGTGCCATGACAGGAGCTACAGGCTTTTCGTTCATCCCTTTGTGCGGCTGCTCTATCCCATGGCCTACAGAGTGGTGGCGGTTTCCGATGAGGCCGGCGACGACCTTGTGAAAAACTTCGGACTCGACAGCAAAAAGCTCATGACCATCAACAACGGTCTGGACTTTGACTATATCAAAAAAATGGCGGAAGATAACACCAGGATCTACCGTGAAAAGGGTGCCTTCTACTTCATGAGCATGGGCCGTTTTTCGCCCCAGAAGGGTCACTGGCATCTGGTACGCGCCTTTGCGGCACTGTCCAAAAAGCATCCCGAGGCCCGGCTTATCATCTGCGGCGCCGGTTCATACCTGGACAGGGTAAAGATGCTGGCCCACGAGCTTGATGTGGACGATAAGATCACCTTTACCGGATTCTGCAGCAATCCCTACGCGGTGGCTGCCCGGTGCGATGCCTTTGTGACGGCCTCCCGGTACGAGGGCTTTGCAAATATGCTCCTTGAGGCACTGGCCTGCGGACTTCCCATAATCTCCACGGATTTTCCCTCCAGCGCCCGCGAGATACTGGCTCCCGACACGCCCTATACCCGAAAGCAAAGGACCATGGTGGAGCACGCCAGATACGGCATACTCACCCCGGTGTGCAGCGAGGAGTTCCTTGATGCAAAGGTTCCGCTTGAAAAGGAAGAGGTGCTTCTGGCAAGGGCCATGAGCTCCCTCATAGAGGATCCCACCCTGCGCGAAAGATACGCCAGAATGTCAGTGGAAAGGGCTGCCGACTTTGACATCCGGTCCATATCGGGAAAGTGGCTGGAGGCCATCAGGTGATATGAACAAGTACCTGGTCCATCTGAAAAACTTCATAACCAACCCCGGCAAGCGCCACCTCATACTCAATTCCCTCTGTTTCTTCAAGGGGATGGACGACGAGGAATACTTAAGGCGCAGATACTACGCCGTGTTTAAAAAATACCCGGATCTTCAGAACCCCAAGGGCTACAATGAAAAGCTCTGCTGGCTGAAGCTCCACAACTTCAGGGACGAATACACGAAGATGACCGATAAATACGAGGCCAAAAAATACGTGGCCTCCATTATCGGCGAGAAATACATAATCCCCACCCTGGGAGTGTGGGACAGCTTCGAGGCCATAGACCTTGACGCTCTTCCCCAAAGCTTTGTGATAAAGGTCACCCACGACTCCGGCGGCGTTTACGTCATTAAGGATAAAAGCAAAGTCAGCATTTCAAAGATAAAACGAAAGCTGGGATGGCGCTTTAAACGCAATTTTTACTACGTGGGCAGGTCGAAGGAATACCGCGACATCAAACCCAGGATCATAGCCGAAAAATACATGGAGGATCTGGACGGAGAGGGGCTGGCCGATTACAAGGTATTCTGCTTTGACGGAGAGCCCAGGCTCATCGAGGTTATTCACGGCAGGTCCACCGGGAAGTTCAAGCGCCGTATCTTTGATACCGACTGGAACCAGATATACGTGGGCTTTCACGGAGAGCCCCCGGTGCATGAGCCCATGGACAGGCCTCCCGCACTCGAAGAGCTCCTGGAGCTTTCGCGAAAGCTTTCAAAGAACCTTAAGCATGTCCGGGCGGATTTTTACATGGTGGGAGACAAAATTTACTTCGGAGAACTGACCTTCCATCACAACGACGGGCTGTCAAAATTCACTCCCGAAAGCTTTGACCTTGAGCTTGGCAAATACCTGGACCTGACGGACATTAAACCCGACGGTGCAGCTTTAAAGTGATCTTGATATGGATATTTTAACCGTATTTTTTATGTGGCTCATGTCCCATTGGAACACCATGAAGCCCTTCGAGGTCTCCATGCACAAGGCCGCGAATAAAGAGGCCTGGGAGGCGTACCGCAGGGCCCACGCCTCGGGCTATATCGAGGACCAGAACGCCCTCAGGGATTTCCGCTACGGCCACAGGACTTTTAAGGGCCTGACGGGGCGCACGGTAGGAATGAACGCCGTAGACAAAGAAGGAGCCATAAGCGGCAGGGCAAACACCTGCCAGGCGGTGGCGGTTTTCAATGCACTGCTGTTTATGTCCCAGGGCAGACTTAAGATAAACATGAGCGATGTGCTGGAATATTTTGAGACCCGGGGCGTGGTGATGAACGCCTGCATGGGCACCTCACCCAAGGCGGCGGTCCGCTTCCTTAAGGAGGCTGGGTACAACGCCAGACTGTTTTACGCCGGGGACATCAGTCCACAGCGCTACAAAGAGATAGGAGAGCGGTACGACTGCTTCATCTTTGGAGCCTACAATGCCCCAAGGGGCATAAGCTGCGGGCTTCACGTTATGTGTGTCACAAAGGAGGAAAAGGGCTTTGCGGTCCACAACAGCCAGGACGGACTTACCGGCAGCGTTTACTCCTCCCTTGAGAGTGCGGTAAAGGGCTACAGAGGCGGTGACAGCAGACCTGTCTTCGTGACCGCCATAGGCTACCGCAAAACAGCCTGACCCGTGGCATCATACAACGGCGGGGCCGGCAAGATACAACAGACCACAAACCCGAAAGGATCAAAATGAGCTCAGGCATGGGAAGCGTGCCGCTCCTTTTAAGGCCTGCCGGCAAGGATTACCTCTGGGGCGGCAGGCGGCTTAAGGACGACTTTTCAAAGGAACTGAATATGACTCCGCTGGCGGAGACCTGGGAGTGTTCCACCCATCCCGACGGCGTCAGCCTTGTGTCCGGCGGAGAGTTTGACGGCATGAGCCTTCCCGAGGTGCTGAAAGCCCATCCGGAGTATTACGGAGCCCATCCCAGGGACGACGGCCAGCTTCCGATCATGGTGAAGCTCATCGACGCCGCAGGCGATCTTTCGGTACAGGTACATCCCAACGACGATTACGCCTTCCGGTATGAAAACGGACAGCTGGGAAAGAGCGAGATGTGGTATGTTCTTGACGCCGCTCCCGACAGCTCACTGGTGTACGGCCTGAGGCGCTCGGTCACTGCCGAGGCCTTAAGGGAGGCCATAGAAGAGGAGCGCCTTGAGGGACTTTTGCAGAAGGTTCCGATCAGGAAAAACGACGTCTTCTTTATCGAGGCGGGAAAGATACACGCCATAGGTGCGGGAGCACTGGTGGCAGAGATCCAGGAGAATTCAAACCTGACCTACAGGCTCTACGACTACGGCCGCAGGGACAAGGACGGGAACCTCCGTCAGCTCCATCTGGACAAGGCGTTGGAGGTGGCGGATCTGGAGGCCGCAGGGGTCCCCAGGCAGCCCATGAGAGTGCTGCGCTACAGTCCCGGCATGGCCAGAGAGCTTCTGGGGCGCTGCAGATATTTCGAAGTCCACAGGATGCTCATCAACACCGAGCGCTGTAAAAATATGGCCAGGTATTCACCCGACCGGATCTCTTTCAGGGTGCTGCTCTGCATAGACGGCTGCGGTACCATAAACTGCCCAGGAGCGGATAATTCTTCCTTCTGCTTTTTCAAGGGTGACTGCATTTTTGTTCCGGCTGACGCCGGGGAACTGTTCATACACGGCAAGGCCGTATTTTTAGACATAAAGGGTTAACGGAGGTAACTATGAAAAAGGCATTGATAACAGGAGTGACAGGTCAGGACGGATCCTATCTGGCAGAATTTCTTTTGGAAAAAGGATATGATGTCCACGGCATGATCAGAAGGTCCTCCGTTGATTACAGAGAGAGGATAGCCCACCTGGAGGGCCATGAGAACTTCCATCTCCACTACGGGGATCTGGGAGATTCCATGAGCCTTATGCAGGTCATCGGAAGCGTGCGTCCCGACGAGATATACAACCTTGCGGCACAGTCCCATGTTCAGGTTTCCTTCGACGTTCCCGAGTACACCGCAGACGTGGTGGCAACCGGCGTGTTAAGGGTCCTTGAGGCTGTCAGGATCTGCGGTCTCACAAAGACCTGCCGCATTTACCAGGCTTCCACCTCCGAGCTCTACGGCAAGGTAGAGGAGGTTCCCCAGAACGAAAAAACTCCCTTCCATCCCTACAGTCCCTACGCCGTTGCAAAGCAGTACGGCTTCTGGATCGTAAAGGAGTACAGGGACGCCTACGACATGTTCTGCTGCTCCGGCATTCTTTTCAACCACGAGTCCGAGAGGAGAGGCGAGACCTTCGTAACCCGCAAGATCACCCTTGCGGCAGCCCGCATCTCCCAGGGTAAGCAGGAGAAGCTCCTTCTGGGAAATCTGGATTCCCTCAGAGACTGGGGCTATGCAAAGGATTACGTGGAGTGTATGTGGCTGATCCTTCAGCACGACAAGGCAGAGGATTTCGTTATAGCCACGGGAGTTCAGCACTCCGTCCGCGAGTTTGCAACCCTGGCCTTCCACCATGCGGGCATAGAGCTTGAATGGCAGGGCAAGGGCATAGACGAAAAGGGTATAGACAAGGCCACCGGCAAGGTGCTGGTGGAGGTGAGCCCCGATTTCTATCGTCCAACTGATGTGGTAAACCTCTGGGGCGATCCCACAAAGGCAAAGACAGAGCTCGGATGGAATCCCACAAAGACAAGCTTTGAGGAGCTTGTAAGGCTCATGGTCGAGTCCGACATGAAGAAGGTTGCTGTAGAGAGGGCAGAAGAGCATATCAAGCTCAACCTCGAGGAATATCTGGAGAAGGGTGTGGTCAAATAATGAATATAGTATTGCTTTCGGGCGGCTCCGGCAAAAGGCTCTGGCCGCTTTCAAACGAGGTCAGGTCAAAACAGTTCATAAAGATATTTAAGGATGAAAAGGGCGGATACGAGTCCATGGTACAGAGGGTGTACCGCCAGATCAAAAAGGCGGACGCTGATGCCAGGGTCACCATAGCCACCAGCAAGACCCAGGTATCCGCCATCCACAACTAGCTGGGTGAAGAGGTAAACATCTCCGTGGAGCCCTGCAGGCGGGATACCTTCCCGGCCATAGCACTGGCCACCGCATACCTCACCGACGAGCTGGGCATCAGCCCCGAGGAGACGGTGGTCGTATGTCCCGTGGATCCCTATGTTGAGGACGAGTATTTCAGAGCGCTCTCCAGGCTGTCAGAGCAGGCGGCAAAGGGTGAGGCCAACCTGGTACTCATGGGCATAGAGCCCACCTATCCCAGCGAGAAATTCGGATACATCATTCCCGGCAGCAAGGACGAGGTAAGCGAGGTTGAGACCTTCAAGGAAAAGCCCGACGCCCTGCTGGCGGCACAGTACATAGAGAAGGGCGCCCTCTGGAACGGCGGAGTTTTTGCCTACAAGCTCAAGTACGTTCTGGACAAGGCACATGAGCTCATTGATTTCAAGGATTACAGGGATCTTTTCGACAGATACGACACCCTGGAAAAGATATCCTTTGACTACGCAGTAGTCGAAAAAGAGTCAAAGATCCAGGTTATGCGTTTTTCCGGACAGTGGAAGGACATGGGCACCTGGAACACACTCACGGAGGCCATGGAGGAGAGCTGCATAGGCAACGCCACCATGAACGAAAAGTGCGAGAATGTCCACATTGTGAACGAGCTTGATGTGCCCGTACTTGCCATGGGCCTTCACGACGTGGTGATCTCCGCAAGCTCGGACGGCATCCTTGTGTCCGATAAAGAGCAGTCCAGCTATATCAAGCCCTTCGTGGACAAGATAGACCAGCAGATCATGTTTGCGGAAAAGTCCTGGGGATCCTTCAGGGTCCTTGATGTGGAGCCCGGATCCATGACTATTAAGGTTACCCTGAACGCCGGACACAGCATGAACTACCACAGCCACAAGAACCGTGACGAGGTATGGGTGGTAATAGCCGGAAAGGGCCGCACCGTTGTTGACGGAATGGAGCAGGCGGTGAGCGCCGGCGACGTCATCACCATGCAGGCTCTCTGCCGTCACACCGTTTTTGCCGAGACCGAACTGAAGATGGTTGAGGTCCAGATAGGCGAGGACATCACCGTTCATGACAAGATGAAATTCGAACTGGAGTGATATGGAAAATAAAGTGATCACGGTCGTGATAACGACCTACGGCAGAGACAGGGATATGCTGGAACGCTGCGTCAACAGCGTTTTAAACCAGAGCTTTAAGGATTTTGAGCTCATAGTGGTAGATGATAACCCGCCGGAAAAACAGGCGGAGCTTAAGCTGGATGAGTATCTGGGATCCCTGGGAGATGAGCGGGTCAGGTACATTCCCCATGAAAAGAACATGGGTGCCTGCGCCGCCAGGAATACGGGCATCGCAGCTTCAAAGGGCGAATACGTATCCTTCCTCGATGATGATGACGAATATCTCTCCGACAAGCTTAAGGTTCAGTATGAGGCCCTAAAGGACAGCGATGCGGGTATGGTCATTTCCGATTATGCCGTTAAAAACGACAAGTCGGGAGAAGTGGTCCACGTAAGGCTTCCCTACGATCAGAAAAATCTCCGCTGGCTGCTTATCTGCAAAAACAAGGTGGCAACGCCGAACCCCCTCATCAGGCGGGAGTGCTTTGAAGCCTGCGGCCCCTTTGATGAAAACATGCCCTCGGCCCAGGACGTGGAAATGTGGATGAGGGTGACGGAACAGTACAAAACGGTTATACTTCATAAAGAGGTGTATATACAGCATGTTCACGGAGGGGAGCGGATCACCACCGCAAACCGCCGCAACAAGCTCATCGGCAACGAGCGTCTGATAGAAAAGAACCTTGAGTTCCTTAAGAAAAACAAAAGAGCCTACAGCAGGCTCATGTTCACCCAGGAGCGCAGATGCCTTCAGCTGAAGGACTACAAAGGCGCGGGAAAGAGATATCTCAAAGGAGTTTCCCTCTTCCCCCTCCACATCTTCAGGTACACGGCAAAAAGCATCTTCTGGCTGGTAAAATATAATCTGAGAGGTTAGTATGGGATCTAGTAAAAAAATAGTTGAAATTCTTTGGACCGGTGGATGGGATTCCACCTACAGGATGGTGGAGCTCTCCAGGATGGATGTGAGGGTGAAGCCCATTTATCTCCACGGAGACAACCGGCTGAGCGAGGTCTACGAGCGCAGGGCCATGGACGATATCCTCAGAGCCCTTAGACGGCGAGAGGAAACCATTGCCGAGATCCTTGACGTCGAGGATGTGAACATCGCGGATATCCCCACAAACAAAGAGATCACCGATGCCTATAAGATACTTCACAAGGATACGGGTCTCGGGTCACAGAATGAGTATCTCGGCCGGTATGCGGCCATCCATCCCGGCATAGAACTGGGGCTTGAAAAGGCTGTTTCCCAGGAGGGCCACGTCACTAGGACACTAAAC
>JAFYEL010000085.1 GCA_017544285.1 Lachnospiraceae bacterium | reverse complement strand
CGATGTTCAGATTGGTCACCCGGTAGCCGTACTTTGTTTTAATCCAATCCCTAATCGCATTATAGGTAGCTCCCTTCTTAAATCCGTCCGTATCCATATCCTCCAGACTAAACTCCACGCGGATCTTTTTACTCTTGACATCTCCCTTGGAAAGACAGACAACCGTCTCCACATGTTTTGTCAAAGGAAATTCATCAACCGCGACGGCCCTGACAACCCGGTACCCACGATCCTGCAAAAGCTGCAGATCACGGGCAAGAGAGGTTACCTTGCAGGATACATACACGATAGAGGGAGCATCAAAATCTATGATCCCCGGGAGGGCCTTGGGGTGACATCCGTCCCTGGGGGGATCGAGGATGATAAGGTCTGGAGTCTCGGAAAGGGTGGGGACCACCTTCATCACATCCCCGGCATAGAACGTGCAGTTATGTAAACCATTTCTCTCCGCATTTTCCTTTGCGGCCTCAACCGCCTCCTCGACTATTTCCACTCCAACCACTGTATCCGCAACGGGTGACATCATCTGAGCTATGGTTCCCGTTCCCGAATAAAGATCAAAGATAACCGACTTCTTCTTTGTTATGTCAACCACTTCTGAGGCATATTCCCTGGTGGTCTCGTAAAGGAGCTCGGCACCTGCGGAATTAGTCTGGAAAAATGAAAAGGGGCTGATCTTGAATTCAAGACCGATCAGAGACTCAAAGAAATGGTCCCGGCCGTAAAGCACTTCGGTGCCCTCGTCCCTGACCGTATCAGCAAGTCCGTCATTTTTGGTATGGAGTATGCCGGCAAAGGAACCCTCAAGCTTTCCTTTCTCCTTAAGGGAGAGAAGGCAGTCCTTCCAGGCCTCCAGAAGTTCTCTTTCCGCCCCGGTTTCCATCTGGGTGGTGGTGACAAGATCCACCAGGATCTCTGCGGAATTCACGCCCCTGCGCACCAGAAGATGACGCAGGTATCCCTCATGAGACTTACGGTGGAAATAGCTTGTCTTCCGCTCCGAGAAGAAATCCCTTGTGGCTCTTAGGATAAGGTTAAAATCCGAATGGACCAGCACACAGGTATCCACCGTGATTATGTCGTGGAAGCTGCGCTTCTTATGCATTCCCAGGGCCAGGGGACCGTCCTTGTACTCATCCCCGAAGGTGTACTCCATCTTGTTGCGATAGCGCCGTGGCATGGGTGCAGGCTTAATGCCCTCATACCAGTCCTCCTTAAGGGGCTCTCTCACCGCACCTTTAAGGATCTCGTGTACCTCACTGTTCTTCTTTTCAAGCTGGGCTTCATATTCCATGTCCAGCATGGCACAGCCACCGCACATTCCAAAATAAGGGCATTCCAAAACTTTTTCCATATTATCCTCCAATAGCAAAAAAACGGGGTGCCTACAACAATGCTGAAGTAAACACCCCGTAAATGTCCTGTCCGTACCGCGGATTATTTGTCGGTACTATCCTGAGCATCAAGCTCGTCATCTTCATCTTCGAAGAAATCCTCTTCGAATTCGTCCTCCATGTCATCCTCGTATTCGTCGAGGTAATCGGGAGAGAAGTACTTGTACAGTGCGTAGCAGATCGCTGCGACCACAGCCAGAACTGCGATCACTATGATCACTGTCTTTATGGTCTCCCTGTTCTTTTTGCGGTCATCGCTCTCAACCATTTCATTGAGCTTAACGGCTGCAAGAAGATCGCTCGCTTTGACATTGTTAAGGAGGTCCTTGCGACCCCTGAGGTCTATACTACGTATGCCTGCAGCAACATCTTCTGCTCCGGCCTTTGCAACGGACAGAATGTTCTGAAGCTTTTCAAAGCTATCGCTGTTCATAAATACCCTCCTTGTCGATATTTCTCTCAATATATTATCATAACTTTTGATATCATTCAAGCCATGAGGCTACACTTTTACAAGCTTTGCAAAGCCCGCGAACATTCTTTTCACTCCGCAGGAGTCAAATTCCACGGTGACCTCATAGTCCCTGCCCCCGTTTTTGATCTCAAGAACCGTTCCCTCTCCGAACTTCACATGCCTCACTCTGTCGGAAACGCCGTAGCTCAGCTCGCCTCTGACGCCTATCTGGGAGCCCTTCATGGCCTTTGCGTAGTTGCTGTAAACGTTCTCGCTCCTTCTGGGTATGGCCTTTACCTTTGCGGGAACTTCCGGCTCAAAACCGCCGCCTCCCCTTTCTCTGTCAGGCAGCTTCATATCCATCAGCCTGATGGGGATCTCCTTTATAAACCTGGAGGTCTTGGAATATCTGGTCTCACCGTTGATCATGCGATGCTTTGCACAGACCATGGTAAGTCTTTCCTTGGCCCTGGTAATGGCCACGTAGCACAGGCGTCTTTCCTCCTCCATGTCCTCTTCGTCCTCGCTGAAAACGCTGGCAAAGCCGGGGAAAAGGCCGTCCTCCATTCCCACCAGATAAACGTTGGGAAACTCCAGTCCCTTTGCATTGTGCATGGTCATGATCAGGACCTTCTTTTCACGCTGTTCCTCTTCCTCTTCAGGGGTCAGCTCACGCTGTATAACCGCTCCTCCGGCGGATGAACTGAGGTTATTTCCCTCCAGACCGTTCTGACGCATGAAATCCACAAGGTCGGGCTCGGGAGTGCTCTCCTCGTATACATCAAGAGCCTCCTTCAGCTTGTCCACATAATCTTTGAGTTCGTTGTATTTTTCGGGAGTGTCCGCATCCGCGTCCATCTGCTTATCGTATTCAAAATCCATGATGATGGAAGTCAGCAGCTGGGAATAGCTCATATCCGCCGACCTCTCCCTCAGGGAATAGACCATGTCGGCGAACTCCTTGGCCTTCTTGGCCGTTCTTCCCAGCGAAGGCACCTCATCCACATGGTCATGACACACCTGGAGCATGGAGAGACCGTGCAGGGTGGCATAGGCCCTTATCTTTTCGATGCCTGCGGCACCGATGCCCCTGGCCGGCACGTTGATGATCCTGGCCGTACGCATGTCGTTCATTCCCGAAGCCACGGTCATCATGTAGGAAGTCAGGTCCTTTATTATCTTTGTGTCCCAGAATCTGAGACCCTTAACCAGGTCGTAGTCGATACCCATAACCCTGAAGGCATCTTCAAATTCCTTTGACTGGACATTGGTGCGCATGAGGATGGCACAGTCCCCGTATTTGAACCTTCCGGCCTTGACCTGGGCGCGGATATCCTCCGCCACGAACATGGCTTCGTCGGAGGCGCTTTCCAGCTGGCGGAAGTTCAGTCTGTCACCCTCACCCTCGCTGGTCCACAGGCTCTTTACCTTACGGCCCTCATTATTTGCTATGACCGCATTTGCGGCATCCAGTATGTTCTGGGTGGAGCGGTAATTCTGCTCCAGCCTTACGGTGACCGCTTCGGGGTAGAACTTTTCGAAATCAAGGATATTGCGGATATTTGCACCTCTGAAGCGGTAGATCGACTGGTCGTCATCTCCCACCACGCAGAGATTCCGGTACTTTGCCGAAAGAAGCTTTATCAGTTCAAACTGGGCGGTGTTGGTGTCCTGATACTCGTCCACCATGATGTAGCGGAACCTGTCCTGATAGCCCTCCAGCACCTCTTTCTCTCTTTTGAAGAGATTCACCGTCTGCATTATCAGATCGTCGAAATCCATTGTATTTGAGGCCTTGAGCACTCTTTGATAACGATCGTAAACCTTTGCTACCTGCTCATACCATTCGTCTCCGAAGGCCTCGTGGGCATAGTCCGCAGGGGATTTAAGCTCATTTTTGGCGTTGCTAATGGCGTTGATGAAGGTACGCTCTTTAAACCTTTTGGTATCCACCTCCAGATCCTTGCACACCTGCTTCATGACCGCCTTCTGGTCGGCGGTGTCGCAGATCTCAAACCTGGGGTCGTAACCCAAAAGCTGCGCGTGCTTGAAAAGTATCCTGAGGCATAACGAATGAAAGGTGGATACGGTAACCTCATTTGCTCCCGTTTCCACCATATCGTTTATCCTGGTGCGCATCTCCCGCGCCGCTTTATTTGTGAAGGTGATGCAAAGAACGTTCCAGGGCTTTACGCCCTTTTCGTCTATCAGATATGCCGCACGGTGCGTGAGGACCCTGGTCTTACCCGATCCGGCACCTGCCAGCACAAGAAGGGGTCCCTCAGTTACTTCCACCGCCTGTTGCTGCGGCTTGTTCAAATTTCTCAGATCCGACATTACTCTTATTTCTCTCCGATGCCTCGTTAACAATGGCCTCAAGCTCGGGGTCCGAAACTATGGGAACCCGGGTGGCCTCGATATTATCAAGAACGGAGGGCCTGATATTTTCCAGACCTCCCTTTATCATCCTCTTCTGCCTCTCACGCTGTATCCTGGCCTGGAACTCCAGCATATCTATGGGGCTCTGGTTTTCGGATACGGAGGATACCACGATCCCCTCCTGCTGCTTCATGCGCATCTCAGCAAGGGCGATCCTGAGCCAGGAGTTGTTACCTTTGTTCTCAAAGGCTTCCTTGCCGTGCTTCCAGGTCTCCTGCTTAAGAGATTCAACGGGAGTGGGTATCTCGTCCTCAAGAACTTCCATCTCGTATGGCTTCACGGGCCCCACATACCTGTAGACCCTGAAATCACCGGTGAAGTTGTACTTGCTTACAGCCGCGCTTCGGGCATTTCTGTAATTTTCGGTATAGGAACCGGATATGATATTACCGGTGCTGTCAGGGAACACCTGACGGATTATCTCGTTTCCTGTCCAGATGAAGATATGGTCGTGGATGATACGGCTGTTGACGGCGCGTCTGCGCACCGCTCCTCTGGCAGCTTCCTCTTCCTGACGCTGGCGCTCTTTTTCGGCCTTTTCTTCTGCCTCACGGGCTTTGGCTTCCTCTTCCCAGACCCAGTAATAATCATAGGGAGGCACGTACATGGTGTCGGGATTAACCCTCTCCCAGTAAACTCTCCAGTACTCGGACTCCCACTCGCCTACGTTTCCGTCACCGTCCTGATCGGGATTGAAAACCTCGTAGGATGAACCTGTGGGATCCACGGTATCGTAGTTTTTGTGGCCGGTGGCATCGTAACCGCCGGTGTATTCGTAAACATACTCTTCCTCGACGGTGTACTCAACGTCTTCCATTTCACCCGAGGTATACTCCTGGGCGTGAGACTTTCGGTCGATGAAGATGATGTCTCCGGGCTGTATGGTAATATCGGGATTTATAACGGGGGGCTGACCGCTCACCGTCTCTATGATCAGGCCGTTCTCACTTACGGCACCCAGATTAACCCATTCGTCGGATTCTTCGAAATAGTCGACAAGTCCTGCAGTGGCTGCGGAAGAATAATTCATGAGCCCCGCCGCGTTCAGTGCCGCAGATACCACGGTTGCACAGGAACGCATGGTCTTGATCTCGGGAGCATACTCCCTGAGGACCTTTTGATAGAGCCTGGTACCGTCATTACCGAAGCTGTCATAATAATCTTCGTAGGCCATAAGAACAGCAGCGAGGGACGGGTTACCCTTTACAAGATAAGGGAAGAGGGCAGACCGCTCCCCTTCGCTGAGATTGGAAAGATCCTTGATGGTAAGGGTCTCGAGATTTTCGTTCTCTCTCAGTTTCTTTACGCCCGCCGCCGCAAGTCTGGTGTCAATGACAACATGCTTCGCCTTTGAAAGCTCGTCGTCGTTGCACCCCGCCGCCCTGTTACAGTAAAGCACCTGGCTTTGATCGTAGTAGTAACAGGCCGAAACGCTCTCCGAAAAAAGCATGCTTATCATCAGGCACATACTCATGAGCAAAGCTGTTTTTTTCAAAAACTTCTCTTTCATTTAACCTTCCACTCGTCGGGGATCTCAAGACGCTCAAAGATCATCTCATAGCCGTCCCTTCCGTAATTCAGAGCTCTGTTGACCCTGCTTATGGTAGCTGTAGAAGCTCCCGTTTTTTCGGCTATATCCTGATAGGTGTGCCCGCTCTTGAGCATACCCGCAACCTCAAACCTCTGGGAAAGTGACAATAGTTCGTTAACCGTGGCCAGATCCTCAAAAAACCTGTAGCACTCTTCCCTGTCTTTCAGGGAAAGCACTGCGTCAAACATAGCGTCTACCGACTTTGTATGTATCTTATCGTTCATTGCAACCCCCTCCGTAGTCTAACCGTGCCCTAAGTGTCTGCTTACGGTCAGGCGTAATTCAGAAATGCCTTGTACCCTCTGTACGCCTCGTAAACATCTGCCTTGCTGGTGACCTCCCAGGGAGCATGCATATTGAGCACAGCCACTCCGCAGTCAACCACTTCCATGCCGTAAAGGGAAAGGATGTAGGCAATAGTACCACCCCCGCCTGCGTCAACCTT
>JAFYEL010000084.1 GCA_017544285.1 Lachnospiraceae bacterium | reverse complement strand
TTTCATCGCTGCCGGTGACCGCGATCAGAAGATCGGCATCCCGGATACCCGCATCCATGAGGGTGGTGTGATCCACGCCGTCCCCGACGATGCCCATGGCGTCTATGAAGTCCGTCACCTGATGCAGGCGGTCGGAATCCTCATCTATCATTGTAAGATCATGTTTTTCGGCGGAAAGCTGCTCGGCCAGGGTATCTCCGACCTTACCGCAGCCAACGATAATAATCTTCATTTCAATCCCTCTTCCAGGTATCAGGCAACAGCAGTATCATAACGGGGAAGAGCTCAAGTCTTCCCGCAAGCATATCGAACATCAGCACCAGCTTTGACGAAACCGAAAAAGCCGCAAAATTGGCTGTGGGGCCTACCTTGTCAAGTCCCGGGCCTATGTTGTTCAAAGTAGCCGCAACGGCGGTGAAATTGGTGGTAAAGCTGAACTCGTCAACGGATATAAGCAGCACGGAGAGCAGCAGCAGCACAAAATAAATGGCCAGGTACACGTTTGTGGAACGCACCACCTCGTGCTCTACCGCGCGGTTGTCCATGCGGATCTTTTTTATCTCCCGGGGATGGATTATCAGGGAGAGTTCCTTGCGTATTGTCTTGAAAAGGATGACAAAACGGCTGACCTTCATGCCGCCGCCCGTACTGCCGGCGCAGGCTCCCACAAACATCAACAGCACCAGAATGGTCTTGCTCATCTCGGGCCAGAGATCGAAATCCGTGGTCGCATAACCCGTGGTGGTAATGATGGAAGCCACCTGGAAGAAGGCGTGCCTTAAGGTCTCCTCAAGGGTATCGTAAAAGCCTCTCACATTTATGGTGATAAGTCCCGCCGCAAGCAGGATCAGCAGCAGATACCAGCGCACCTCTTCGATCTTGAAGATGTCCTTTCCCCTGCGGACCAGGAGAAGGAAATACACTGTGTAGTTTACTCCGCTGAGGATCATGAATACGGTGACTATCCACTGAAGTGCCGGCGAGTATGATGCCAGGGAATCTCCCAGGACTCCGAAGCCTCCCGTACCCACGGTGCCGAAGGTCAGAGTGATGGAATCGAAAACGGGCATCCCGAAGAAGAACAGCAGCAGGGCCTCTATGATGGTAAGTCCCAGATACATGCCGTAGAGAAGCTTTGCCGTATCCTTTACATGGGGCACCAGCTTGCTGACCGAGGGCCCCGGGCTCTCCGCCTTCATCAGGTTCATGTTGGAGCCGCCGAGCATCGGCAGGATAGCCATTATGAACACAAATACGCCCATGCCCCCTATCCAGTGGGTAAAACTCCTCCAGAAGAGAGTGGGATGGGTAAGGGCTTCCACATCGGGGCAGATGCTGGCTCCCGTGGTGGTAAAACCCGAAATGGTCTCAAAAAGTGAATCGATGTAAAATGGAATATCACCGCAGGTGGTCATGGGGATGGCACCGAAAACGGACATAACCAGCCAGCTTAGGGCAACCGAAACAAAGCCCTCCCTCGTATAGAGCATCATTTCCGTAGGCTTTTTTGCGGTCATGGCGAATCCAACCCCGGCACAGACCAGCGCGGTCACGAAGAAATGCCATCCGGATGGCTCTCCGTATATCAGGCCCACGATGGCCGGAAGCAGAAGGAAGGCTCCTTCAAACTTCAGCACGTTGCCCAGGATGAATCGGATCATTGAATAGTTCATGGCTATTTAATAAGGCTTTCTCTGATCTTTATCACTGCCTTGTGTATGTTTTCGCTGCCGTCCACGGCGCAGTTGGGGCGATGGATGTCATTGCTGAAATAGATGGTGAAATCGCCGGGCTCAAGGCACACGAACTGCTCACCCTCTACGCTGTCGTAGAAGATGTTGTCCTTGCCCTCGGGCTCCTCGCCCTTCGTTCCGGGGATAAGAGGCGCATAGCCCTGCTTCTCCCTGCCCTTCATAAGATACTGGATATCCACATAGTTTCTGTGGCTCTCGGCTCTTTTCTTTGAGGGCTCGTCCGTGGTCTGGTCCTGGACCAGAGCAAAAATATCGTCCCCTTCTATCTCGTAGCGGCCCACGGGAAGCTCTTTGAACTCATCCCTGCTCATGAAATCTATGGCCTTTCTAATAGCTTCGGGATACTCGTATCCGCCCTTTGCCGCTCTTAGTGATGAAAAAATCATATTTGTTCTCCTTTTAAAAAATACCTTTATACCTCAAACAGAAGATCTCCGTAGGAAGGCATGGGCCAGTACTCCTTGTCCATCTTCATCTCAAGCTCATCTATGGGAGCTCTCAGTTCCTGCATTGCCTTGCATACCACATCCCTGTAGTATACCGCCTGATCTCTTCCCGAGGCCATGGCTGCTCCGGCTTCGGTAACCTCTGCCAGACGGTCCAGAGCCTTCTTTGCCTGTGCCACCAGGCTTGTAACCTCTCCCAGCATCTGGAATGCCACGGAATCATCCGCGCCTGCTGCCTTCAGCTCGTTTACGGTGTTTGCCAGAACTCCCGAATACCTTACCACAGAGGGGATAAGGGTCTTGCCGGCGATATCCAGCATGGTGCGTGCTTCGATGTTTATGGCCCTTGCGTATGCCTCGTACTGGATCTCCGCTCTGGACTCAAGCTCTGCCTTTGTAAAGATGCCGAACTTGCCGAAGAGCTTCACAGCCTTTTCGGTGGTGAGGGCGGGTATGGCGTCCACCATGGAAGAGATGTTGGGAAGTCCTCTTCTCTCGGCCTCTTTTACCCACTCGTCGGAATATCCGTTGCCGTTGAACACTATCCTCTGGTGCTCGGTCAGATACTTCTTTATCAGATCGTGAACACACTGGAAGTGGTTTTCGGATTTTTCTATCTCATCGCAGGCCTCTGAAAATGCCTCTGCCACAATGGCGTTGAGCACGGTGTTAGGGCTGGCTATGGAATCCGAGGAGCCCACCATGCGGAACTCGAACTTATTTCCGGTGAAGGCGAAGGGTGAGGTACGGTTTCTGTCGGACACATCCTTCATGAAGTCGGGGATGGTCTTAACGCCTGTCTCAAGCCTCTCACCCTGAAGGGAGTTGGTGGCATCTCCCGTGGATATCAGCTGCTCCATAACGTCCTGAAGCTGGTCTCCAAGATAGATGGAGATGATGGCCGGGGGTGCCTCGTTGGCTCCGAGTCTGTGGTCGTTGCCCACATCCGCGGCGGATTCCCTGAGCAGATCCGCATGGGTGTCGATGGCCTTTATTATACATGCCAATACCAGCAGGAACTGGACATTGTCGTGGGGAGTTTTTCCCGGATCTATAAGGTTGATGCCGTCGTCCGTTACGATGGACCAGTTGTTGTGCTTTCCGGAACCGTTCACTCCGGCGAAGGGCTTTTCGTGGAGCAGGCAGGTGAGTCCCTGTCTCTCAGCCACCTTTTTAAGGACTTCCATCACCAGCTGGTTGTTGTCAACCGCCACGTTTACCTGTGCGTATATGGGTGCCACCTCGTGCTGGGCGGGTGCCACCTCGTTGTGCTGGGTCTTTGCGGCAACGCCAAGCTTCCAGAGCTCGTTGTTAACCTCACGCATGAAGCTGCCCACACGCTCTCTTATGGCTCCGTAGTAGTGATCGTCAAGTTCCTGTCCCTTGGGGGGCATGGCTCCGAAGAGGGTACGGCCGGTGTAGATCAGGTCCTTTCTCTGCAGGTATTTCTCTCTGTCCACCAGGAAGTACTCCTGTTCGGGACCTGCGGAGGGAACGACTCTGGTGGAAGTATTGTTGCCGAAGAACCTGATGAGCCTCAATGCCTGAGTGTTTATGGCTTCCATGGAACGAAGAAGCGGCGTCTTTTTATCCAGAGCCTCTCCCGTGTATGAACAGAATGCCGTGGGGATGCACAGGGTAGCGCCTGCTGCGTCATGTCTGACAAAGGCAGGTGAGGTGCAGTCCCAGGCGGTATAGCCTCTTGCCTCGAAGGTGGCACGAAGTCCTCCCGAAGGGAAGGATGATGCGTCGGACTCTCCCTTTATAAGCTCTTTTCCGGAAAACTCCGCCAGAACCTTTCCGTCCGGTCCCGGCGCTGAGATGAAGGCATCATGCTTTTCGGCCGTAACTCCCGTCAGGGGCTGGAACCAGTGGGTATAGTGTGTGGCTCCTTTTTCGATGGCCCATTCCTTCATGGCTCCGGCCACCACCTCTGCCACCATGGGGTCAAGCTCCTTGCCATCGTCGATGGTCTTGTGAAGTTCACGGTATATCCTCTTGGGAAGACGCTCCCTCATCACCGTGTCGTTGAAGACGTCCTCTCCGAATATAGCGGCCACGTCTACTGTCTGCACTTCGCTCATTTCTTTCCTCCGTTTATTATCTCGTCCCGTTTATTATCGAGTTATTGTCAGTCCTTCTCCTGGGATGTATAGGTACAGATCTTTCTGCTGCGGTTATTGTTCACATCGTCGGCGATTATGGGATACACCGTCCCCATATCGATGACCTTCATATCGATACCGTTGGCTGTAAACCTCCGGGATGCCCCCGCCTTTTTGAAATCCTCCTCAAAGGGATAAATGGTGATGAAAATATCCTCGGAGAGATCCCTGACGTTCATGGAATAGGTCCGGGTGCTCTTTACACCGTTCTCGTCGATGTAATCCGCGGTGAAATCCTTAAGGTATCTGTAGGTGATGCCCTCCTGCTCCTCCACGTAATGCACAAAGGTGAAGGAATGCTGGCACTCCACATCTATGAAGATGTTCTTGGCATTGTGTTCCTTGCAGTAGGTAAAGGGTGACTCTGCCCCAAAGGAACTCTTGTAATCCCTTTCGCACAGCTCGTCCCTGTCAGCTCCCCATACCGCGAAGGAATAAATAGGGTGCTTTGTGCGCCTAAAGTCGCTCCTCTTCAGGGCTATCTTACCCAGGGTTCCGGTCTTGCAGGGAGTCTTGTGATAATCAAAGGTCTTGCCTTTACAGAAGTCCCAGTTAAATGTAGGCACAAGTATGGTGCCCCTCTCTCCGATGATGTCTATGATCCCGTCAAGAAAGACGTTGAGGTCGGTGTCATCCCCGTGCTCTATACAGGTGTACAGCAGCTGTTTCATGTCGGAGGATATCCAGACCTTGTCACCTTCCTTAAGGCCGAAGAGCGAAGGCAGATCCCTGAGCTTAATATACCCGTCAGTACCATGTTCACTCATAATAAAGGAATTATACGACTTTTCGCCCTTCTTATCAATCAGCAAACAAAACGGCTTCACTCAATAACCTTTGAAGTGTAATTTTCCAGATCATGGAAGAACCCCACAACATATACCGTTTCATTCTCAATACGAAATACCATCTTATATTGCATCTTCGGAATCAGGGCCTCTTTGTATTTACGTCTGCTAAGGACCGGATCTCCTGAATCCGGAAATTGATATGGATTATCCTGAAGTCTGTCATATACAGATGATATTCCGTCGAGAAGATGTTTGGCCGCAGAAGGGTTCTTCAGCTTTTCGATAATATAGAGAACCCGTTCGTCGATCAAATCGTTTGCTCTGTCGGTAATGATCAGATTATAGGCCATATTTCTCCCTCATGTCAGACAACGCTTCTCTCGCATCTTTTGTTTTTCCATCCCTGATCTGCTGTTCGGAAAGCTCTATATCACTATAAACACTCCATTTTTTCTGAGTTGCTTCGAACAATTCCATGCTCATCAATACCATATCTCCATAGCCGTTTTTAGTGATAAAAATGGGCTCGTTCGAATTGTGGCATAATTCAGAAATAGAAGACGTATTCTTTAGATCTTTTATCGGCATTATCTGTGGCATATCATTCAACCTCCTTTTTGGTGGTATAATAATACCATAATTATCCCACGATAATCAACTGTTTTCAATCGAAATAATAAAAACCGGGATATGCATCGGCATTCCCGGTTTTTATATTCAATACGTATTGCAATTATCTCGCAAGGAGATTTGTAAGCTCCGCCTGGGCCTGAGGCGCCGACAGCGAAGAAAGATTGTAGAGGAAGTAACCCTTCCAGCCCTTGGAAGCGGCCAGGTTAGCCTGGGTCTGGAGGTTATTGTTCTTGAGGACCCATCCGGGATCGGAACCGCCGGGAGTACCTGCCCTGTAGGAAGCCATACCCACATACATGGGGATGCCTGCGGTATTCATACCGGTCCACTGCGTAAGGCGGTTGGAGAACATGGTAACCGCTCCGCCTGCACCGTAGTTATCGGTCCAGTAGATCTGGGGTGCCAGATAATCAACATATCCGGGAGTTGAAAGCCAGGTGCGTACATCCGCTCCCATAGCCATGTTGTTCTCAACATTTCCCTGGGGGCTGATACCGAAGATCTTGCCCGATGCATGGGCTGTCTGGTATACCCTCTGGATCATTGCGTTGTGCACGCCTGCCCCGAGAGGAGGGAAGTAATCGTCGAAATGAACTCCGTCCACGGCGTACTTGGTAACTATCTCGGCAACGCCTGCCACGATGTTGTCCTGGGTTGCGTACTGGGGATTCTCAAACACACCGTTCCTGTATCCGTAGGGGTTGATCCATGCATGGATCTTAAGGCCCTTTGAATGAGCGATGTTTACCATATCCGCAAGGGGATCAAATCCGGGGTCCACGCCAAGGAGCATCCTCTTTGACCAGGGATAAATGGCTGAAGGATATATGGAATCATTGTGTGAACGCACATGCACTATAACATCGGTACCGGCGTTTGCCAGGATCCTGTCGCAGGCAGCGGAGAAATTCGCGTTAAACTGCTCCTGGCTCTTGCCCTGCAGAAGGGTCTGCATCTCAAGGAATGAGATCCATACGGCATGTACCTCTCCCGCGGGAGCCGCCGATGCGGTCACGGAAAAAGCAGGCATCATGATGGCCACACAGAGAAGCATGGTCAATAGTTTTTTCATGGTCTTTTTCATACTATTCCTTTCCAAACAGTTTTCTTCACAAAACAATAGTCTTACAAACAAAAATCCTTATTAACCTAACATACCCGAATATATTATGTCAACAAGATATATACGTTTTATCCCCTCCGGATTTTTCCTCAAAATGACATCCGGCTCAGATCCGGATCCATCCCGGCAGGGTCATCACCTGAAAATCCTTTTCCTTCATGTAGGTGGAAGGATAGATCACTTTTTTGTCAGCATGGTCATTCAGCAGTCCCGCCCAAAGAGAAAAGGTGGAGTTGGCGGTGATATTCCCGTTGCACAGGCTCATGAGCTGCATGTCCCTGTAGCTGTCCTTACCGGAGTTGCCTCTGACAATGACCTTTTTATCAAGCCAGCCGAAGGCTTTCTCGATATAGTCCGGGTCGTCCGAAAAAAGATAGAAGGTGGGATCTTCAAAACACTCCCTTGTCTTTGCCACCGCCGCCCGGTAATACTCCTCGCCCAGAGATCGGAAGGAATCCGAATACTTTGCATCCAGATAATCTCCCCGGCGCACGTGGATGCTGACGCTGACACCGGACTCTATCATATCTCTGTAGCCCTTCGCACTTTCGCTGAGGGCATCGTCAAACCTGAAGACCTTTTTTAGATGATCCAGACGGTCCCTGTAGTAGACCTCCTCTATGAAAAACCCGGTTATGTAGTGATCCTTTGCGGGGTCTATGGACTCCAGCTCTTTGTAGATAACGGCATTGTCCTCGAAGCCTGTCTGGTCTATCCTCACCCTCTCGTGCCGGTCAAAGGTACGGATAAGCCTGTGGGGTATCCTCAAAATAAACTGCCAGACCTCACCGATACCGCCCGACAGCCTGTTGGGTATGCGCCCCGAACACCTTATGAGCTCCCTGTCCGTCGCCTCCTCAATGGAAAAAAAGCCGTTGGAGCCAAAGATCCGCTCAAGCTCGTAGCCCTGGTGCTCTCCGAAGCGCGGGAACCAGGAAAGATCCGCCTTCACGGGAACCTCCGGGAATCTCTCCCTAAGGGAGGAATACAGGTTGTACTGAAACATCTGGTTTCCCAGACCGCTGGTAAAACGGACAATTATCATTATTTCTTCCTCCGTTTCCCCAGTTTCTTAAAGCCTTCCCTTATCACCAGCTTAAGGGTGTAGGTGAAATAATCCACGGGCTGATCTCTCATCACCACGTGGCGTATGTTGTAATCGAAGAGCTCATGCACCAGCTCGCAGTGCTCTTTGAACCCGGACTTCAGATACATGGAGACCGCCGTCACATAGTCATTGTAGGCCATGTTGCGCCCGTAGTCCGAAAGACCCACGCTGTGCTCGCACCACTCAAGGAGCCTCTTCTTTGTAAGGCAGTCGTCCGCCATCTGATTGCGCTTGAGCTTCAGGGAATTCCAGTTGCCCTCCCCCTCTTTTTTCACAAAGCGCCAGGCGCTCATGGTCTCGCTCATGCGAAAGATCTTGCCCTGGAGCAGCAGGAACAAAAGAATAACACCGTCGTCGAGAAAATCGTGGGCCTTGTAGAGAATGGTGTAGTCGTATTTTCCTTCACGGAAAAAGTTCCTGCACACCACAGTGGCAGTCTGCCCGGGCCAGTAGGGCCCTCTTTTGTAATCCTCAAAGGTGTAATCCCCGTCCCAGGTATAAAGGGAAAGAGCCTCTTCATCATCGACGCTCTCCCCGTGCTTTCCCACCACCTCACAAGTGTGGGTACAGCCCATGTAATCCGGGTTCTGATCCAGAAAGCTTATCTGCTTTGCGAGCTTTTTCGGATCCGTCCAGTAGTCATCACCCTCAAGAAAGGCGATGTAATCTCCCCGACAGTGCATTCCCGTGTCATACACGTTCATGGTGGGTCTTCCGAAATTCTTCTCACGGAAGAGCAGCCTCACCTTGTCCGGATGAGCCGCCTCATATTCCCTGAGGATGTCCCGGGTGGAGTCCGTGGAACAGTCCTCTCCCACCACGATCTCATAGTCGAAATCGCACTCCTGCATAAGGACGGAGTCCATGGCCTGACGGACATACTCCTCATGGTTATAGGTTATGAACAGTACACTGACCTTAGGTGTCATCAAAATCTCCCTGTCTATTTATCATCCCAGCCATCATAGCCTTCGATCATCGAAAAATAATCGGGGGTTATTCCGAAATATCTCCTCACAAGGGCGGGAATATCTTCCTTCCTGTAGGTCATGGTGATCTCACGCATATACCCGGATGATTGAAGCTCCGGATCAGCCTTGGTCCTGTCATGAATCTCATCATCCAGCATGGCATAGGCCACCACTTCAAATCCCGTCACCTTGGCGGAGAAATCATCCTTGTACTTGAGCTTGGGCACCGCCGTGCTCAGGGCTTCCCTTATTCCCTGGGGATCGGTGATCATCAGGGACTCGTTGCCTCCGTAATAAACCACCAGATTCTGGTAATTGTAAGGGTTTGTAGCCCTGTCCGCATCCTCCCCGCAGGCCTTTATGGCTGCGATGGTATTCCTGAAGGAGGGATAGACGGGATAGTATCCGAAGTCCGTATATCCGGCCAGGTAGTTGTCATCGCCGCCCCTGACGGCATCAAGCATACTCACCTCATCCCATGATTTGAATTTCAGGCAGTAGATAGGGTCCTCGTGCTTTCTCCGCTCCGCGGTCATGGCGGAGAAGTCGGCCTTGTAGGTTTCAAGGAGCTGTCCGCCCATTCCATCGCCTACGCCCTTGATATGGTAAATACCGGTGGCATCCTGGAAGTTTACCTCTCCCACATCTTTCGCATTCATGGCAAGCACGGGATAGGCCGCCAGCTTGTAGTCCTGATCGTCATAGACCTTTTCCAGATCCTGCTTTACGCTTCTGATAGGCACTCTGTACCTTCTGAGAATATCCCTGCCGCCTACCATGTGCCAGCATATGCTGATATTTACGTATTTTTTGCCGTCCTTGTATGTTTCTTCGACTTTGTCCGGCAGTTCGTCAACGCAGGTCTTTGCCAGGTCTATCACCATATCCACATCCTTTATCTCCATGGATGTGATGAATTCCCTTTCACTGAAGCCCTCGCTCTTATTCACGTTGTACCTGCCGTCATAGCTCTGATCCAGCTCGAAGTGTCCGTGAAGATTATGGAGATTGTCATCAAGGTCGGAGCAGTATACACCGGCGCTCTTTACCAGGGACCTTACGGGTACGAAATGGTCAAATCCCGACAGATCCTTTGAGAAGAACAGGAAAACGAAGGCTGCCGCTCCCAGACAGATGACCATGTGGAGCTTTCGCGCAAAAAGCTTCCTGAAATCCGAGTGGAAGATTATCTCCAGAATGCAGTGGCTTATGACCACGGCGCAGACCAGACAGAATACGGTCCAGCCCACTCCTCCTATGGCCTCTCCCAGCACTGCTCCAAGTACGCCGAAGGGGATGACCAGAAGGAACTTAACCGGCACCTCCACGGTCCTGAAGACAAAGGATCTTCCGGCCTGCTCCAGGGCTCTCTTTTTGTAAAGCACGTAGGAGAGGATCAGAGCCGCGATCCCTATCACAGCTCCTATGGCAAAACCGATTATGACCTCACGAAGGCTTCTCTCTCTCGATACCAGGGCATAAACAGAGGGGGACAGGCGGAAATAAAATCTGTCTTCAAAAAGATCCGTGTCGAAGGCCGTTTCGAAATAGCCGTCCATCAAAAGCTGAAGCATCATGAAAATGCCCAGCACATAATATTCCAGGAAGACGTTCATGGCCACAGCCGTAAACAGATTTCCCGTTAGCATGATGGCCAGAAGCGTTAAGGCATAGCAGGGAAGGAACCGCAGGAACGCACTGACCAGGGAAGGGAAAAAAGAAACCAGCGGTGTCACATCCATGACCTTCACACTGATCAGAACCACGGAGATCAGGTACATGACGCTGTAGGGCACAAAAAGCATGATCAGGTTGTCCAGGTTCACTGCCGTGAATATGGTCTTTCTGTCCACGGGTATGGAGTGTATGAAATCACCCCGGTTGGATTTATGCAGAAAACGGAAGCCGCTCAGAAGGGCGAAAAAGCCCAAGATAATGAGTATGGAGCTTCTGCCGGCGCTCATTGCCGCCTGGGTATACAGAGACCTCGCCCTGTAGGCGCTGAGGGTGGGATCGGTGGCCCGGCCCAGGACCCCTATTGCGACCACGGGGTAGTTAAAGAAGAATATCAGTGCGCTCAGCACCATGATATAGCTTCTGTGCTTTATATCCTGTTTCATAAAGTGGAGAAGCTTACTGTTCATTTTTGCCCTCCTCATTTGCAGCGGCGGTCTTTTTGTAGCCGCTGAGGAATACATCCTCAAGGCTCACCTCGCCCTGTATCATCTCGTCTATCTCATCCCTCGAGAAGATCATGCCGCCCTTGTGGAGCATGCCAACGTTCTCGCAGATGTCCTCCAGCTCCCGAAGGCTGTGGGAAGCTATCACCGGCGTCAGTGCCCTGACCTCCATGTCGGCACGGAATATCTTTTTCACCTTTTCCCTCATGATGGGATCCAGACCGTCGAAGGTCTCGTCGCAGAGCAGATACTTCGTGCAGGCGCTTATGCCCAGAGCCACGTAGAGCTGCTTTTTCATACCCTTTGAAAAGGTTTTGGCCTTGCGCTTCATGGGAAGCTCAAAATAATCTATGAGCTGGCGGAATTTTTCCTCGCTGTAATAGGGGTAAAATCCCTTGTAGAATTTCATAAGATCCTCGGGAGTGTCATTTGGAAAATACTGGTCGTCGGAAATGTAAAAAACATCCTCGGACACCATGGCGTTCTCGTAGATATCCTTTCCGTCCACCAGCACACACCCGAAGTCCGGGCGGAGTATCCCGCCCATGATCCGCAGCAGGGTGCTCTTTCCCGCACCGTTGGTGCCGATAAGGCCGAAGACCTTTCCCTCCTCTATCTTTGCGCTCACCTCTTTCAGGGCGCATACATCATCGAAATTTTTTGAGACACAGTTGACTTCTATCATTTATCGAACCTTTCCCGGATCCTTCAGGACCTTTCCGTCCTCCACTCGGTACACATGCTCACAGTTCTCAATGGTGGAAAGCCTGTGAGCGATTATGATCAGCGTCTTCTTTCCGTGGAGCCTTTCTATGGCCTCCATCACCGCAGTCTCCGTTTCGTTGTCCAGAGCGCTGGTGGCCTCGTCAAGCACCAGTATCTCGGGGTCGGAATACAGGGCTCTGGCAATGCCTATCCTCTGCCTCTGTCCGCCGGAAAGTCTTACTCCGCGCTCTCCCACCTCGGTGTCCAGCCCCTCGGGAAGACTCTTTACGAAGTCGGAAAGCTGGGCCTCGGCAAGAGCCTCCCAGACTCTCTTTTCGTCTATGCTGTCCCTGTCAATACCGAAGGCCACGTTGCTGCGTATGGATTCATCCGCCAGATATATGCTCTGGGGAATGTAGGCAAGTTTTTTGGACCAGGCCAGGGGATGCTCGTGAACATTCATGTCTCCGTAATATACACCGCCGCCTGTGGGAGTGAGTATGCCCAGGATCACATCAGCCAGGGTACTCTTTCCCGCTCCTGACTCACCGGTGAAGCCAACCGAAGTGCCCAGGGGTATATCAAAGCTCACGCCCTTTAGCACATCCCTGTCGGTGTGGGGATAGCGGTAGGAAAGATCCTTTATTCTTATGGCCTTCGCACCCTTTCCTTCGCTCTTCCCGCCGTCTTTTACCTCAAAGCCCAGCATGTCCTCGGTATCCTTGATATCCCTGTAGATAAGGTCAGCCGAGGGCTTGAGGAAGATGATGAGGTTCAGGTAATTGTTTATCTTGCTCACCGAGGGCAGAAGCTTTACCGCCGCCACCACAAAGGCAGCCAGCTGGGGGATCATGGTGTTGATGCTGCTGCCGCTTGCCAGCTTGAACATCACCACAATGAGCACCGCCATTACCACAACGGCCTCGATGAAATATTTGGGAGCCTGGCCCAGAAGGTTGTTCCTTCTCACAGCCAGCATCTTTTTCTCTCCGCTCTTTATGAACTCATCCACAAAGTACTTTTCCCTGTGAAGAATTTTAATATCCTTTACGGCGCCCAGCGCCTGGTTCACCGCCTGGTGCATCCTGCCGTCGTACTCCTGATTGATGCGGCCGTACTCCCCCGCCTTGCCCTTAAAGAGCAGCAGGTATGCGCCGGAGAACACTCCCAGGATCCCCACCATGGAAAGGGTGATAAAGGGATCCATCAGCAGCAGGAAAATGCTCAGGAGGATGGATACCAGTATCTCCGTGAGCATCAGGAAAAAGCTGAGGAGCATCTGGAAGAAACGCTCTGAATCCAGCATGACGTTGCGGACCATCTCGGCGGAATTTTTGTCCAGATGATAGGTGTAGGGCTTTTTGAGGTAGCAGTCTATAAGCCTGCCGGAAACGCTGAGCTGGTTAGTGTAGATATACTTGTACTCCATGCGGTTCAAAAGCAGGAGATACACGTTCTTAAAGATGAAGACCGCTATCAGTATACCTGTCACCAGAGCGTAAAACGCGTTGTCACTCTCCATCCCCAGAATGTCGTAGACCCGGGAGAGAACGGCATTCTCATGGATGAGCCGGGGCTTTGTCAAAAGGGTCACCAAACTGGTGATGAGTCCCACTCCCAGAAGCTCGAGAAAAGCCCCCAGGGTCAGTGCCAGGATCAGGAGCAGAGCTCCCCTCTTCTGCTTTTTGTCGAATATGTAGTTTATCTTCTTCAGAATTCCCATATTAAATGCACTTTTTCAAAAACGACCTCTCCCAGAGATAGGGATAGAGCATGCTCCAGGCCTGCTCGCCCCCGGCAAGAGTCGCGTTGTCGTCATTTATAACCTGCATTACCCGCTTTCTCACTTCCGCGGGATTGATAAGACTGCAGTTTGCAAAATCCGTACTTTGTACCGTGTCGGTGAAAAATTCTCTCATGGGCCCCTTCATCCACTCGACTATGGGAGTGTTGAAGCCGATCTTTGTCCTGCGGCGGACCACCTTTTCCGGCATGATGGGTGCCATGGCATCCCTGATGATGGATTTTGAATATCCCCCGTGAAGCTTTGACTTCCAGCCGATGGAAAAGGCGTATTCCACGATCCTGTGGTCCATAAAGGGCATCCTTATCTCCACGCTGTTTGCCATGGAATACCTGTCGTAGTTTCTAAGCAGGGTGGGAAGGATGTTTTTGTGGGTGGACTTGTAGAGGATCCGGTTTAAAGTATCCAGCTCTTCAAAGCCGGCAGGCATCTCCTCCCTGGCCTTGAAAAGATTTCTAAGCTTTTCCTTCAGTTCTCTTTTTTTGTACAGCCTCTCGATGGAGGCGTAGTCCGTTTTCCGGAGCGCCGTGTTTGAGCCGTCCTTAGGGAAGCTCTCTATGTAGGCGTCCAGGATCATCCTGCGGTCCTCCCGATCCCGGCCGGCGTCTTTAAGGGCGTTTATGAAATCAAAGGTATAGCCTCCGAAAAGCTCGTCGGCTCCGTGACCGTCCAGGGTCACTATGGTGCCGTCCTTCCTCAAGGCTCCGTAAAGCTCCATCATGGGAATGGGGCTTGTCAGATACACATCCTCGAAAAGGTAGAGGTAGTCCTCCAGCTTTTTAACTCCCTCCGCCGGGTCTATCACCACCTGAGTGGAGTTTATGCCCAGATAGTCGGTAACGCACTGCGCATATTCACGCTCATCCATCACTGTGCCCGGAAAGGCTGCCACGTAGGCATGCTGCCAGTCGCTGCCCATGCGGACCGTACTGTTTTTTGAAGCAAGATAGGCCATGGCGCAGATGGTGGCAGAGGAATCAAGTCCTCCGGAAAGGGCTGTGCCCAGGGTCACATCCGACCTCATGCGGATGGCGCATGCATCCAGAAACAGCTCCCTGAACTGCTCCACCTGTTCTTCGTAGGCTTCAGGGACGCTGTGCAGATTCTCAAGGGTCTCGTAAAATCGCTTTATCTTCAGATCTCCGCCCTCACCCGAGGCCCGGAAAAAACCGTAGCTTGCGGCGGGAAACCTGTATATCTCTTCGATGACGCACTCCTCACTGCTCTCATACCGGGTCATCAGCGTCGGATCCGAAAGCAGCTTTCTGTTGGGCCTTACCGCCTTCATCAGCGGAGTCAGCGCCTTCATCTCCGAGGCAAAGGCCAGCTGCGTCCTTGCATTGTCAAGCCAGGTATAGTACAGGGGCTTTACCCCGAACCTGTCCCGGGACATGAAGAGCTCCCGCTTTTCCCTGTCCCATATGGCAAAGCTCCACATGCCGTTAAGCCTTGTAAGGCACTCGTGTCCCCACTCGGCATAGGCGTACAGCAGCACCTCGGTATCCGAATCGGATCTGAAGGTGTAGCCCTTTCTGATCAGCTCATCCTTCAGCTCTATGAAGTTGTAGATCTCACCGTTGAAAACAATGACGTACCTGCCCTGCTCGTCGTGCATGGGCTGGATCCCGGCCTCGGACAGGTCGAGGATGGCCAGTCTGCGATGGCCCAGGGTCACCCCCTCCTCCTGCCAGATAAGTCCGGCGTCGGGACCTCTGTGGGTCATCCTGTTCAGACAGGCGTAGCCCTCATTGGTCTCGGTTTTGCGGTTTATGATTCCAAGTATTCCACACATATCATCCGAATAATCTGCGAAGCAGGATGGACAATCCGTGCTTCACCTTATATGCCCTGTAGTTGTACAGCAGTCTGTCGCTGTCTTTTATGGCCGGCGGCTTTCCCGACACGGAGGTGTCGTAAAGGAAAAACGCCTCCCCCTCTATGTCACCGAATATGTTGGCGTCTATGGGGCGGAGCAGCCTGCCGAAGCTCTTTACCACCCTGAAGGGCAGTCTGCGGCAGGAGAGAAAATACCCTCCGTCCTCCGGCACCGGTTTTTTTCCATAGAGATCCACAACGGCTGGCCGGTCAAAGATATCTTCCAGATCCCTGTTCTCAAAATAGGCATCGTATTTGCTCCCGGACTCTTCGGTTGTCGAAAACCTGTATTCCCCGGAGACCGGCGCCCGGCCCAGTGGAACCTGAAGATCCGCCACCTGTCCCATTCTGTGGGTCCCCGCCTCGGAAAAATTCGTGGTACGTGATACACGGGGATAGAGGAAGAACAGATCCTTTTCCACCACATAGCGTATAAAATACTTAAGCCACGAGGACTCTCCCCAGGAGCGCACATTTTCGGGAACGCTGTCGGGAAAGGGAGTGGTATCGTTTTTTTCCATCCATGCGGCAAAGGCCTTCCACTGCTTCGCCGTATAAGCCTGTCCCCAGGAGGAGGCAAACCGGAAATACCAGTTGTCAAAGCCGTCGTCTATGGCCTCGAAGGGCTCCCGGGCATGGACGTTCAGCCTGTGATTATACAGGGAAACGCCTGCGATCCTCTCATCTGAGTCGGAAAATTCCAGGGCCTTCCTTGCAAATTCATAAAAATCCTGAGCCACGTAAAGGTCGTCCTCCAGAAGGATTGCGCTCCCGTACTCCAGGGAATATCCGGAGCACTCCAGCACATGGCGTTTAAGCCCCAGCCTTTCTTTATGCTCCACTATCCTTTTTTCTCCGTAAGGCCACTCAAACTCCCGGGCGGCCTCAGCCACCTCGGGGTTGTCCCCCCTGTCTATGCTTATCACCAGGGCAACGGGGGTGTCCTTTGGAAAATCGGCAGCCTTAACGGAGGATAAAAGCCTCTTCAGGGAATCGGCCCTGTTATATGCGATTATGACTATTGCCGGATAATACATACCAATCCTTTAAAGGGCTGTGAACCTGCCCTCTTTTACCAGTTTCTCAAGCTCCGCCGAGCTCTTTTCCCACCAGTTCTCAAGGCCCCTTTCCGAAAGAGCCTTTCTCTGCTCTTCGGTAAATCTCTCGCCGATCTTTTTCGCCGGCACGCCGGCGTAGATGGTGTAGGGTTCCAGGTCATCCTTTACAAGGGATCCCGCCGCCACAACGGCTCCGTCCCCTATCTTTATCCCCTCTGTCAGAGTCACGCAGGCACCGATCCAGACATTGTTTCCGATGACCACCTTCATGCCCCTCTTTTCATCTGCAAAGCGCTCCTCGCAAAAGCTGTCCTTATCCGCATAGGTAAAGCCCTCTGCTCCCGAGGTGGAATAAAAGGCCGGATGGGTTGAGGGATATCCCTTTGCGGGATGCAGCCCGAAGGCACACCGCAGGTAGGGTCCCAGGGAACAGTATTTCCCCACACTGGTGTCTATCAGCCTTCCGTGCTCCGCCAGATAGGAGCCGTAGCCCAGCTCCACATGGGTCAGATAGCACTCTCTGCCCAGGTAATTCCTGCCGCCAAGCACAGTGCCCTTGTTGAAATAGGCCCCCTGCTTTATGACTCCGGAGGTTGAAAGCTCCGTCTTAAGCTTTATGAAGGGAAAGACAAAAGCCCTGAAAAGGGCGCTTCCCCACTCCTGTATCTTTCTTGAGATATAGCTGCTCATACCTTTATATCCTGACCCCTGTTCCTTCGCTGGGTTTCCCTGATACGCTTTTTTATCGATGCGGGCAATATGTCCATCCCGATCTGTCTGATCCTGAGGAAAAAAAGCTTCTTCCTGAGCTGGCCCGGTGTATACCTGGGACAGCCGTGGGCCCTCAGCATTTCTTCCGTCTCCACAAAGGTATCGTAGATGTTCACGGAAGAAACCCCGTCCTTTGACACCCTGCAGACCATTATGCCGCAGTCCTCAAATTTTACGCCCTCATCCAGACAGGTTATGAGGAAATCGTAGTCCGCCGCTATGCGGTACCTGAGGTCAAAGGGATGTTTTTCCAACAGATACCTTTTTACAAAGGCGCTCTGGTGGGAAAAAGGCATCCTCTGCCTTATGGTATCGATGTTTTTTACAAAGAGATACTGCTGTCCGTACTCGGTCTCAGCCGCATCTCCGTAGATGATGCCGGTGCCTTCCCAGTCCCTTCCCTCGAATATGGCACAAAGCACGTTTTCGTCAAAGAATTCATCGTCCGCATTCATGAAGTTCAGGTACTCGCCGGTGGCCCTTGCCACCGCATGGTTCATGCCGTCGTATATGCCCCGATCCGGCTCGCTGAAGATGTGATAGGGGATCCCCCTTTCCTCAAAAGCCGGTGCAAAGCTCTCCGCCAGCACCATGGTGCCGTCTCCGGAGCCTCCGTCCATGATAATGTATTCGAAGTCCCTGTAGGTCTGGGACAGTACGGATCTTATGGTTTTTTCGATAAAGCCTGCCGCGTTGAAGCAGGTGGTTATGACCGAGACCTTCATTCCCTGCTCTCCTGCTTTCTTCTGATGATCCCCTGTATCAGGTATGCGGCCGCATCACCCAGAATGTTTATCAGTCTGTGGATGAGCATCATTGTGAGTGTCCGCTCACTGCCCACAATGGGAGCCACGGTCAGGGTGAGCACGAACTCCCTGACACCTATTCCGCCGGGAGCTCCGGGGACCACAAAGCCCAGAAGCCAGGCCATCACATATCCCGGAACGATGCCGGCAATGGCTGCCCTGTCCACTGTTCCGCCCATGAAGGCATAGAGTACCACCATCACGGCACTTCCGATGAACATCAGGGGCATGCACAAAAGCACTGCCCTGCATATGGCGGATACAAAGCCCGGAAGGGGATGCTCGGTGAAAAACTTCTTTATCTTTTCTCCCATAAACCGGCGGATGATGAGCGCCATGACAACGCACAGGCATACCAGCACCAGGACTCCGGGAAGCAGGTAGCTTCTCCAGCTCGTGGTGAGCATCTCATCCATTACGCCGAAAATGGCGGAGCCGCCGGTCACCACTGCGATGATAAAGGCCGCCGCCACCTGGGCTCCTATCTCGAAAACACTGGAAAGGGCCGCCGCGGACTGGGGTATCTCGTACTTTGCGGCAAACAGATTTCTCTCCACATAATGCATCACATTTCCCGGGAGATACTTTCCGATATTGGCCTTTGCGTATACACAGAGGGCCTCCCCCGTGTCCGCCTTTCCCGATCCGAAGTAGTCAAGAAGAGTCTTCCAGGCAAGTCCCTGTACATAGACTCCTCCCGCAAAGAGCAGTGCCGAAAACAGCGCCACTCCCACAAAGGCGGGAACATTGCTCACAAGGCCGGGATCAAAGCCCAGCCTGTAAACCGCTCTCACAACGAATATGAGAGAGAGTATGGTTATGACCCTTCCTGCCACGTTTATGATCTTTTTAAGCTTTTCTTTATCCATCAGTCAGAAACCAGGTAAAACAGCCTGGTGAATATCCAAAGAGTGTGTGTGCGAAGCAGCACTGTAAAGAACCATACCCCCGCCCTCTGCTGCAGGGTCAGGTATCTGTGTTTAAAAATACCCACATGGGGATTTTTGTAATACCGGGGAAAATACCGGGGAATGAGTCTCTGGGTGTATCTGCATATCTCCTTCATCAGCGCCGGTGACGACTTGCGTCCTTTTATACGGCCGGAGGCGTAGATATGCTTCCGGTTTGCCTGGAAGATGAAATATGTCATGAAGCTTAAGACCACAAATTCAAATACGGCCTCGTCCGTGATGATGTCCCTGTGGGAGAGGGTGTAGCTGACCGCCTCCTCAATGGCCTCGTAGGGCACCTTTTTCGGATCCATGGCCCTGGTCATGGTGCTGCCCATGTGTATCACCTGATAATGTCCGTTGTATGGCATTATCACCTGATTGCGGCACAGGAACATGGCCATGAGGTTAAAGGGGTTGTCCTCATAGAGCTTGCCCTCGGCAAAACGTATATGATGCCGGTCCAGGAAATCCCGGCGGTAAAGTTTCCCGTGGGGATTCAGCTGCCTCTGTACGTACTCGGGGTGCTGATCCACGGGATAGCAGATATTGGCTATGGTGTTGCCGTTTACATCCACCTTGTGCTGGCCGGTGAGCACCATCTCGGAATCGTGCTCCTCCGCCGCACCCACCAGAACCTGCAGGTAGTCCACGTCCACAAAGTCGTCGCTGTCAAGAAAGACGATGTATTTCCCGGCAGCCGCATCCAGACCTATATTCCTGGCCCGGGACTGGCCTCCGTTTTCCACCGTCACTATGTGGACCCTCTCGCTCCCCAGCTCCTTTGCGAAAGCCTCAAGGCAGGCTAAGGTCCCGTCGGTGGAACTGTCGTTTACGGCCACCAGCTCAAAGTCCTGGAAGGACTGGCCCTTAAGTGAGAGCAGGCTCTTCTCTATGTATTTTTCGCTGTTGTAGCAGGGCATTATCACCGATACTGCCCATTTATTTTCCGATGATCCCATATACCTTGTAAAACAGCATAAGC
Organism: Lachnospiraceae bacterium; assembly: GCA_017544285.1. GTDB lineage: Bacteria > Bacillota > Clostridia > Lachnospirales > Lachnospiraceae > UBA1753. Next base: position 48,119 of record JAFYEL010000084.1, on the reverse strand, counting down.
AGGCCCATAAGGCCGTGCTTCATGAAAAACAGGGGTATCTTTTTAAAAAATGTAAGCCCGGAGTAATCCAGCCTTTCAACCGCCGTCCTGTAGGGCTCCCTGCCCGCTGCCTTGCGCATGCGGTAAAGCCTCTCGGAAAGAGACCCCTCGGCGGCCGGGTTCATGTAGTCCATATCCATGCTCTCCAGAAAGAAGAACATGCATCTCATGTAGTAGGTCTGCCTCAGATCCTCCCGTCCGCTTTCCCTGATGAAGTTATCCAGCCCCTCCAGGGCCTTGGTGAAGACCTCTATGCCGTTCTTTCTGTAGATGTAGGTGGCGGAAGAGGCGTGCTGCCTGTAATAGTAAAAATACCTGTTGAGGTACCCGATGCGCTTTGCAACGTTAAATGCGCGGATATTGAAATTAACATCCTCCGCCCGTTTTACCCCCACAGGATATCTGAGTTTGTTTTCTTCAAGAAAGTCCCTTCTGTACAGCTTTGAACAGCAGGAACCGGATCCGAATTTTGTAGCCGGATAAGTATAGGTCTTAAGGGAGCCCACCATGGTCTTCTGCATCAGCTCCTTTTTACGGTCTTCGTCAAAAAGAGTGATGTCCGCCTCGTAGGGCATGTATTTTTCCTGCCTGCTGCCGTAGCATTTATAAGAACCCCAGAGCAGTATGTCAAGGCTGTCCCTCTCGGAGATCCGGAGGGCCTCCTCCACTGTGTGCTCATCGATCCAGTCATCAGAGTCCACAAAGGTCACATAGTCTCCGGTGCACTCCGAAAGCCCTCTGTTCCTGGCTCCCGAGGCTCCTGCGTTCTCCTGATGGATGACCCTTATCCGCTCATCTTCCTTTGCCGCCATGTCGCAGCGCAGGGCCAGCTCATCCACAGCCCCGTCGTCTATCACCAGGATCTCAATATCCTTGTGGGTCTGGGCCGTCAGGGATCCTATACACTTGTCGAAATACTCCGGCTTTGTGTCATAGACCGGAACTATTACGCTGACTTTCATTTCCCGATTCTATCCTTCGAACCCTGTACTGTATGTCCTCCAGCAGCTTTCTGTTGGCGGCGATGATATCGGCCTGAAAGCCTATGATAAAGGTGGTGAAGCCCAGCATCATCAGAGTGCTGGCAAGTATCAGGGACTGGGTGTGGCCCATGCCGTTTCCCCCGAAGTAAAATGTCAAAAACCTTATGGCGATCACCAGACCGATGGTGAAGGGAATGGCTCCCACTATGGAAAAGAACACCAGGGGTCTGTACATCATGAAGGCCCTGATGATGGTGAGCATTGACTTTTTCACATAACCGAACATGCTTGAGAAAAGCCTTGAGGAGCGCAGCTCCGCGTTGGTCCTGATGGGCACCGAGGTGATGGCCATCTTATTTCGTCCCGCCTGCACTATGGTCTCCAGTGTGTAGGTGTAGTTGTTTATAACGTTTGTGTGCAGGGCCGCCTCACGGCTGTAGGCTCTGAAGCCCGAAGGTGCGTCGGGGATATCCGTCTTTGAAGCCACCCTCACTATGAAGCTTCCGAAGTGCTGGAGCTTTTTCTTAAGGGGCGAAAAATGTTCCGTCTGGTCTATGGGGCGCTCGCCTATCACTATCTCAGCCTCTCCGTCGAGGATGGGGCGTACCAGCTTTTCGATATCGTCGCCATTGTACTGGTTGTCGGCGTCGGTATTTACTATGATGTCGGCTCCCAGCCTCAGGCAGGCGTCAAATCCCGCCATAAAGCCCTTTGCCAGACCCTTGTTCTTGGGGAAGCTAACCACATGGTGGACGCCCCAGTTTCTGGCAACCTCCACCGTGTTGTCGGTGGAACCGTCGTTGATGATGAGGTACTCTATCTCATCTATTCCGTCTATATGCTTCGGCAGATCGTTGAGCGCGATCTCGAGAGTCTCGGCCTCATTCAGGCAGGGGATCTGGATTATAAGTTTCATTGCTTCTCTCCCTAATCATTCAAGCTTCTTCATTGACACAGCACAGTATGTCGCCGGTCACGGCTTCCTTATCCAGTGTGACATACAGTGTCTGGGAGGCGTGGGGAGCACTTTCCATCTGCTCTCCCTCCTCGTTTTCTATGGCCAGGACTTTCGTCCCGACATTCTCTCCCGAGGGCTTCATGATCTCTATGCTGTCGCCCTTCAGGAATTTGTTTTTCTGTGTTATGCGGACCTTTCCATCCCCGGTCACATCCTCCACACAGCCCAGGTATATCATGCCCCTCTCATAGGTGTTGCCGTCGTAGATCTGGGCGTCGCTCCCCGGCTTTCCGAAGAAAAATCCGGTGGTGAACTGTCTGTAGGTACACTTTTTTATCTCTTCCCGGTAAAGGGGGAGGTTCCTTTCATACAGGGCCCTGTCCTTCATCAGATCGTCTATGGCCCTGCGGTAGGTCCTGGCCACCGTGGCCACGTAGAGCGCGGTCTTCATTCGGCCCTCTATCTTCAGTGAATCGACCCCCGCCTCAATGAGCTCCGGAAGGTGGTCGATCATGCACAGATCCCGGGAGTTGAAAATATAGCTGCCTCTCTCGTTCTCGAATACGGGGAAATACTGCCCGGGCCTGGTCTCTTCCACAAGGGCGTAATTCCATCTGCAGGGATGGGTGCACTCTCCACGGTTTGCCTCCCTGCCCGTTAAAAATGCGGACAGCAGGCAGCGCCCGGAATAGGAAATGCACATGGCGCCGTGAACAAAAGCCTCTATCTCCATATCCTCGGGAATGCTCCTTCGGATCACGGCTATCTCTTCAAGGGAAAGCTCCCTGGCGCACACCACTCTTGTAGCCCCCTGCTCATACCAGAAGTTGAAGGTCATGGAGTTGGTATTGTTTGCCTGGGTGCTGATATGTCTCTCGATCTGCGGACAGTGCCGCTTGGCCAGCATGAACATGCCGGGATCCGAGATTATCAGTCCGTCCGGCGGATTCTTCATGCCTCCCAGCTGAGTAAAATATTCCTTTGCCTCGTCAAGGTCGGAGTCGTGGGCCAGGATGTTGGCGGTCACATAAACCTTTACCCCTCTCTCCCGGGCAAAGCCTATGCACTCCTCCATATCCTCAAGGCTGAAATTCTTTGCCTTGGCCCGGAGGGAAAATGCCTCGCCTCCGATATATACCGCGTCCGCTCCGTAGACCACTGCGGTCCTGAAAACCTCCGGACTTCCTGCCGGAACCAATAGCTCTGGTCTTTTCATACTGTCTTTACCGAAAGTGCGGCTCCGTCCCCCACGGGAAGGATGGCCGTCTCAAGTATATCGCTGTGGGTTATCTGATACAGATAATCCCTCATCCTCTTGTGTATGGTCCGGTCGCGCCTTGTGAGGGCGAACTTGGACTCTATGATGTCTCCGTCCTTAAGGACATTGTCCGCAAGAAGGACTCCGTCCCTGCAAAGCAGCTTCAGCGACGGCTCCAGAAAACCCGGATACTGTCCCTTGGCCGCATCCATAAAGATAAAGTCAAAGGATTCGCCCCTGAGCGCCATCTCATCCAGCACCTCAAGGGCGTCGCCGAAGATAAGCTCTATCCTGTCTTTATACGGCGATGCGGCTATGTTTTCCTTTGCCTCGAGATACCGTTTTTCGAATTTTTCTATGGTGACTATCTCTGTCTTGTCGGTGTTTTCCGCCATCAGCAGGGCCGAAAACCCCACGGCGGTACCTATCTCCAGGATCCGGGAGGGCTGCTTTACCTTGAGCAGGGTCCGCAGAAAACTCTGCATGGGGCGCCTTATGATGGGAACTCCGTCCTGCTTTGCCCTGACCTCCAGGTCATTTAAAAGCTTTGAATTGCCCTTATCCAGAGAATCTATGTATCCGGCTGTCCTGTCAAGATCCATCAGTCACTCTCCCCGGAAACGGCGTCGAAAACGTTGTCCGTCAGTTCCTCTTCCTCAGGCTCTTCCTTGGTCACGGGAGCCTCCTCCTTGGCCTTCGGCTCTTCCTCTTCGCCTTCTTCATCGTCGGCGGGAGACATTACCTCCATCATCTGGACTGCGGTCATGCCTGTGTTGAGGGTGTAGGTGCCGGGCTTGATCTTTCCGTGGTATGCGGACAGCAGCTCCTGGCAGAAAAAGAGATTTGCGTCCCTTATCAGCCCCCGCTGCTTTAACAGATCGCCCACCTGCTTGGCGTTTTTGTCCTCTGGGATGGTCACTATGACATCCCTTCCGACCCCAAGGGTCATGGGCCTTTCGGCAAAGATCCTGTAGCCGAAATCGTAAGCCTTAAGACCTGTCTTATATACAAATGAGATGATTATCAGCAGTACGATAATCCTTAGCGCCGTTTCAAGAATAACGACAATGGCTTTTTTTGCATTCATAATCATTCAAAATCAATGGCCTGCATTATCTCGCCGAAAACGCCCTGCATCATCCTGCAGAAGGCCAGTTCTTCCGAGAGGAAACGGTGTACCATGGGGTCGGAGCGCAGCTTTTCGTACTCTTTCTCAAAGCGGTCCGTCTCCTCCATAAGTCTGTACCTGTCCATATCGCTGTTCTGAAGCTCAAAGTTGCGGAGTCTGAACTCGTCCACCTTTTCCTTGAGCTCCGGATAACGCTTCAGTTTCTGAAGTATGCCCTGATATCTGTTGTATTCATCACTTTCCAGTATCGCCTCAACCAGGCCGTCTACTGCATCACTGACGTTACTCATTGATATTTCCCTCTCAGATCTCCATGATAATGGGGATTATCATGGGGCGTCTCTTTGTCTTTTTCCAAAGGTATTCCGCAAGGGCGCTGCGGACCGTGCTCTTAAGCTTTCCCCAGTCGGTGATCCCGCGGTCGAGCACTATGCCCACTTCCTCGTCCACGATCTCGGTGGCCTCGGTGATGAGCTCGTCGGATTCCCTCACATAGACAAAACCTCTGGAGACTATGTCGGGCCCCGCCACAAGGGTCGAGGTCTCTTTTTCTATGGTCATGACCACTATGACGATGCCGTCCTCCGCCAGATGCTGTCTGTCGCGAAGGACCACGTTGCCCACATCGCCCACTCCCAGGCCGTCCACAAATACGGTTCCCGTGAGCACCTTGCCGGTGATCTTTGCAAAGTCGGTCTCGGCGTTGAGCTCCAGCACATCTCCGGAATTCATCATAAAGACGTTTTCCTTGGGGATACCCAGCTCTATGGCCAGGCCCTTCTGTGCCTTCCTGTGCTTAAACTCGCCGTGGATGGGGATGGCGTATTTGGGCCTCACCAGTGAGTAGATCAGCTTTATCTCTTCCTGGCAGGCGTGCCCCGATACGTGTGCATCCTGGAAAATAACCTCGGCCCCCTTTATGGCCAGCTCGTTTATTACCTTGGTCACGGCCTTTTCGTTACCGGGGATGGGGTTCGAGGAAAAGATGATTGTATCTCCCGGCTCGATGGATATCTTGCGGTGGAGGTTGGCGGCTATCCTCGACAGCGCAGCCATTGACTCTCCCTGGGAGCCGGTAGTTATTATGGTCATCTTTTCATTGGGATAGTTCTTTATCTGATCTATCTCAATAAGGGTATTGTCGGGTATGGTGATATAGCCCAGCTCTGCAGCCGTCTTTATCACGTTCAGCATGGAACGCCCCTCCAGGATAACCTTTCTGCCGTACTTGCAGGCGGAGTTGATTATCTGCTGCACCCTGTCCACGTTTGAGGCAAAGGTGGCGATGATGATCCTGGTATTGGTGTGCTCCGAAAATATATTGTCAAAGGTCTTGCCCACGGTGCGCTCCGAATTGGTAAATCCGGGCCGCTCGGCATTGGTGGAATCACACATAAGGGCAAGTACGCCCTTTTTGCCTATCTCTCCGAACCTCTGAAGATCGATGACATCTCCGAATACCGGGGTGTAATCCACCTTGAAATCTCCGGTATGGACCACGCAGCCGGCGGGGGAATAGATAGCCAGCGCCGATGCGTCCACAATGCTGTGGTTGGTCTTGATAAACTCGATCCTGAACATACCCAGGTTTATGGACTGACCGTGGGTCACCGTCTTTCTGCGGACGCTGTCCAAAAGCCCATGCTCCTCAAGCTTATGCTCGATGAGGGCTATGGTCAGCTTCGTGGAATATATGGGTATGTTTACTTCTTTGAGCACATAGGGCAGTGCTCCGATATGGTCCTCATGGCCATGGGTTATGATAAAACCCTTGACCTTATCAGCGTTTTCCTTTAAGTATGTGATGTCCGGGATGACCATGTCGATCCCCAGCATGTCGTCCTCAGGGAATGCAAGGCCACAGTCCACCACAATTATGCTGTCCTCGTACTCAAACGCCGTCATATTCAGCCCGATCTGCTCAAGGCCTCCCAGGGGAATAATCTTCAGGTTTGAGGCGGGGAGTCTGTTCTGTTTGTTCAAGAAAGCTCCTTTCCGTCTTTTCTAACTCAGTTCTATATCCGCATCTTCCTCAAACACCTTTGCGACAGCATCAAGCTCGGTGGGATCATCAAGAATGACGTAATCACTCTCGGGATCACCGGGCTTTGATATGTCCTTGAGAATAAGAGCCTCCTGCTCCTCTCCCTCTTTTTCGGGAGTCGCCACAAGAAGATAATCCACGCCGCTGATCCTTGTATCAGCTATTATCTCAAACTCTATACTCTCTCCGTTTTCGCCTTCAAAGGTGAGTTTCTCCATTGTTCTCTCTCATTTTGACCGAATCCATGTACCCCTGAAGGATGAATATGGCCGCTATCTCATCCACGTACTCGCGTCGGTCCTCATGCTTTATTTCCATTTCGTCCATTGCCTTATCTGCGGCAACGGTGGTAAGCCTTTCATCCCACAGGGTAACGGGCAGTCCCGTCCTGCGCTCAAGGCTTTCGCCAAACTCCCGGGTGGCCGCGGCTCTGGGCCCCTCGGTGCCGTTCATATTTTTGGGCAGCCCCAGAACTATCCGGGTCACGCCGTACTCTCCAATGATCTCTTCTATCCTGGCAAGGGTCCTGCGTAGCTTGTTCTCTCTTTCGCGGCGCACGATCTCAAGCCCCTGGGCCGTAAGTCCCAAGGGATCGCTGATGGCCACCCCCACTGTCTTTGAGCCAAAATCAAGGCCCAGGATCCTTTCGCAGCTCATGCTATTTCCATCCGTTGATATCGATATACTCGGTCAAAAGCTCTTCCACCAGCTCGTCGCGCTCAACCTTCATAATGAGGCTGCGGGCATTGTTGTGGCTGGTTATATACGTGGGATCCCCCGACATGATATATCCTACGATCTGGTTTATGGGGTTGTAACCCTTTTCGGTAAGGGCCTCGTAAACAGTCTCAAGAACTTCCTTGACACTGGCTTCGGGCTCTGTATCTACCTCAAAAAACTGTGTGGTTCCGAAATCGTTCATGCATACCTCTCCTTTATGACACAATTACCAATAATAATAGCATAGCACGGGATATAAATCAAATTTGTGGGCCGAAAACCCTCTTCTTCAGCTCTTTAAGGACTCTGTCCATCTTTCTTTTGCATTCCGCCCTTCTGTACTCTGCCTTGTCCGGGTAATAATCCAGTATCCCCCTGTTTTCCTGCTGACCCACAAGGCAGTATCTGGCCCCGTGGCCCGGGGCTTTAAACTTAAGCCCCCCTCTGTAAGGATTGTACAGTTCCTCCGGGGTGTGAAGATTGGCAAATTTTTCCCCCGAATACAGATCCTCTCTTACAAAAAATGCGTTGGCGCCTGTGAGATTCGTTCCCACGAGGACGTATCCCTTTTCCCGGCCAAGCTCATACATTGCCTTTAGGGAAGCTCCCTGCCAGTCGGACCTGTCCCATACATGGTTTTTATCATAGGCCTGCTTCCAGCTGTGATCCGGAGGAAACTTTCCGTTGTACTCTATGCAGACAAGCCTGGGTTTTATGGAGCTTATAGCCTTCCACACGTACCAGTCGTTTCCGTCGATGTCTATGCTCAGAAGATCCGGCTCGTCCCCTTCCTTTCGGACGTTTCTGTTCCGGGCGATCAGGGCATCTATATTTTCGCGGGTTATAAATGCACCGACCAGCTTAAGGTGCCCGTCCTTTATCACAGGTCTGAACCTGCTGCCTATCTCCCTGCAGAGACTCTTACTGCCCTCTATCCACAGGCCGTGCCACCCGCGGTGCAAAAGATAATGGGAATTGCATTCCAGCCCGTTTCCCACGCCGAACTCAACAAACTCTTTAGAAACGGTGCCTATCCGGTGGAAGATCTCCTGTATTATCCCGTCCTCATCGTTTTCGGAGTAGACCTTATACCCGAAGTTTTCCAGCGCCAGGGGATCGCTCATGCGCTTGATCGTCAGCCTGTCCCAGCATAGTCCGCCGGTGATGGTTCCTTTTAGACTGTTATTTCTTTTCATAACGGATCGCTCCTTCTCCCGATGTCCGGGCATATGCCCCAGACATCAATTCTCAATAATATCCTTCAGCTCCCGTGCCGCCCTGTCCCATGACAACCGCCCAAGTGCTTCCCCGGGATCCGAAACCTCTGTCCTTAGGATCTCTTCAATATCGGTTCCATAGTCATTCGGATCAAAATAGTGCACCGAATCTCCGCAGTACTCATGTATCACTTCGATATCGGATGCCAGAACCGGCACCTTGCAGGACAGAGCCTCCAGGGGCGGCAGCCCAGCTCCCTCGCACTGTGACGGGAAAATAAAGGCCCTGCAGCCTGTCATAAGGGCCTTAGCCTCCTTGTCGCCGATCCTTCCCGTAAATATCAGGTTCTTAAGGTCTTCACGCTCATATCCATAGCCCCGGTTCATGGCCCCGGCTATAACAAAGATCCGGTCCGCCTCCCTTTTGGCGGCCTCGTAAACAAATCTTAAATTCTTGTGGGGCGAAATACCCGACATTGTAAAATAATAGGCTCCCTTTTCAAGACAGGGATAGCGGTCAAATATCCCCTCATCCTCCGGTATATCGGGATAATGCTGCCAGCCCAGGCGGATCACGCAGATCTCTCTGTCGCATTTCATGGTCTTCTTTATATCGTCCCGTACATGCTCCGAAGGTACTATCAGGCAATCCGAGGTGTCGATCAGCCTTTTGATCCTTTTCATATATCCACTGCCCCGGTCGCCATAGTATTTCAAGGGTATGATATCATGGAGCACATTTATCCCGCCGCCGAAAACGGAATTCCTGTTGGCGGGATTTACCGTGATATGGCGGAGAATAAGCCCCGGCAGATCAATGTACAAAAAGGTCCAGAGCCTGAAATGGGGCAGCAGGGTTTTTCTGATCTCTATACTTTTCAGATCCCTGATCCTGTCATGGAATTCCCCGTCAACATCGGAGGGGACCACCAGCACATATTTATCCTTCTTTTCAAGGAGGTCCAGGCTTCTTACCATCTCCGATAACCAGCGGTTCATCCCGTCGATGGGGAGGTAAGTCCGGTCTCCGTTTATCAATATCCTGTTCATACTACCTTTTTGCCGTAATGATCTGTCTGACAAATGAGACCGACTCCTTCATGTACTCTCTCTTCAGCAGATACATCAGGGCCGGTATCATGATCGCCAGTACCAGGGTGCAGGATAAGAGTCTCACCGCAATACCCGCTATGCCCTCATAGGGCACCAGATCGCAGACCTTCCATGCGGCTGCACTGACCAAAACGGTGATAACGGTATAAACTACCCTGTTACGGTAATACTCCCCCGGTCCGGTTTTGAAATACTCCCGGAACATAAGGTTTGTGATACCGATATAATTCACGGTCAGAACGGAAACACAGGGCGCAAGGATGATCCCGGCCACTCCCAGGAGTCTGCCCAGGATCACCATCAGGATTATGACCACCACTGCCTCCGTTACAAATATCCACTTTGCCTTCCACCAGTATCCCAGGGCGGAAAAATAAGCGTTCCTGACCTCGCTCATGGCCCTGATGTAGAAATACAGTACAAAGGTTATCATCACGGGATCGGGAAACAACAGCTCCTCTCCCATCCACACCTTCATGAAGGGCTGATACAAAGAGAGCAGATACGCGGTGGATGCGGTGGTGACGATATTCTGTAAGAACTCCATTTTGGTGAGGTTTTCGTAGTTCTTTTCCACGGACTCTGACACGATGCTGTTGCCTATACTGGCCATGACCGCCTTTGTGGTCACCAGGAAAAATCCTATCACCGCGTCATAGATCGTGCAGTAATTCGAATACTTTCCGGCAATATAAAGTCCGAAAAATGAGGTGATGAGTATCGAGTTCAGGGAATCCCTGCTGACTCCCAGCACATTGGCAACCGACAGCCCCGCCACCTGCCTCTTAACCGTAAGCTTTAACTCGTCATCGATACTTCCTTCCGGATAATACTGAGGGAACTTCTTTTTGGAGAGGATGTCCATAGCCACATTGTACAGGACGGTTCCCAGTATCAGCGCCGCGGCAAAGAAATAGAAATTCCTGAAAACGACCACCGCCAGGATCTGAAGACAGCTTTTGACGGCGAAGGCAATGATATGGACCAGCTTTATGATATCAAAGCGCTGCAGTGCATTGAGCAGGGCTTCCTTGTGTGCGTAGAGCAGGAAGGTGATGGCCTTGTTCACCAGGAATAAAATATACAGGATGATGATATTATCACCGATCTTACCGGAGTCCTTTACCAGCTTCCCCAGAAAGGGGCAGACCATCACTCCCAAAACCAGTATCACCAGGCCTATGATCCGGTATACCCTTCTGAAATATCCCAGCATCCCCCGCACCGCGGGAACATCGTCATCCTTCAGCGGCCTGTACAGATTTACGGTCATTGCGGTGGAAAACCCCAGTTCGGCGAGGTTCAGAACCTGCAGCACGGCGTTAAAAGTGCCCGCCAGGCCCAGGTATTCCACGCTTAAGCAGCGGACAACGGAAGCGTTGACGATAAGTCCGAACACTGGAAGCAGGCAGTTACAAAGCCCTCCCGCTATGATATTCCGTTTTGAATTAAGGGTTCTTGTTTCCATGTCCTTAGTATTCTCCGAGGATCCGTTCGCACAGATCACCGGTAAATCCGAAGTACTTTGCGCAGGACCTCATGTACCTGTCGTTTCTTCCTGCGTTTATGTTGAACGCCGAAAGTCCCGGCTTTAAGGTCCTTAAGTTCACACTGTCCTTAAGAAAGCCGGCCCTGCGTACGGCGCATACCTTGACGCCGCTTTTAAGCTCGCAGAATTTCAGCCAGATATCATCGGCCTTAGGGCACACCTTCAGAAAGTCCGTGCTCTTCCAGCAGTCAAGCGCCATGACCGCCGGGGGATAAAGCACTCCTCCCACACCGGTTGCAAAAAGGTCGTGGGCCGGAGCATCCGCGTCCCTGTACTCCCATATCCAGTCCCTGTATCTTACCGGCTTTTTATTGGTGCCAAATCTCATCCTGTGTACACGTCTTGCAACTACCTGTCCCGGATGCTTCAGATATGCGGCGTACAGCTCTTTGATCATATTACGGTGGTATATGATGTCATCATCCACCGTGATGACCACATCCTTTTTGAATTCGGCGAAGGCATAGTGGTATTTCGTATGGGGTCCCAGATCCTTTACATATCGCACCGTGACACCCAGTGCTTTGACCTGTGATATAACGCCCCCGGGGTAATGAACGCCCCTGTCCAGCCATAGAACGATAAGATCCGGCCTGCGGCTCTGAAGCGCAAGGGAATACAGGGTGGGAAAAATGTTTTTTATCCTGCTTCCGGTGCTTGTGAGAGAGACCACTATGTTTTCCTTCTTCTCATCATAGGTGGCCTTAAATCCGGTCCTTTTCATCCCCGGATTTATGTTTCCGAAGACGCAGCGCACCCTTTTTCCGATCCCCTTTTCCACTGCCCTTCCGAAACGAAAGGCAGTTTCGGGAATTCCCGCCTTCTCATATCTGTATCTGCGCCACTGCGCTTCGGAGAGCGCGATCTTTTCGTCAATACTTTTCATAATCTTAAGTCAGCTCATTTGCTGTAAAAAAAATCTCTCCCAGTTGTCTGTATATATATCATCCGAAAAAACGGATGCCATATGCTGCTGTCTGCCAATCTCCTCCGCATACTCCGAAGAAGACAGGCTCATCACCCTTTTGATAAGCCTTCGCAGAGCGTCGGCATCGCCGCTTTTAAAAATGTGATCCTCACTGTGGTCAAGGACCTCGGGAATCCCTCCCTTATCGCTTCCGATGGCTATGGTTCCGCTGCAGATGGCTTCGATCAGGATCCTTCCGAAGGGCTCATTCCACTTTGAGGGGAGTATCACGGCCTTTGCCTTTTTCATATAGCCAAAGAGCTCTTCCCTCTCCATCCAGCCGATAAGCTCTGCCCTGCCATCCCTCTTTAACTCAGCCTCAAGATCTCCTCTTCCGATGAGAAGCAGCCTTACGCCCTCAAGGCCCTCCATAGCCTCTATCAGAGTACGGATGCCCTTTTTCTCGCTGAGCTCTCCCGCGTAGAGGACCATGTTATCCTTTTGGCTCGCAAGATCCTCGGTGACCGGAACAGGCTTCATATCTACCGCATTGTATATGATCTCATTGAAGCTTCGTCCCCTTATGCCTGCTATGTTATGCGCCTTAAGCATATAGCGTGACGGTGCCGCAAGGGCTGCCAGGAAGGAAGAAGCCGCGGCGTTTCTTCGCCGGTTATAGCCATCCAGCCTCCCCTTTAAAAAATCCAGTTCCAGGAGCGCCGGTGCCCTGCAGACATGGGATACGGGGATCTTCAGATCATATGCTGCCTTCCAAAGGTTGAAACGGCCCAGATATGACATGGGGGAAACCGTGTGCACCGCATCCGGTCTCTCCCTCATTATGATCTTCCTGTACTCTTCATAACTTTTTCTGTCAGGGTAAAGATCCCCCCATTTTCTTACTATCTTGGAAAACCGGGTAAAAGGATCCGGGATGAGGTTGTTCTTGCAAAGACTCAGAAAGTGCTCGCTTGCTCCCTTTATATATCTCCTTTTTACACGGACTCCCTTTATCTCTTCTTCACTCTCTTTACTTCCCAGGCAATATACAACGACCTCGTGGCCCCTTTTACAAAGGCCCTCCGCCATCTGTTTTGTCGAGAATTCTCCGCCGCCCATCACATTTGGATAATACACCTCGGCGAATACAAGTATTTTCACGGAGCTTCTCCTTTTCGTCTGATCTCGATCCTTTTTATCTCGGTGCCCTCGGATCCCCTTACCGTAAAGCTGACCTTTTCTCCTTCGGTCATGGCCACGCCTTCGATCGCGGCACTGTCCGATGCAGGGTCAAGCTTTGTTACCGCCGGTTCCTTATCGCCGACCCGAACTTCCACCAGGGCATCCCCGGCCGTTTCCGGCATGGCGTAATACAGGGTGTAATCCCAGGTTCCCGCGGCAGCGGGGTATTCGCTGTTTAGGCTTCCCCCATCTTTCATGATCAGCGTACCGTCCCCTGACAGGGCAGAGTTTTCAAAAGAGTAGCCCGGAGAATAAGGGAAGTCCACCACCATATCCTTTTCGGCCACGATACCGCCCACACAGTCAAACCTGCTTTCATCCGCAGTATATATCTCAAGACCGTCGTAATCTCTCAGGTATTTCATATCCGAAACAAGGTACTCCGGCAGAGTCTTATAGCTTTCCGGGGTGGCGATGACAGCTGTCTTTCCCTTCTGCATGGAGTTATCCAGGTACCTTGTGGTACCTCCCCATGTGGTTCGAAAAGCCGACTCGGCGCCGTCGTTTACCACTATGTAATGGGTGTCCCTGCTGTAGACCCTGAGCTTCCTCCCCAGATCCTTGCTGTCCTCTCCCACCACAAACGCCGTAGTGACACCTTCGTCTTCGATGATACGGTTAAGCTCCTTAAGCTTACCGGACCCAAGGGCAGTCTTTGCATAGACCCACTGAGCATCGCCGTAGATCATGGACAGGATAAAGAGAACAAGAGTCAGCACCTGAAGGGTGGTTCTCTGCATCGCCTTTAACCTTCCGGCTTTTGAAATGTCATCCATCATCTCCGCCAGCAGGAAGAAGGCGGGGAGCATGGGGATCAGATGGTACCTGCTCTCAAATACGGTGACTCCGTACTTAAGATCCAGGAAGGAAAACATCCCAGCATTTACCAGCATGAGAGAAAATATATATCCCCTCATGTCGGATATTTCTTTTTTCCTGATGCAGCTGATGACCGTATAAACCACCGCCAGGATCAATACCCAGGTGACAAAAAAGTCCACCGCCGTGCCCAGGCCTTCGGCGGAAAACAGCCTTACATTCTCATGGACCGTCAGGCCTCCGAAGAGTTCGAATATGCCCGCAAAGCTTGCAAATACCGCATCTGTCCATTTATCTGAGGTGAGGATGACCTTGCTGTCTGATGCAGAGGAAAAGCCCACGGCCTTCTGCACCGCCATTCCCACTCCGGCGGCAAGGATCGCCGCCAAACCAAGGAACATCCTTTTTGACCTAAGTTCCCTGTGATCCCCCTTCATAAAGGCTCTCACTGCCTCCCACAGGATCAGAGGAAATACCGCGCAGAGCATCACATAGGCTCCGCTGCTGAGTCCCGTGAGAAATACAATGAAGAGCATAAGGATGGCCCTCGGCCCGTATTCCTTAAAGCTCTTCCCCTGTTTAAGATCAAGGATCAGACTGATGATGAGAATTGGCACCAATGCCCTGAAAGCAAAAAAACCGCCGCCTGTAAACATAGTCCGCCAGTACCCGAGAATGTTCACGCTGTAGGGGATAAAAAACAGTAAAACACCGAATCTCTTCCATGTTTTGGATACGGGCAAACCGGCCAGCACCGAGCTGACTGCAAAGATATACAGGATCACCACCAGGTTATTGGCTATACCCCTGGACAGAAAGATATTCCCCGTTACACGGTACAAAAAAGCCGAAATAACCGCTGCCCCGTCCAGATCCATGGACGCCTGGTAGCTGTACTCCGCAGGGAAGATCCTTCCCTGGCTTCCCATCTCCATCTCATGCATATAGATGCTGGAGGAATCAAAATCGATGATGGTATCCGCCCGAAAGATATTCATCAGCATGATAAAGGCTATCTGCGCTATGAGTGCTGCAAGCACGACTTTGTCCAATATCTTTCCGGTCACCTTAAGTCCTTCATCCTCCGATAGTCTCATCTGCCAGAACCTGCTTGTCCAGTTCCGTCTGTGCTTCTATGATCTTCCTCTTTTTTTCAACAAGCTCTTCCCTGTACAGGAGGTTTTTGTCATCACTGAGATACAGCATGCCATCCCTTATGGAAGATACATTAAATGCATCCACATAATAAAGGATGCTCCCGGCCACCTCGGGCACGGCCGACTGCCGCGAACACAGAACCGTCTTTCCCAGCTGAACCGCCTCAAGCACCGGCAGTCCGAAGCCCTCTCCCTTTGACAGGAAAAGAAGGTATCTGCAATTTTTATAAAGCCAAACCAGCTCACCCGTGTCCACGTAATCATATGAGATCACACGGCGGTCCACGAACTCACGTGAAAGCTTCAGCCGCCCCGCGATATAGTACAGTTTTTCCCGGTCTATCCCCGTTACGCACAGCCTGCAGGCTGTATCCTTCATATCGCAGAAATCCCTGAAAGCCAGCAGGCCTCTTCCCAGATTCTTCTCCGGCCTTCCTCCGCTGACAAAGAGGATATACTCCCCCATATCCTCCGATCCCGGGATCTTTACCGGAGCGGTTTGGGTTACGGATGAGGACTGGTACAGATATGTTATCCTCTTCAGGTTTTTATGATCCAGTGCCTGAAGTGTATGATTCGATACCGTAAAAACCTTATCCACACAGCTTATCCATCCGGGATAAAGACAGTTATATACCAGTTTTTTTATCACATATCGTGCAAATAAAACAGGCCCAAACCTGAAGATCCCCTCCTCAAAATACCTGTCCATGGGATCAAAGCGGGAAATATTGTGCTGTCTGTCATGAATGACGGCATAGATCTTCACGCCGTCGCTTTTCTTCCTGATACTCTGTGCCTTTGCCAGGATCCTTCCGGTCACCGCCGGCAAAAGCAAAATGTCACCCTTTGAAAATGAAAGGGAAGTGATATCTTCGGTCCTCACCAAAGCTTTCTCATCCCCCATCATTTCCTTTTCAAAGGCTTTCCCGGGAACAAAGTCCTTATGTACCGGAAATTTAACGTCTGCACCCTTTTGGATCAGAGCCGGGACCAGATTTCTTGTGTAATTGCCGGCGCCGGTATACTTGCCTATATCTTTTTCAAGATCCTCTACCGTCGTATAATCGATATAGATATTCATCACATTCTCAAAATCCTATTTCACCGAAGACCTTGTATATATCCTCCCAGCGGTGCATCCTTTTCGCGTACTCATGGCCGTTTCGCCCCAGTTCAAGCCTCCTGCCTTCATCGTGCAAAAGCATTTCCACCATATCGGCCATTTCCTTAAAGTCATCACTCATAAGCAGGTCCTTTCCGACCTCTGCCGACAGGCCGTCGATACCCAGATAATTGGTCACAACAGGCATTGACATTGCCATACCCTCGATGGTCTTCGTTTTCACACCGGTCCCGTATGCGACGGGGCACAGTACCACCATGGTCGACTTCACATACTTCCTGATGTCATCCACCACACCCTCAAAAACGCACCTCGGATCGTCCCTGTACTCTTCCCTCAGTGAATCGGGAACCTCGCCTATAAAGTGGATCACCGGCCTGCTTGGGATAAGGGGCATGATATTGTCCATGATCATCCTCACCGAGTCGGCGTTTGCAGCCACTGTCATATTTCCCACAAAAGAAAGGGTGCCGGGAACCTTTTCCGCCTGTATATCTTCTCCGAAGTAGTCGCAGTCGGCCCCCATGGTGACGGTGTAGGCGTTGTTTTTCCCGGATCGTTTGTTCATATCCGCGGCCTCGAACTTATTGACATATATCAGGGCGTCAAAGTTCCGGGCCGCCTCCGGCTCCTCCGTCAAAAGGCGCCTGCTCTCCTCCTTAAGTATGAGGTTCTTTAAGAACCGGGAATTGATGACTCTTCTGATCCACCCGGGCAGAAATCTTTCGTATCTTCCGCCTATCCCCGAATCATTGCGGACCGCCCTGAGCTGGCGTATATAGCGCTTCGACAGGGCATCCTCCATAAAGATGGTCTTCAGGCCGTCAAAATCTTTGAGGGCCGGGTAATACCTTGATAACCGGACAAGGTCCACCATCACCGCATCCGGTTTCATTCTGCGGACCAGTTCTTCTATCCTCCTCTGATTATATCCGCTATAGTACAATGAGCTTTGGAATGACCATCGGTTTCTTCCCGCAAGAGAATGCCTGACTATATTTCCGGCCTTCTGCAGATGATCCGGATGCTTTGCAAGGAACACCCTTTTTATGAAATACGGCCTGTCTTCTTCAAAATAGCTCTGACCCTGTTCCAAAAAAGAATAGACATAGATATCATAATTATATTGATCGTACAGACCCTTGCAGTAATTATACAAAAGGATCTTATGACCGACGTCCGCGGGCCAGAAGATCCTTGTTGATATAAGCAACAGGCGCTTTCTTTTACCGGATTTAAGCATCGCGCTTTACTCCATCATTCCTAATGCTTCTTTCGATCCATTCATAACACCGGGCGAGCCCCTCTTCCAGTCCGACCTTCGGTTCCCAGCCCAGTATCCTCTCGGCTTTTGAATAGTCCGCGCACCTTGCCTTATTGCCCTCGGGCTTTGATAAGTCAAAACGGGGCTCTATACTCTTGCCGGAAATATCGACTACGATCCCGGCAACCTCCCTTATGCCGGTACAGTGGGAAGGACCGATCTGAATACATCCCTGTCCCCATCCTTTTTCCAGCGCCAGCACAAAAGCCTCCGTTATGTCGTCCACATGGATAAACGCTCTTTCCTGTTCTCCGTTTCCCATTACCACAAATTCTTCTTTGGGAAAATTAACGGCTTTGCGTATCAGGGCCGGTATTACCTGACTTCTGTCACCGTAATCGGTGGGGGTTCCGTATGCATTGTGAAGTATCAGTGTGCAGCAGGGGATCCCCGTCTCCTTTTCCAGGTAATCCGCCTCCAGCTGCCCCATAAGCTTGCTCCATCCGTACGCGGACTCGGGGTATGCGGGGAAAAGTTCATCCTCTCTCAGGGGCTTTGGATCCAGGGTATTCTGCCTGGTCCACGGAAAGCTGCAGGCCGTCCCCACATATATCAGTCCTTTTATCTTATCCCTGCCGGCTTTTCTTGCCGCATGGAAAACATTTGAGTTTATAAGATTATTGATCCTGAAGATCTCACCCTGATTTTCGAATACATACTCTATCCCCGCCACCCTTGCGGCAAGGTGAACGATGTAGTCCGTTTTTCCGATCACCTTCTCGCAGGCTGCAGGGTCACACAGGTCAAGCTTATAAAACTTAGTCTCAAGATCGATAAGGGGTTTTCCGTCATCATCATACAGATACTCGACCCTTCCACGCCACAGATCATCAACTACGGAAACATCCCATCCGTCCCTGACAAGTCTCCTGACAAGATTGGAGCCTATCATTCCGCAGCCGCCGGTGACCAGTATCGATCTCTTATCCTTTTCCAAAGAAGACATCAAAATCCTCCCGGGAGGGAAGCGGCGGTCTTAGCCCCTCCTTTTATTGCACCGCTGTAGTCCACACTTCTCTGCACGATCTTGAAGGAGAGAGTCTTGGTGCCTGCAAACTCACCGATACCCTTTACGGTTACCTTTGCGGTACCCTTCTTGATATTGTTTGTATAGCCCGTGACTGTGAAATCACTTCCCGGTACAAGGGTTCTTCCGTTGGCGCTGAGCACTCCCGTGAGGTCCGACTTTGAAAGTTTTACCGCATTACCGGTGAAGGGCTGGTCATCGATCTTCTTTGCGATCTTAGCCTTGCCTATATTCAAGGTCTTGTCTTCGTAACGGTAGGTCACAGTGAGTGTTTCGGCCTCATACGCACCCTTTCCGGTTACTGTCACAGATACGATACCCTTTGTGTCAGTATTTGCCGGATCGGAGGTGTCGGGAGTGCCTACGGTGTAATCCTTATTCGCCGCGAGCTTCTTTCCGTCCACGTCTGTGATGGTGATCTTCGGAGCCTTGAGCTTATCCTTTGTGGCAAACTGATCCTCTGCCGAGATGACGATCCCGTTTGCACTCAGGCTCTGACGGTCTATGGCATATCTAAGCGTTACGGTGCCCTTATAATCTCCCTTGCCCTTTACTTTTACCTCGGCAGTCTTCGAACCGCCTGTCACGGACTTGTTCTTTGAGTATGAAAGGGTGTAGTCCTTTCCTTCCCTGAGGATCGTGTGGATATCATTATCCGAAACCGTAACCAAAGCCTTTGCACCGCCCTTTGCATAGGGTACGCTGTCAGGGCAGATAAAGGTAAAGGATGCTCCCTCTTTGAGTTCTTTCTTTCCGCTTATCTTGAAGGTGGCGGTTTTGCTTCCCACATAGCCGGCGGCATTTCCGCTCACTGCCTCAAAGATGACAGTTGCCGTTCCCGGGTTTGTATTTCCGGTGATGCCGACCCGCCTGTAATCCGTGCCCTCAGTAAGAGTTTTGGCCCCTATGGAAAGGGAGTATTTCGGCTCGATGGGCATTCCGCTGTAGGAATAGGACTTAGGATCGAACTTGACCTTTGCACTCGAGAGCAGCTTATTCTTATCGCCTACGGCCTTTACAAGAACCGTGGCTGTTCCGGTAAAGTTTTTCTGACCGTTCTTTACATTGATGATGGCCTCTGTGGTTCCCTCGCCTGTCACGGTAGAAGGCGTGATCTCAAAATACTTGCTGCTCACACTCTTTCCGGTCCCGGCCCAGGTCAATACAGGTGAAACCTTAACGGAGCCCTTGCTCTTTGCGGCCACTCCGATCTCATGGGCTATGATATCCTTACCCAGCACCGCAGGGTCGATCTTAAAGGATACCGTCTCGCTCTTCGAATCCTTATAATTTCCCTTGAACTTCACGGTAGCTGTGCCCGTGCCTGCATCCTTGTTCTTCTTCCAGCTTACGGTATAATCCGTCTTTTCGGTAAGCTTTCTCAGGCCGTCATATACATTGAAGGAAGGTCTGATGGCAGCTCCCGTGTAGGTATAGGAATCTTCAAGGCCGCTGATCCACACCTTGGATACCACGGTTTCCTTGCCGCTTTCGGGATCCGTTACGACCTTTGAGACCTCCCGGCCACCTATGGTGACGGTCTCCTCAACCACGTTTCCGTCTTCATCCTTCTTTTGATCTACCTTGAGGGGCACATCACTGCCAAGGCCCTCAAGCTCTTCCCGAAGGTCTGCCTCCCTGGGGTCAACCTCAGTGTTTGACGGATCAACTCCCCCTTCTTCAGAGCAGGGAATATCCGCTATCACCTTTTGAGCGCCGCAGCGTCTGCAGGTGTAGGTATGCTCACCCTTTGTCAGCGCCGTAGGTTCCTTTGTAACAACTCCGTTCTCCATATCAAAGTCATGGTTGTCCTTATCGATGGGGATATTCTGCCCCTCAAAAACAACGCCGCAGTCGGAGCATTTATAATCGCCTTCATAGCCCTCCTGCTTGCAGGTAGCCGCCCTGGATGTACCCTCTACAAGCGTTTTTTCGGAATGGCCGCAGGCTGTGACCTCAAGATCGACATTGATACTATATACCCTACCACCGCCATCCGAGTGTTTTACATAAATGACTACCCGGGCTTTCTTCCCCACATTTTGGGGATCGTTCTTGAATTTATAGCTTAAGACGTTTTCGCTTAAGGAAGGTTGTCCGTCCAATACTTCATCCGGGTCATAAACTCCCGCCAATGACCCTGCATTCAGGACGCAACGGGGCATAAGAAGATCCTTAAGCTCCACCGTCCCCGAATGCCCGTATATTGCATTCCCGGAGACAGTCTTAGGATCGCCCATTTCAACATACAGCATGCCTCGAGTATATTGGATGTCATAATTATACGATGTCAGTCCCTTTGGTGTGATCCGGTAACTTCCGGGAGCATCATATCTCGTGTATGTGTAATCATACTCAAGTTTTCCCCCAAGGACCGACTCGTCTTCACCGTTAACAAAGCTATATTTTCCACCGTATTTCACACCATTGCTCGTCGGAGGATCACCATATTTGATACTAGTGTTCAATCCACTGACAACAAGCTTTGCCTTGTCTATCTTCACGGTTGCCGAGCCTGATGCGGTAAGATATCCATCCCTTGAAGCCTTATAATATATCTTCTTCGGACTTTCGGAAGCGCTTGTGATGGTGGGACTTTCATCGTAGGTACAGCTGTTTGCGGACAGTCCGTACTTGACGGTCACTCCGTCCACAATACCGTTGAGTTCAACATGGATACCATGGGGTTTTCCGTCATAGGTACACTCCACATCCTTTGCCAAGGCCTCAACCATATTGACCTTGACCTCCACCGGCGCGCTGGCGTAATCGGTCTCATATGTGTCGTTTACATCCTCCGCAAGAATGTAAACATGGTAGTCCTTTCCCCAGGTTCCTTCTATCGAGGGATCCAGGGTAAAGGTACCCGTACCTGACTGTCCGAATTCCTCAATGTCCAGTTTTGTATACTGAAGATAAGATTTATTACTATCCCAACCCCAGTCATTATTCCAGGTGTAATTTTTTGTCACAAGCACCGATATCTGTGTAGGGTCAGCGCTTTCGCTTTCATCCGTTATCGAATAGGCTACGGTGAACTTATTATCATTATCCTTTTCAATAACAGCAGGCGAAACGGACAGTCCGTCGTCCTTTACCGTGAGCTTGTACTCCGATCCCGGCCGTCCGTCGTCTCCTCCGATCAGGGATGAGAAAATGACAGCCTGCTTTTTTAAGTTAAAAGCGGGACTTACGCCGTGATCTTCGGTCACAGCTGCTGCAAACATATCACCCTCTTTTCTCACAGCACCTGCACAGGCTACTTCTTCTTCATTAATGCTCTGTTTTAGTTTGCTTCCGGACCTGAGCCACCACGTTGATTCATTTCCGTAAATATCCATTTTACTACGAGAATACGCGTTCCCCTCTGCTTTGAGATACCCATATTTTTGACAGGTTGCCTGTTTCACATCCAGAAGAAAGATCCGGTCGCCCACCGGTACTGTAACTGTATTATAGTCTGAGGGAATAATGCCTTCGTCCCCATCGGCGGGATAATAGTCCTTGATGACTGCTTTCTCAGCATCCGTGAATACCCCGGGAGCATCGTAAAAGCCTTCACCGTTCAGCTTTGCTCTGAGAGTACTGTTCTCCCAATTATTCTCTGAGACAGTATCGCTAAAAGTATCGGTAAACAACACTGTATCACAGTCCAGAAGCAGTTCTTTATCTAGCGCACTCAGAACCCTGTACCTCACGGGCTGATTATTATATTTTCCGAAATACACATAACTCCCGTTCCAATCGTCTTCAGAGCCTAGGGACTCCATGTGACGAGACAGGATACCGGCTGTTCCAAGGCCTGAAATGGTCTTTTCCGTCTCTGCGTTTGCAGTCATCAGAAAGGGCTCACAGGGGATGGTGCCCAATACCATGGCCGCCGAAAGTATAAAGTTCAGCAGAACCTTTAATAACCTTACCTTGGGTTGCGTATTTTTTTCAGGATCGTGACGCATATTTTTCCTCCCATCGTTTTATAAAAAAAGAACGAAGAAACCAGATAAAAAACGGCAATATTCCCGGTTAGTATAGCAAAACACCTGTGCAAAATCAAGAAAACCCGCGGTTTCTCTCCCTTACCGCCTGCTCTCCGACACCAAGGATCATAAAGATATAGGGCGTGCTGATGTACTGCTGGTAGCCGAACATCTGATGTGCCAGATAAGCCACTATGATGAGGGCCGCGCCGAGCGCCACAGGAGCTGCATTACGGTTTTTCACAAAGCGTATCACCGCGGACAAAAAGATCCCCAGGTATGCCGCGCCTCCGAACACTCCGTAGCACATAAAGGCATTCAGCCATTCGTTATGTGCATATAGTGCAAGCTTATCCGTGTATATGATCAGCCAGTCATGTACATACTCATCCAAAACGAAAAAGAACTGATCCGGTCCGGCTCCGAATATCGCCGTCAGCGGAGAGTTTTTCAGCTCCCCGAGAAATGACATCACCGAGTCATGCCAGATCGCTCCTCTTCCGTTCCCCCAAAAGGGATCAAAAAGCAGATAGTTCGCATCGCTCCTAAGTTTTTCCGGAAGGATCCCGGCAGTATTCAGGATTATATAGACCGTGAGTGCAATTATGATAAGTCCCACCAGACCCGCATACAGGTATCCGATACGGCGGTATCCCATCATGTTGAATCCGTTCTTCTCTTTTGCCTTTCTTTGTATGAACACGTAAAGGAGCACCAGGAATACTACAGGTATCCAGAAAAGGGGTGACTGCATAATGAATTTAGGCAGCGGCTCCAGACGGAATTCCGGTTTTGCGAAATACCAGACGATGCCTATGACCCGCCAGGTAAGCAGCATGATCAGAGCTATCTCAAGGAAAGCCCTCATCCTTTCCACGCTCTCAAAGGACAGGACAAAGAGAAAGGAAAGAGCCATGAAAAGCCCGGAAAAGATCATGTCAGCGTTCAGGATACAGGGAAGACAGGATGCTATGACAAGATGTGCCACGGCTGCTTTGTACATGGGAGACCCCCGGTCCGACAGCCAAAGCGCGTACACCCCCAGCATAAAAAACAGGATCAGATATGCGGAAAAATAGGTATGCTGTCCTATGGTTGAGATAAACAGTTTATTCTCCAGGCCGTGATACAGATCAAATATGTCAAAGCCGAACCTCTGCAGTATACCTATGACAAAGACCACAGACGACGCAATGAGAGTAGCGTACACAAGAACTTTAAGTTCATCCATGTCAAATAATCTCGAGGTTATGAAGTAGATATAGATGAACATGAACTGAGCGGCAAGCCCCATATTCGACAGCTCCATCCCCCAAAGCACATAATCCCTGTGGTGGGAAACAATGGCGGATACGATCACAAAGATTGCATAGAGAGCCACCATTATATCCGTTGACGAAAAACGAAGAGACTTTACAAAGACTTTCATCCCTTTTCCGGATCTTTTGATGTAAAGAGCCGTACCCGCGATCATACAAAGAAGAGACAGCGGTATAAAGGTGGGTATGTGCAGGGATCCGACCTTAAAGCCGTAGGAAAGTGCGATCAGAAATCCGTACTTTACATCGGTTGTTTCGGCATATCCGGGCTTTATCAGAAAGGGATACAGACATAAAATGAGATAGAGATACAGCAGCAGCATACAGCCTGCCGTTATCATTAAAAAATTCGCCTGTTTATATCCTGTTGTTACTTTTCTCTTCTTTGCCATGACCGCTCTTTACTCTTAAATATCAACCTTTCACTTCACGATCTCAAAATCTTCCATCATGCAGATCTCGCGGCCGCCATCCCTGTACTCGGTGGGGGTGAGGTGGCCTTTTACGATCCTTCCCACCAGGTCCTCACGGGATATAACGGCAGCCTTGATATACTCACCGGTATGCCCCACCTGAAGGTCTTTTCCGTCTATAAATATATGTTCCTCCACCAAAAGCTCCGGCAGGTATTCCCTGTTTTTTGTAAGCTGCTTCGTATAGGCATCCCGATTCTTTTCACCCAGGTCAAGCAATACCCGGCTTCTTGCGGTCTTCTCCTTTTCCGTCAGCTTATCTCCCAGCTTTGCGGCCACTGTGCCCTTTCTGGGAGAGTATTTAAAGATATGGGTCTCAAAAAATCCTATGCCGTCCACGAAGCGGACGCACTCTTTGAAATCCTCCTCGGTCTCCCCGGGGAAGCCCACTATCACATCGGTGGTAAGGGCGGGATAAGCCCCCCTTTCCCGGAAAAAGTCACGGCGAAGCCTCTCCGCCACCCCGGCATACTCGCCGGAGTCATAATGCCTGTTCATACGCTTTAAGGTCCTGTCACAGCCGGACTGAAGGGAAAGATGAAAATGAGGGCAGACCTTCTTTATCCCCGCCAGCCTCTTTGAAAACTCCGGTGTCACTATCCTGGGCTCCAAAGAACTGATGCGGATCCTGCTGATGCCCTCTATGTCCGCCAGTCTTTCCACCAGATCAAGAAGATCCGTATCCCCAAGGTCAGTGCCGTAGGCACTCATGTTTATCCCCGTGAGCACTATCTCGCAGTAGTCTTTTTCGGCCAGGGCTCTTACTTCCTTTATGATCTCTTCGGGCCTTCTGCTGCGGACCCGTCCCCTGACATAGGGTATGATGCAGTAGGAGCAGAACTGGTTGCATCCGTCCTCGATCTTTATATATGCTCTGGTGTGCTCATCGGTGGTCAGAAGCTCCATCTCCTCGCAGCCCGTAACCTTTGATATATCGCAGAGGGTTCCGTGGTAACCCTTTTCCAGACACTCCTCCAGAAGGGTGACGATATCGGCCTTGCCTTCATTTCCGATCACCAGATCCACTCCGTCGGACAGTACCTCCTCCGGCTCCCTGCCCTGGACATAACAGCCCACCGCGGCTATCAGTGCCTCAGGATTCTGTTTCCTGGCTCTGTGGAGCATCTGCCTTGATTTCCTGTCGGCGATGTTGGTGACGGAGCAGGTGTTGACCACATAGATATCGGCTTCTTCCTCAAAGGGAACGAGGATGCATCCCGCATCTTTGAGCTTCTGTACCATGACTTCCGTCTCATATGAATTTACCTTGCAGCCAAGGGAGTATACGGCCACTTTTTTTGAAGATATACTTGACATTTTTCACCCTTACTCTTATGATTTATCAGAGCGCACACGCTTATTATAGTTGTATTTTGTAAAGGAGGACACGATGAAGACAGTAAAGATATCTTTGAATTCCATCGATAAGGTAAAGAGCTTCGTTAATGACATTACCAAGTTTGAGTACGATTTCGATCTTGTATCAGGTCGTTATGTCATAGATGCAAAGTCTATCATGGGAATCTTTTCCCTTGACCTGTCAAAACCCATAGACCTCAACATCCACGCAGAGGATGATGCAAAAGAGGTTCTCGACGTCATCAAGCCTTACGAAGTTTGATCGGGTTTCCCCTGCGGCCGCATTTAGCGGCCGCTTTTTTTATCCTATTTATTCTTTTCTCTCCACTTTATCTCATCCAGATCCGAGTCCTTCAGTTCCTCCATACCCACAATAGGAGTCTTCACGCCAAAGGCGCATTTCCTTGTTTTATAAAAATGAAGTCCCGTGTCCTTCAGTTCCTCATAGGTTTCCCGATCCAGCACATATACCATTCCTTCATCGGCATTTCCCGAAAGGATCTCCGCCTTATACTCTTCCTCCGATGCGTCGGTGAGGGCGCTGATGTCCCTTGCAAAATAGAAATTGCTCACCGTCATGCCGTGCTTCATTGCATAAAAGGCGGTACCCATCCTGAAGGTGTTGTCCTTTTCAAACATCACAAAGCCTTTGTAACCCTCCGGCAGTGATATCTCATCCCACACCGTGTTGTAGGTAGGGGGAAGCTCGGAATATTTCTGCTGCTTTTCCCTTATCCACGGGCCGTAGTCCACAGCCTGAAGTATCAGACATATCCCTGCCAGTGCTATGACAATGCCTCTTTTTTTAACCTTCCCAAGGAGCAGGGCCATTGCAAAGATCAGAATGTACATCAGTCCCCAGGCAAAGCGTCCGTTTGAACGGAAGATCCCTATGACCCTGTTCATGGTCTCTGTATAGGGAAGCCTCAGCAGGAGTTTATCGCCGAAGGTCACCGTGGGAAGCACCGACACCGTCAGAAAGATAAGGGCCGCCGCCAGCATGGATATCCTTCGGGGATGGCCTTTAAGCGCTGTCTTAAGCCCTTCCTTTTTCAGCCTTAGGAACAAAATTATGATGCAGCAAAGAAGCATCACCAGCAGTCCCATTCCCAGGTACACGGCACCCTCAAACTGCATCTCTCCCCAAAGGGGAAGGCCTTTTAAAAAGGCGGTTTTTCCCAGAGAGTTAAAGAAGCTGTTGAGGTTCATGGTAAAATCCC
Source organism: Lachnospiraceae bacterium (assembly GCA_017544285.1). GTDB lineage: Bacteria > Bacillota > Clostridia > Lachnospirales > Lachnospiraceae > UBA1753. Next base: position 21,159 of record JAFYEL010000084.1, on the reverse strand, counting down.
CTACCCAGTAATCCCCGGAACCGGAGATCCTGAAGGCTCCGAAGGCGGCAAGGGTCAGCAGGGCTCCGAGCATCATCAGCAAGGGAAGGATCACGCAGGATGCCCCTGCTTTTTTATTCACCATACACTCCTCAAGCAGGGAGGCACACATGATACAGAGGGTAATGGGCAGGAAATAAAGATGTATGCCTGCGCAGAGCACCCCCAGCGCTGTCCAGATAATTCCTCTTTGCAACGGGCTTTTTTTCGCCCTCCCCGAAAGCCAGAGTTCAAAGCACAGAAGTATGATCCACTGGGAAGAAAGTGAGGTGTGATAAAAGGTCCTCTGAAGCATGGGATAAGACAAAAGAAAGCAGGGGGCCATGAGCATGGGAAGGGCATAGCCCTCGCTGAGGCGCCCCAGAACCAGAGCAGCCATCCCCCCGGTCAGAATAAAGCACAGCAGCGCATAAAGCCCAAAGTACTGGAAGGTTGCGGGCAGCAGCTGTGATATCAGCCTGAAAAACAGGGCCGCAAGGGGTATGGAATCAGTATAGACTATCGATATCTCATGGGGATAGGAAAGCTTATCGATCAGGCCGAAGGGGAAGGAAAGAGCGCTGTTCCTGAAGGCCATCCAGCCCAGGTAATGCTGGCGCAGATCGATGTCGGACTTGAATATCCAGGCGTCCGCGGTGACATCCAGCACTCCCGCTCCGTAGATCCACAGAAATACTGCTATCCCCAGAGCGGCTCCGTATAAGAAAAGTATCTTGTTCCTTGTAATCTTCATCTGTTATCGCGCGGCTACCCTGATGACCTCGTCGGTTTCCAGGGCGGTCCTTACCAGGTCATCGATCTTTTCGGAGAGCTTCTGCTCGCTGATCAGGGTGCCCTTCAGGGTCGGCTTTGTAACCGGATGCTTTGCCACAAAAATAGTGCAGCAGTCCTCGTAGGGAAGGATGGAGGTCTCATAGGTGCCTATCTTTTCGGAGATGTCGATTATCTCCTGTTTGTCCATGCCTATGCAGGGCCTGTATACCGGAAGGGTGCAGACCTCTCCCGTTACCATCAGTGACTGCATTGTCTGCGAAGCCACCTGCCCGATGCTCTCGCCGGTGATGAGTCCCAGGCACTCACTCTGAAGGGCCAGGGTCTCGGCAATGCGCATCATGTAACGCCTCATGATTATGGTGAGCTGATCATGAGGACAGGTCTCGTATATGTAGAGCTGTATATCCGTAAAATTGATCACATGCAGATTTATGGGACCGGTGTAGGAAGCCACCAGAGATGCCAGGTCTATGACCTTCTGCTTTGCTCTCTCCGAGGTGTAGGGCGGTGCGTGGAAATAGACCGCGTCTATGGTAACGCCCCTCTTTCCTATCATGTATCCCGCCACCGGTGAATCTATACCTCCGGACAAAAGCAGCATGGCCTTTCCTGCGGTGCCCACGGGCATACCTCCGGGACCGGGCAGAACCTTTGAGTAGATATAGGCCTTGTCTCTTATCTCAACGCTGAGGGTCACCTGAGGATCGTGTACATCCACGGATGCGTTATCCATCTCGGCAAGGACAGCCTCTCCGAAATCCCGGTTCATCTGGGGTGATAGCACGGGATAGTTTTTGTCTATTCTGCGGGCATAGGACTTAAAGGTGATGGTCTCACCGGCGTATACTTCCTTCATGTAGAGAGCCACGTCCTTTTTCAGGGTCTCGTAATCCGTGAGCTCCTTTACCAGAACGGGACATATGCCCACTATTCCGAACACGTGTGACAGGGCGTCGCACACGCTGTCATTGTCGAAATCGCCGGAGCACTCCACCATTACTCTTCCCTGGAATTTATAAACGTTGAACTCTCCCTCTGTCCTTCTCAGGGAATATCTTATCTGCTTCACAAGGGCATCCTCAAAAAGGTATCTGTTCTTGCCCTTGACTCCTATCTCTGCATATTTTATCAGGTAACTGTCAAATCTCATCTTCTGACGAATCTCCTCAAAGCGGGTATTATCTCGTGGAGCTTTTGAGATGCCGCGCAAAGCTCCTCTTTTGTGGTGTAACGGCTCATGGAAAACCTGACTGTGGATCCCAGCAGGTCCTTTTCAAGACCTATGGCCGTCAGCACTTCGCTGGGAGCGCGTTTGTGCGAGGAACAGGCGGATCCTGCGGAAACAAATATATCCGCCTCCTCAAGGGAATGGAGCAGAACCTCTGCCCTTACTGACTTAACGGAAAGGGATATTATGTGAGGCGCGAACCTCTCCTCATCCGCGTTTCCGTTTTGGTAATGCTCAAGGCTTCCGGCTCCGTTTATCTTTATATCCTCAATGTCCGAAAGGCCGAGGACAAAATCCTTTCGCAGTTCGTAAAGAGCTGCCCGGTCCTCTTCACCCTTGTCGCAGAGCATCTTTGCCGATGCGGCCATGGCCGCTATCCCCGGTACGTTCTCGGTGCCCGACCTAAGGCCTCCCTGCTGTCCGCCTCCAAGCATCAGAGGTTCCAGGCGGGTCCCCTTTTTTACATAGAGAAAACCCGTGCCCTTGGGGGCATGGATCTTGTGACCGGAAACCGATAAAAGATCTATGTTCATGGACCGGGGTGACATCTTAAGCTTTGTGAAGCCCTGCACGTCGTCCACATGGAAAAGACAGCCGGGGTTCTTTTTCTTAATGATGGCTCCCAGCTCCTTAAGAGGCTGGACCGACCCGATCTCGTTGTTCACATGCATCACTGACACCAGCACCGTGTCATCCCTGAGGGCATTTTCCAGCTCGTCGCAGGATACCACTCCCTCGGGATCCACCCCCAGATATGTCACTTCAAATCCCTGTTTTTCCAGGTATTCAAAGGGACGGCGTACGGCTGGATGCTCTATCCTGGTGGTGATCACATGCTTTCCCCTGCGGGATGCGGCAAGGCTTGCGCCTATTATCGCCAGGTTATCGCTCTCGGTGCCTCCCGAGGTGAAAACTATCTCGCCTCTGTCGCACCCGAGGATGCCGGCGAGGCACTCTGCGCTTTTATTGACTGTTTGTTCGGCTTCAAATCCCATGCTGTGCATGCTGCTGGGATTGCCGAAGCCCTCCTTCATAACCTTAAGCGCCGCCTCTAAGGCCTCTTCGCATACCTTCGTAGTGGCACTGTTGTCCAAATAGCATATCATTTACTGTTCCTCACGGCCCTCCAGCATCAGGACTATCCACGACAGCACCGTAAGTCCCGCCGTCTCCGTCCTGAGTATCCTGCGGCCCAGGGTTATCTTTTCTATACCGGAGGATCCGCAAAGCTCCACTTCCGAATCTTCAAAGCCTCCCTCCGGCCCTATGAAAACCGCTATATCCTGTCCCGGCTTGAGCGCGGAAAATATAGCTCTCGTTTCATCCATGCCGTGACCCTGGGATGAAGCCATCTCGTAGGGTATGAGCTTTACGTCCGCGCCGGAAGCCATAGCGGCGGCCTCCTTCATGGTGACGGGCATTTTTACCTGTGGAACATAAGCCCGTCCGGCCTGCTCCGCCGCACCCTTTGCGATCTGCTGCCATCGCTCCTGTTTTTTGGCGGCTTTTTTATCGTCGAGCTTCACCACGGACCTGGCGCACTCTACGGGGATTATCTCTTTGACCCCCAGCTCCACGGCCTTCTGGACGATAAGATCCATCTTGTCGCCCTTGGGAAGCCCCTGAAACAGATAAATACCGCAACAAAGCTCGCAGTCTGCCTCCTTGATAAAACTTAGGGAACAGACCACAAGCTCACGCTCCACACTCTCTATAATGCAGCGGTATATCTTGCCGTCCTCTGCGCAGGCGTCAAGCTCTTCTCCGCTCTTCAGCCTGAGGACATTTTTTATATGGTTCACGTCGTCGCCGGTGATCACTACACGTCTGCCGGCCACGTCTATGTTGCTCTGGGAAACGAAAAATCTGTGCATCCTCTATTTCCTGCCCACTACCAGACGCCACTCGCCCATGGCCCTGGTCTCTATGCCGTGGAGCCCTGCCTGTCTCATGGCCTCCTCAACATCACCCTCACGGCCCTCGATTATGCCCGAGGTGATGAAACTTCCGCCCTTTTTCAGGGCAGCTGCCGCCACGGGGGTCAGGGGTATGAGCACATCCGCAAGGATGTTTGCCACCACCACATCATAGCAGTCATAGCCGGCTTCATCCTGTACCTTTTTGTCGTCAATGATGTTTCCGATGATGAGCTTAAAATCAGCATCCTCAAGGCAGTTCCTCTTAAGGTTGTCGTCGCAGGAAGATATTGCCGCCTCATCAAGGTCAGTTGCCATGACCTGTCCGGCCCCGAACTTAAAGGCCAGCATTGAAAGTACTCCCGAGCCGGTACCCACGTCCAGAACCCTGTCGCCTACCGTTATGAGGTTCCGAAGCTCTCTGATGCAGAGCTGGGTAGTCTCGTGCTTTCCGGTACCGAAGGCGATGCCGGGATCGATGTGAATTATAACCGGAGGTTCCTTTTCGCCCCTTCTTTTTATCTCTTCCCGAAGCTCCTCATCGGTCTTGCCCTGAGACTCCCAGGAGGGAACAAAAAGAATATCGTCGATATAGAAGGCGGAAAAGTACCTCTTCCAGTTGTTTATCCAGTCTGCGTCCTCGGTGTCCTCGGTGCTGATGGTGCAGGGCCCCAGGTCCACCCTGAAAGGGTTGGAGGTGTTGGCCTTGTACTCTTCGAGAGCGGAGCGCAGTGCGGGAAGGAGACTTCGGTAATCCTGTGTCTCGTCCAGATAAAAGCTGATATTGGCGCTTCCGTCGTTCTCCCTCGCCGGAGCTATGTCCACGAACATCCGGGCTTTTTCACTCTCGGTAAGGGGGACGCTGTCCTCTATCTCAACGCTGTATATATCCAGATCCGCAAGGATGCCGGTTATGACCTCCTCGGCTTCGGCTCTGGTTTTGATGGTGAATTTCTTCCAGTTCATTCTTCTCACAGTCTGCTGCCGGTAAGCAGCTCATATGCCTGCAGGTACTTCTCCTGCGTCTTCTTTACTATCTCATCGGGAAGAGTCCAGTCGTGACCCTCGTTGGCCTTCAGCCAGTCTCTTGCAAACTGCTTGTCGAAGGAAGGCTGTGAATGGCCGGGCTCATACTCGGATGCGGGCCAGAATCTGGATGAGTCGGGAGTCAGCATCTCGTCTGCGATGAGCATGTTGCCGTTCTCATCAAGGCCGAACTCAAACTTGGTGTCCGCAATGATTATACCCTTCTGTGCCGCATACTCGGAGCACTTCTTATAGATGGCGATGGTGTTGTCTCTCAGCTTTTTCGCATATTCCTCGCCCTTTCCGGGGAAGTGCTTCTCAAGATGCTCGATGCTCTGCTCATAGCTGATGTTTTCGTCGTGATCGCCGATCTCGGCCTTTGTGGAAGGGGTGTATATGGGCTCGGGAAGCTTGTCGGATTCCTTAAGTCCCTCGGGAAGCTTAATGCCGCACACAGTGCCGTCCTTCTGATAGGAAGCCCAGCCGCTGCCGGTGATGTATCCCCTGACTATGCACTCGATGGGAAGCATCTCCAGTTTCTTGCAGAGCATTGACTTGCCCTCGAACTCTCCGTTTCTGAAGAACTCGGGCATGTCCGCCGTGTCGGTGGAGATCATGTGATTCTCCATGATGTCCTTTGTAAACTCAAACCAGAAGCGGCTCATGCGGGTGAGCACCTCTCCCTTTTTCTCGATGGTGTTCTTAAGGATCACGTCGAAACAGCTTATCCTGTCGGTGGCCACCATGATGAGGCTGTCGCCGTTGTCGTAGATCTCTCTTACCTTTCCCTCTTTAACAGGTTTCATTTCAGTTCCTCCAATGAATAAAAATATCTATGATGTTATCATACTGCCGGCTTAAAATCCATACTCCTCTTTGGCGTACCATCCGTAAAGCTCGTCGATGGCCTCCTGTATGGGGGTGTATGTGAAGTCTTCCAGCTCCTCCAGTAACCTCTCGTTCGAACCGGTGTACTCGCTGTTCATTCCGTCCTTTTCAAAGATCACCGGCTGGCACACCAGGCGCATCAGCCTGTCTTCCATGGTAAGTCCTTTTTCGAACTCCTCATGCTTCTGCTTTTCGTCCATGGCCTCCAGGCGGGATTCCCTGAATTCCATGGCGGCTTCGTTTACCATGTCGCAGATCTGCCTCAGGGTTATCCGCTCTCCGCTCACCACGTTGTAGGAATGGTATTTCAGGTTCTTTTTCACGATGAGAGCCATGAGTATCCGGCAGAAATCCTTTACCCAGAGGTAGTCGAAATATACGTTCTGCCTGACCTCAAAGGGCCTTCCGGAAAGGGAGCGCAGGCACATGTCGGTGATGAACCTGAACCTGTATTCGTAGGGACCGAAGATCCCGAAAAGCCTAAGGTTGTATACGTTTTCGGAAAGATCAATAAGCCTTCCCGCAGTGTACTTCATCAGCCCGTAGTCGTCGGTGGGTATGAGCTGCATCACGTCGGAGCCGTTCAGCACCTCTCCCGTGATCTCATCCGGATCGTCCAGATGGGTCTCCCTGGCCTGGACTATGTCGTAGTTTTTATCGAACTCGGCCCCGGACCCGGAGTAAAACAGCCTGCCGCACAGCTTCCTGTATTTATAGAAGGTCATGAAGCTGCGGAGATTGTACTCAAGGATTTTTGTGCCGTCCCTGGTTTTATCAACCGCGTCGGTGTACACCGCAAAATGAAGGACCACATTGAACCTGACGCTGCCCAGCCACTCGCAGACCGATTCCTCATCAAGGACGTTCAGCTCTCTGGAGCTGGGGGCACAGAGCTCGTATTCCGTGTCTCCCAGTTTAAAAAACAGGCTCTCAAAGCTGTGGGTCAGGGTGGAAATGGAATCCGTCAGGATGGCGGATGCGCTCCTGTACTCTCCTCCCAGCTCGTTTACAATATATTCCCGGAGGTTTTTCCCGATAAATCCGGAGCCTCCGGTAAGGAGTATTCTCTTCATATCACCACTTTTTCAGATAGGTCTTTCTCTCCATGGGATCCTGGGCCGCGATCTCGGGATCCTTGTAGTAGGAGTCTGACTTCATATGCTGGGTGGAGACCTCTTCGAAAATGGCCCCGGTCTCTGATGAGAAGGCGTGCATATCACCTCTCATTACGGTCTGGATATCACCGGGATGCATGAGTCTGGGCTCCTGTCCCTCGATCTCTATCAGCAGCTCGCCGTAAAGGAGCTGGAAGGTCTCTTCCTTAACCTTGTGGGCATGCATGGGATGATGCTGTCCCGGCAGAACGATTATGTATTTCTTGCAGTACTCGCGGTTGATTATGTTTATTATGATGGCACCGTTCTGTCTGAAGTGCTGCATTCCGTAGTGATGGGATATCTCCACCTCGAAATCGGTGCCAAGCGCTATGCCCGCCTCGTAGAGCATACCCTTTGCATCATGGATGGCGGAGCGCACTATTCCGATACCCGTGATCTTGGGAGTCTCGGTGACGGGAGCATTTACCGCATAATCAACGGAGGCGATCATGCCATCCTTGAACTGTCCAGATGTCATCTGCTTATCCTGCAGAGGCATTGCAAAGAATACATCCTCTCTTGTGATGGGGGTTCCCGCCTTTATGGCCCTTGCAGCCCATACGCCCCTCTCCAGGGAGTGGAGGGAATCCAGCTCAGCCTGGGAGATGTACTTGTCTCCGGGCTTTTGCAGTGTGCACATCTTTTTTGCATTTTGGACTGCTTCGACCCACTTGTCGCACTGCTCCGGATTCATGGAATAAGCGTTCAGCTTTATGGTCTCGGTGGGAAGACCCACGTGCCTTTCAAGGATCTTTGCACCCTTGGCCACTGCCATCATGGGCACTATATTGTCATTCGGATCCTCGTGTCCCGAGTATCCGATCACCACATCCCTGTACCTCTTTTTCATCCTGTCGATGAAGTCAAGCTGAAGCCTATCCATGGGTGCGGGATATCCGGCAACGCAGTGCAGGAAGGCAAAGTCCGCATGCCTGTGGGAACAGAAGTTGTATATCTTGTCGATATCGGAGAGCTTCTTTCCTCCGGTGGAAATGATCACCGGCTTTCTCGAAGCTACGATCTTTGTGAGCAAAGGCCAGTCCAGAGCGCTGCAGCTTGCCACCTTTATGATGTCCAGGCCCTGGTCAAGGCACCACTCAACTCCCGTCTCGTCAAAGGGAGTGCTCATGGTCACCATGCCCTCATCCCTTACCACCGAAACCAGCTCGCAGAACTGCTCGTAGGTGAGCATTGTGGACTCGAACCTGGGGATGTGGGGCAGATCGGTCCTGCCCTTGTAATCGGGGTGGATGAAGTTGGGGATGTCCCTGTACTGAAGCTTCACCGCCGCCTTGATATTGTGTTTGCGAGCGATCTTTCCCATCTCGCGTATGATGGCTATTCCGTGCTCCACGCTTCCCTGGTGGGAATTTGCCATCTCAAAGATAAACAGGTCGTTGAATAAATCGGTTTTCATGATCAGTCCCATACCTCCTTATATCCGCCGGTAAATTCTTCCTGGGCGATCTCGAGCATCTGTCTGGCCGTAAGTTTTTTCTGGTAATCGGGATTGTCGAAAAGGTTTCTGTGATCATCCCTCAGGGTGGACCATTTCTCAAAGGAGATGGCCTGAAAATCCTTTGCCAGCCAGTCGTAATCTCTGTCGCTTATGGTTTCTATGTCAAAAAAGTCCCCTCCTGTCCTGAAGGAATGCCAGCTCCGTATGCGGTATTCCTCCGGGTGGTTAAGGGCCACGTAACTGCCGTAGGTTTCAAATTCGCTGAAAGCGCTCTTTGTGATCCTCTCGGGCTCAATGCACCGGATCACCTTTTCCCAGAAGCTGTCTCCGGGGATGTCTTTGTTTTCCTCGATCCGGGATATCAGCTCCTTTACCAGCTCTTTTTTGAAGAGCATGTGCTCGGAGATAAAGGACTTTTCCATTACCTTTTTTACTCCGGGCAGCAGCCGCTCAAGGGTTATGAAATATTCCTCGTGAAGCTCCCTCTTCATATCCATGCAGGGCTTTTGCTCATCGGGGGAGAACATGTCAAAATGTGCGCAGGGAATGGTGTCGCCGTCCCAGGTCATGTAGTAGTCGTCCTTGCAGACAAAGGCGTAGCCCAGCTTTAAGAACTGCTGATAATACCAGCCCGTGACTCCCCTGGGCATCTCCTGGGTCCCCAGCCGCTCTTTCATGTGCTCGCTCATTACGGCGTGGACCTCATCAAAGGGAAGGATGCTGTTCTCATCGATGTATCCCACCCTGTCCGGAAGCTCCGTCTCATCCAGAGCCTTTTTTGCCGCCTGAGGTCCCACCAGGTAAATATTGCGGCCCGGCATGTTTTTCGCAAGCCTTGGGTACTGTGACCTCACCCGCAAAAAATCACGATCGGTTGTGACGATCAAAGTGTCAAAATCCTGCATATACGCTTATATACCCTCTCGCATGAATTCCCGTCCGGTTTGTCAAACATCCTCGCCCTGGACACCAGGCGGGCCTGTCTGCACTCATCCTTTTCAAATGCGGCGTCCATGCACTCCTCAAGCTCCTTCATGGAGACTGCCACCAACTCCGGCATGTACTGCCTCTGATCTATGAAATAATCCCTGCTTTCGGTCTCGTACTTATCGCTGTCGTAGCAAAAAGCCACCACGGGACGGTCCAGCAGCATGTAATCCGTGTAAACCGAGGAATAATCCGTGACCAGCATATCCGCCGCTCCTAGATAAGTATACACATCCACGTCGCTGTTCACAACCATGATATTTTTATACTCCTCCCCCTTGAAGGCCTCTTTTATCACTGACTTGGGATGGGGTTTTACCACGAACACATAGTTTTTTTCACCAAGATATGCGTCAAAGGCTTCCATGTCCATCACGTGGAGGAACTCCTTCTCGGATGCCCTGAAGGTTGGCAGGTAGGCGACTATCCTTTTGCCCTTGCTACTGAGGCTTTCTATTTTGGCCCTAAGCTTTTCCTCGGAGGCGGTCATGACACCCAGAAGCTCTTTCCCTGTATCAAAGAGAGCGTCACACCTGGGATATCCCTCGCAGATCACGTGGCCCGGCGCACTCTTAAAGGCCTTTGCAAAATATCTGCCCATCTCCTCGGATGTGCAGAGCACGTAGTCGGAAGGCTTTTCATCGGACATCCTCCTGGGGAAGGTGGTCCAGCGCTCCCAGAGGTTTTTGGGATGCCTGACCTTATCGTGAAGGTTGTCGTGGTTTATCCTTTTATTTCCCACGCCGTGCCAGAGGTTTACCTTAAGTGCCCCGCCGGAAAGCGGGAAATTTATATCCTTTGAATAATTGTCGTAGATGTACACCCCGGCTCTCAGGGCAAGCAGCGCTCCTTTGAGACTTTTGGTATGACAGGCTTCAAGCCCCTTGGAGGAAAGGAAGTCCACCACCTCTTTGTTGCGGCTCATCCACACGCACCGTATGCCGGTTTCCTTCCGGGCCGTGAGCCAGAGGTAGAGATATCGGGGATTGTCCGTGAACCTCTTTCCGAAGGTGCTTCCGAAGAGCCATAATCTTTTGTCTCGGGGCCAAAGGTGTGCCAGACCGTACACCGGCAGCCATAAAAGCCCCAGCCAGTACAGTATCCTATCCATTTTCCTTCAGTACCCTTAAGGTCCGGTCAATGCCGGTCTTTATATCGTAATGCATGCTCCAGCCCAGGCTCTTGATGGCGCTGCCGTCAAGCCTTGCCTTTGTAGCCTTTGAAAAGCCCGCTGCCTCTTCGCTGTCGGGGATATCAAAAACCACCTTTTTCCCTTCGTGGCCGGCGATGAGCTCGGCCAGTTCCTTTAAGGTTATGTCCGAGGGAGTGTCCGCCACATTGTATGCCTTTCCGCACTCTCCCAAAAGCAGAACGGTCAGAAGCCCTGCCACCGCATCCGCAGCGTAGGTGTAGGAGTAATACTGGTCACCCTTGCTCTTTAAAACTATGTCCTCTCCCGCCACCGCGTTCTTCAAAAACTGGGTCATGGCCTTGGAATCATCGGGAAGAAGGGTGGGCCCGTATGAGCGCGTAAGCCTTGCGATCACGGCGTCTGCTTTGTTCTGACTGATGTAGGCCTGACAAAGGCTCTCACTGCAGCGCTTGCTCTCGGGGTAGCCTGCCCTCAGGGTATTGCAGTCAATGTATCCGCAGTAGCTCTCGTCGAAAAGCTCCGTGTCCCCTCTGTTCTCGCCGTAGATCTCGTTGGATGATACCAGGCAGAACCGGCACTTTCCGTCATGAAGGGGATCCGTGGCGTACTCAAGGAGATCATAGGTGCCGAGGATGTTGGTGGTTATGGTCCCGATGGGATCCTTTGCATAGGCCCGGGGATGGGTATTGCTGGCCATATGCACGATGTACAGCGGATAATTCATGCCCGGCATTCCCGTCATGGGGCGGGTCACATCCTGCTCGTAGAATTCAAAAAATTCGTTTTCCGCATGATCTGCGAATCTTTCGAAGGCCTTGTCCGAATCTCTTCCCATTGCCAGCACATAGCAGCCCAGATTGTCCTTTTCGTTTTTGTACATGATGGCATCCACCAGCAGGGTCCCCAGCATACCGGTGGCTCCGGATATCATGAGCTGAGCTCCCTCCAGCTTTTCCCAGGGAAGGTCAAGGGAAGCGATGTACTCCAGATCTTCTTTGTAGATATCATTATTTATCATAGTTTACCCCCTGAATCTGTCGCTGACGTATGCTTTGAAGAGTTCCAGGTCCTCGGAAGTCGTGAGCTTGATATTTTTATCGGAGCCCGGTGCAAAGTAAAGGGTCTCTCCAAGCTCGGTCATCATTGTGTTCGTGTAGGCCGAACCCTTGATGCCTATACCCTTTTCATAGGCCTCTTTATACTTTTCGTAAACGGTCCCGTAGCGGTAAGCCTGGGGTGTCACCACCCTCCTTAAGGTCTCGCGGGGTATGTACTTTGTGGTGGTCACGCCGTCCTCGGTGAGAAAGATCTGCTCGTTGTAGGGCATGGAGGAAACCGCATTTCCGCATTTTTCGCAGGTCACCAGCACGTTGGTAAGCACCGCCTCATCAATGAGGGGGCGGACTCCGTCGTGGATCACTACGGTGTCGTCATCCCCAAGGTGCTCCCTGAGTCCGTATACTCCGTTCCTTATGGAATCCTGGGCGGAATCTCCTCCGGGGACTATCCATTTCAGCTTGTCGATGCCAAACTGCTTTGCGTAGGCCCGGACTATATCCTGCCATCCCTCCAGACACACCACCTCGATGGCGTCGATGCCCGGATGATTCTGAAAACTCTCAAGGGTGTATATCAACACGGGACGGTCATATACGCTTATGAACTGCTTCGGTATGTCCTGTCCCATTCTGCGCCCGCTGCCGCTGGCGAGGATTATCGCTGCTGTCATCTCTTTCTCTCCTTTTGTAACTGTCCTCAGGGTGGGCCCTCTCAGCTGAAGGCCAGATATATCATGTCGCTCACCCGGTCTTTGTGGGTGTGCTCTGCCCTTATCTTTTCGCGGGCATTTTCGGCTATCTTTTTTCTCACCTCGTCGTGGGTCAGATAAAACGCCGCCTTGTCCGCAAGCTCCTCCATGGAAGCGTATATGTCAAGATCCTCACCGGGGGTGAAGAACTGGGGGATCTCGCTCTGGTAGTTTGTCAGAAGAAAACCGCCCGCTCCCATTATATCCCATATCCTCTGGGCGATACCGGTCTTTATGGATTTGCAGGTGATGTTCAGATTCACCTTGCTGTTGTGGAAGATCAGGGGCATTTCCGTCAGGGTTTTTGCAAAGCCCTTGTTGTTCACCGGAAGAGCGCTGGTGTCGCTGCCGGTGTAAACATCCACGCTGTGTTTTTTCCCAAGGAGCTCCATGACCTCAAGCCTCTCAAGGTTGGTGACCTTCATGCCCAGATACTTCATGGCCATTATAAACCTGCGGTCATTCCTGGCCTTTTCCGGGGGTGTGTAAAATCCCGGGGTGTGCGCCACGAAATCCTCTATCACCTTTGCGTTTAAGGCACTGTCCAGGAAGAATGCGCCGTATACGTCCTTTTGCGCCCTCATAAGGCCCTCCAGGTATCCCCTGAGATACTCCGGGGGATCCGTCAGGTCATCGTAGGGACATTTCTCTGTGTAAAGGGAACCCACGAAGGAAATATCGGAAGAAAACTTCCGGTGCTCCTCGGGCGAAGCCCCGGCGATCACCCTATCCCACCTGTCGCAGTTGGTGGCAAGAGGCATGTAAAACACCCCGGCGGGATTGTAGGCGTGCAGCTCTTCGCACTGGCTCTGATCGAAACAGAATATCCTGTTCACATCGTTGGCAACGGTGTCCGACAAAAGCTCCAGCACCGGCGAATCCACGGTCCATGAAATATACCTTATCCCATATATGCGGCAGATCTCCGACACCATGGGATAGTAGTTCACGCTCACCACCGCATCATAGCCGCTCTTTTCGAAGGCCTTTTCGAAGCAGGAGATCACCTGCTCTATCTCGGGCTCCTTGACCGTCATCTCAAGATCTATGGTGTCCACGCTGTGCCCCAGCTGCTCGAAACCCTCTATCATATCGGGCTCGCAGACGCTGTTGAATCTGTAAAACAAAAATCTCATTTCCAATCCTCGCTGATCAGGCGGCGGATATCCGACGCCATCTCCATGTATACCCTGCGGCTGTAGTGATCGCAGCAGTCCGCGTAATCCTCAGTGGATCTGATATAGTCTCCGGGATCCACCAGTCTGATGCGGTCCTTATCCTTTGCAAACTCTCTCACAAGAGGATTGATCTGCGCGTGGAATTCCTCGTGCCCCGCAAATTCCGCGTTTTCTCCCTCGAAGGGGACGGTGCTTCCCAGAAGCAGTATGAACCTGGGCTCTCCCGGGGCCCTGTCGTACATGAACTGCAGGTTTTCTATCAGGACTTCGGGAGGGGTCGCTCCCTCAAACTCCCATTTTTCACTGAAGTCCCTTATTATCTTTTCCGTAAATTTAAAGCCGTGGTTCTGTATGGTGCCGTCAATATATCCCGGGGTATTGGCGGGATCCGTCAGGTCAAAATTCCGGCTGCCGAAGGCTATACGGGCTCCGGTCCCGCGGTGGCGGTAGATCCCGGAATGGCAGTCCGGCAGCAGACTGTAGATGACTATGTCATGAGGCTTTTTGAAAAGCTCCGTCTCAAAATCGCCGTAAATGATGAAGGGCGCATCCTTTATCAGCTCTTCTATCATCGTGCTCTCCAGGGTCTCGGATTCCACTACGTGGATGGAATGATTCTGGCCCGTGGTCACAAAGCCCTTGGAGTTTATATAGTTGAACTCCCTGACGGCGCCGGGGTAATCCGCTATCCCCGCCATGGAATCAAGATCGCAGGGACCCTTCAGCAAAAGTCTGATGCCCCCGGATTCTTTGCCCGTATCAGTTTCGTCAAGCTCTGCGGCATCCACCTGCCTGACCCAGGGCGCTTCCTTTTTCTCAAGCTCCACCGAAACCGGGGGATTTACCGTAAGCTCAGGGTAACCCAGGTGGGCATATACCGCCTGCTCTATTCCCATGCCCATGCACCTGCAGGAAAACAGGAAATGAAGCAGTCTGCGGGTTTCTTTTTCCAGGGCAAAAAATCCCGCTATGCCGTAATCTCCGAACCTGTCCCTGACGCGCACGTATCCGCACTCGTACCCGGAATCCTCAAAGAGCTTCTCAAGCTCCTCTTCGTTCTGCCTCAGCTTTGTGAAATTCAGCTGGTTGGTCCTGTTTACCAGCTCCGCTATCCTTGCCTTTTCCCCCGCGCAGTCCTCGCCTATCGCCATCCTGATGTCACTGTCAAAGAGAAATTCCGTGGGATCCTCGTAGCTGCTCATCCGCACCGCGGTCTTTTCCTCAAGGATGTTGTAGTGTGCCAGCCGGGTGAGTTCCGGGTCCGTTGCCGGAGTTGAATTGACGTAATCCGACAGACCGGTTATGACCGACGGCGAAGCCGTGATAAGCTCCGGACAATATTGTTTTGCCTCCCGCAGGTTTCTGGGGTTGTCGTCTATGAACAGAGCGTTTTCCGCCCGAAGCCCCATGAGGCTCAGCTTTTCGCTTATCTGAGGCCCCTTGGGCTGCCAGTTGATATTGTTGAATACAAAATGATTACCAAGGTCGGAGCACTCCCCCAGCACCTCTGCCACACTCTGCCAGTCGTTTTTGGAGGAGATGGAATTTATTATCCCATGGGCGGAAAGATCCCGCACCAGCTGCTCCATTGCCTCCGACACATGAACCTCCTGCTCTGTGAGGGTTCCCTGCCAGAAGGTATCGTCCATATCCCAGATCACCAGTTTGATTTTTGAAAAGTCGATGCCTCTTTCCGGCCCCCGCTTTATGACCCGGCAGGTGGGCTTGCACATGTCGGCGATCATATTGCGCGCTTCCTTATCTATCGAACTGATAAAGCTGTTGTCGGTTATGAAATAATCGAAGGCGCGGAAGTTAACCATCTCCCGGAGGGCGGCTGCGTTTTCGAAGACCGCCTCGGTTTTACCTGCGATCTGCCTCAGGGCGTCGCTGCTTTCTATCCCGAAGACCACCGCATTTTTGTATATGCTGCGTATGAATTTCGCATCGGCTCCAAGCCCCGCGGAAGCCACCAGGATCGCAAGTGGTTCAAGAGGATCCGCCTTTATCTGCGACAGGTGGGCGTATCTGGGCTTTGCGTATTTCAGGATGTCAAAGCCGTGCTTTTCCATAAACAGGCTGTGGTGCTCCTTTAAAAGGGAGCCCACGTTTTTCATCCGGCCGAAGGCCTGGGACCCTGCGTGATATATAAAGCTGTTCCTGCAAAGGAACATCCTGTAGCCCGCTGCCGCGATCCTCATGCACAGATCGTCGTCCTCAAAATAGCCTGGGGCGAAATCCTCATCCATGCCTCCAACCTGTTTCCAGACCTCTGCCTTTATCAGCATGGCAAAGCCGGAAAGCCGGACTCTTTCCTCAAGATCCTCGGGATTTGCATTGTGACCCGCTCCGTATTCAACGTACTCTCCGGGAGTCTGACAGAACAACTCTATCTGCTGGTCGTTTCCCGCATAGTTTGAGACGGCTCCCACCGCGCCCCTGTCGTCGGCCCCGTGAAGGGCGCTGCTCAGGTTCTCAAGGGAACCGGGGCACAGCCTGGTGTCGTTGTTCAAAAGGAAGATATCCGCGTCGGTCTCTCCCGCATCCCATGCCGCTTTGACTCCCTGGTTACAGGCCGGGGCAAACCCAAGGTTTTCGGAGTTTTTTATCAGGGCTACATCCGCCTGCTCCTCAAGCCATTCGGCCACACCGTCGGTGGAACCGTTGTCCGTCACGTAGATGGAGTATGTCCCGGGGGTTAGGGTGTTTCTGATGCTCTCGATGTTTTTCTGCATCAGGTATTTGCAGTTGTAGGAAACTATGATGATGGATGTTTTGTGCATGTGGTTTCCCGCTGATCTCAATCGGACAGTGCTATCATTTTCTCAAGCCTGTCTTCGTATTTGTGATACTTCATTACCTTTTCGTAGCCCTTTATCAGGATCCCGAGCCGCAGGTCCTCGTGGCGCAGATAAAACTCGGTCTTGAGCAAAAGCTCGTCTATGCTCTTAAAGGTTTCTATATCTTCACCGATGGTGAAAAAGTCCTCTATCTCTTCCTGGTAGTTGGTCATGCAGAAGCCGCCGCTGCCGATGATGTCCCAGACCCGCTGTGGTATCCCTGTCTCAATTGAGGGGATGGTGATATTCAGGTTGATCTTTGAGAGGTTGAATACCCTTGTCATGTCGGTATTGTAGTCAACTCCCGGACACAGATTGACGCCCTCAAGATACCTGCCGCTGTCCCTTGTGTAAAGCCGGACGCTGTGACGCCTTGCCAGGGCGTTGAGCACGTTGATCCGCTCAAGCTGGGCAAGCTTACGGCTCATCAGGGCAACTCCCAGGAAAGTTTTCGCATCAAGACCGTGGGCATACTGCATGTTCAGAAAGCCCCTGTCCTCGCAAAATGAAGCCAGGCTGCCGTCAACCGAGGGCCAGGGCCTGATGCTCTTCCAGTTGCAGAGATTTACTCCCAGATACTTTTTTATATCGTCGGCGTACTTGCCGGGCAGCTCGTTTATTATGTGGTCGTAGGGGTTGTCCTCATAGAGAGCCCCCACAAAACTGATGTCGCAGGTGAAACGCTCCTCGTCCTCAGGGCGTATGCTGATGAGACCGATCCTGTCGGTGCAGGCGGCCATGGGCATGTAATAAAGTCTGGGGACGCCAGCTTCCTTAAGTCTTTCGTATTCCCTTTTGTCGAATACAAATATCCTGTTTACGGGATTTTTGACCTGCTCGTCAAACAGGGTCATAAGGGGCGAGTCGTAAACCCAGGCAATGTACCTCAGGCCGTGAGCATTACAGATATCCGACACTCTTCCGAAAAAGAGGTAGGATATCAGAAAATCCCAGCCGCCCTTTTTTACCATGGCCTCAAGAGCGCTGTAAGCCTCCTCGCAATCGGAGTAAGGTTCGAATTCATAACCTTCAAGGGTGGTGACCTCGTGACCCATGGCCTCAAGGGAGTGGACCAGATCTTTTACGGAGCCCCTGACCTTTATAAACAAAAATCTCATATGATTGGAAACATGCCTGTAATTATGCTAATATATTTACTGAACCCGGATTCTATTATACCATTTTAAACCCGAGTTTTAAACCGAGGAGTTGCCATGTTTTCAACCAGAATCCCCCTTATCATACCCACAACCGCAAAGGATTACGACAGGATAACCCGGGACCTCGGGGATTTCTTCAGGCTGCTGCCCGTAAAAGAGGTGATCTTCATAGGTCCTGCAGCCCTGGAGCCCCTTGTTTTAAGGGACGCAAAGACTTTTGAAAACGACGGTCCCGTGCGCTATATAAACGAAAATGACCTCTTATGCTTCGACGTATTGACTCAGGTCATGAGGGAGCACCTCCGTGCGGGAGGCTTTGCCATGTCGGCGGATTCCAAGCCCGGCTGGTATTATCAGCAGTTCCTTAAAATGTCATTTTCCGATATCTGTGAGGACGAATACTACATGTCCTGGGATGCGGACACAATCCCCCTGCGGGAGACGGAAATGTTTGACCCCCAGGGTCGTCCGTACTTTGATGTAAAAACGGAATATCTGCAGAGCTATTTCCGCACCATAAAAAAGGTCTGGGGATACGACAAGGCTATAGAGCCCTCTTTTATCTCCGAGCATATGATCTTTAAAACCTCGTTTATGAAGGAGCTGATAGCCGAAACCGAGGCTCTGGATATAAAAGGCGAAAAGTACTACGAAAAGATCTTCTTTTCACTTCCCTACGACAAGGATCTGATGAGAGGTTTCTCCGAATTCGAAACCTACGGAACCTGGGTCTTAAACAACCACCCCGACTTCTACGCCCTTCGTGACTGGCACTCCATGCGCATTACGGGAGCCTTTACAAAGCCGGAGGATCTGACCGGTGAGGACAAGGCATGGCTTGCCTCCGATTATGACGCAGCCACCTTTGAGAGCTACCATGTTTTTTCGCCCGAGCTTGCGGAATTTTTCAGAGACCCCAGATACCGCAGCCGCATAAGCGCCCGCCAGTTTTATCAGATAGTGCTGGAGAGCGGATTCTTCGGAGATATGGAGTCCGGCGGACTTAAGAGCAGCGACGGGGATCTGTTTGCCGTTTAAGGAGATTATCATGAACCGGGATATCACAAGACTGGTGATAGGATGCCACAAGGACAAAGAACTTTTGGAGCAGCCTCCTGCTTCCGATCATTACAAAGAAGTACAGGCCGGAGCCGCCCTCACCGACAAACGCATCTACGGGCAAAACGACCACGACGGATTTGACCTGAGTATTTCCGACAGAAATCCCAGGTATTCCGAGATGACTGCCGTGTGGTGGGCCCGGCACAATATCAGCTCCGACTATGTTGGCATAGAGCACTACAGACGGCGCTTCTGTCTTTCGGACGCGGAGATCTCTTCTCTTATAGACAAAGGAGTCTCTCTCATCACCCTGAAAAAACTTGACCTTGAGATGCCCCTCTACGATTTTATGAATCAGGAGGATTTCGCCTCGGTCTTTGACAAAGCCATTGAAATCGTAAAGCTCTGCCATCCCGAGGATTTTGAACTGACGGCAGAACTGGTCAACGAGACCGGGTTTCACCCCTGCAACATGAACATCTGGAGCCTTGAGCATTTCAGGGATTACTGCGACTGGCTTTTCCCCATGCTGGAAATATTTTATAAAGATGTTCCCGAAAAAAGGGACGCCTATCTCCACCGGGATGTGGGCTTTATGGCCGAGCGCCTTTCCCACGTCTATGTGGAAAAACTGATCCGCTCCGGGATAAGCTATGCCGAGTGCGATTATGTCCAGCTGAAGAGCAGCGGCACCGAGCCCGAAGACGTTCCTTCACCCGGCAACCGGGAGGCTTTCATGTCTCATCTGGAAAAACTGTTTTCGGCGGGACTTTTCAGACAGTGCAGAGACACTCTTCTTAAGGGGTATTCCACCTGTGAAGATGACGACATAAATTTCTATTCCAGATATGCGCGTGTTTTCCACATATATATGGACGAGCTGAAGTACTGTGATCTCTCACTTTTTGAATATCTCCCCGGGGAGCTTACCCGGACGCTTTCCGATACCGCAAAGGCGGTTATGGAACCGGGAACAAAGGTGTTGCAGCTCCTGTCGGATCCGTCTCAAAAGACCGAAGAGGAATTCGTAAATTACATGACAGGGCTGAGGTTTTCAGGTCCGGTCATCGGCAGATACATAAAAGGGATTGCCAACAATCCCGATGTATACAATTATGTTGCCGCCGTATTGAACGACGGAGGTCTTGGAAAAACAGCGATCGAACTGATCAGATGGAGCCGGGATAATGTCTGAAAACAGGATGGACCCCACAAGTGAAGAATATGCCCTCTACTGTGAGGAAAACGAAGACGGCTGGCACCGTTGTTACGATGAAACGGAGCAGCAGTTTTCCGATGACGTAAGCGCATCCATTGCCGCCCGCGACCATGACCGGTTCTGCCATCTTGCTCAGGATCCGGGATTGCAGGGCATACTTAAGAACCGGTCCGTATACCGGTTTGTCAGACTGATCTACGCGATCTACAAAAATGAAGCAGCCGGGAACGTGACCCCCACCATCCTTGATCAGGCGGAAAGCCTCGACGCTCTTATCTCAGAGGTGATAAACAAAGCCAGGTTTCTTTTGTGGAGGGTCGAATTCGCCGAAGACCCGGATGCGGTTTCACAGCTTATTGACATGGTGCTTAAGCAGAGGATCTCCGTTTACGGGATCTCTGTGCTTATCGATACGGGAAGTATAAATAAAGAGGGGATGTATCAGCAGGTTTTGGGAGAGCTTCAAAGGCTTGCCGGACAGGCGTAATGATCCAGTTCGCAAAGAAAGTCCTGAACCGAGCCGAAATTGTCCACTTTATCAAAACAATTGATAAGTATCTCCGTAATTTTCAAGGAATAGGCGGCGGTTCTTATAGTAATCCTTCATGTTCAGCAGTCCGTCATAATGGATAACGCCGGGCTTGTCCACAGCAGGCACCACAACCCGGTATCCCTTTTTTCTGAATTCAAAGCTCTGGCTCACATCATAAAAATCCCAATCTTTAAAGATATCCTCTCTCCAGGGAAGATCATACTGTGTAGCCATCAGGAAGCCGTCGATGGATTTTACATCGATGCAGTTCTCTGCCTTCGAAGTGTTACATTTGGATTTTGTTGAAAACAGATCATTGGTGATATAGGCACCTGTGATATCTGCGGTTACCTGGATCCCGTTTTTCGGAAGCTTTTTGTAACCCACAGGTCCGATCATGCCTATGGTCTCGTCCTTAAAGATCTCAATAATACGGTGAAGGAACCTTCTGTCGATGATAAAAACATCCTGATGAAGGTATATCTTATACCGGGCGTCGCTGCTTCTCATCCCCTCATTATAGCCCTCGGCCATGGAGGGGGCTCCTTCTATGGTAAGAAGATCCGTAACATAGCCCTCGGGAACCTTAAGCCTGTTGAGATAGTATATGGCTTCGTCCATAAGTGCTGCGTCATTTACACACATTATGAAACATATCTTTTTATCATCCATGTTACCACCATAAAAAAGATCGAGCCGGCTTTCGCCGGCTCGTCCTTGCGTACGAATTGTCT
>JAFYEL010000083.1 GCA_017544285.1 Lachnospiraceae bacterium | reverse complement strand
GAAAAAATCATATTATTGTTATTGACATTATCAGATTAGGAAACGGTAGAGTATAAATGGCGATCACTGTAAGAAATATCAATGAGACCATAGCATGTTTATTTATTGCGGTCCTCGCGCTCGGGGCTCCCTTTGGTCTCAGCCTGGCAAATATCATAGGGCTGTTTTTCCCGAAGAAACGCTGGAGAAAATCTGTCTGGGCGTTGACGGTTCTGCTGGGGTTATTTTTAAGCGGCGCCTATATGGCGGTCTGGAGCAGGGAAGTGACGGACAAACCCTGGTATGAACAGCCCACCAATAAGCAGGTACACGAGATAATGAATTCGCAGTGTGTCGGGATCTATGCTGTTATCCTGTTTATAGGAGCCCTTGGTTTTCTGGTGTTGTCCGTAAGCAAAATGGATAAAACTCCGCCCCTGGTATCTGTTCTCTCCATCGCGGCAATGTATCCGGCAGCAGTAACCCTGGGCATATGGTGCCTTCAGATCTTAACGGAATTGGGAAGTCTGCCTCTGATAGTATTGCCCATAAATCTGTGGATCATGATGTGTTCCCTGATCCTGGAAAAAATCCTGGAATGGAATGAAGTACGCGATGAGAAGATCGCAGACGGAACCCTGGATCCAAAACATCAGGCCTGGTATGAAGGTATATTGGGAAAGGCTATATACTGGCCCCTGTATGGCCTGGTGGCAGCCATCCCACTTTTGGGGATAGTTCTCGGAATATCGATACTTCTGGGACAGCGGCCGGATGCGTTGATCGCGGCCTGGACCGAGACTGCAGACTGGACCTTTTCCCAAATGACGCCGCCCCCCAATCTACAGGTGGATGAACATTACCTGTGTACGGTGGCAGCAAACGGTCACGAAAAGGTTGTGAAGCCGCTGCGTATGGGAGAGCGCCGAGGACACCGGGTGGTGGTCAACCGGCAGCTTGAGGTAGCCAACGCATTTGAACTTGTGCTGGAGTGGAAAACTCCCCGCCTGCACCGTGTGATCCGAAACTTCTACGACAAATACGGATTCCCTATCGCAAGATGCATCCGTTCCAAAACGGCCTGTGATGTGGTCTATGTGCTAATGAAACCTCTGGAGTGGTTCTTTACCGTGGTTTTATACTTGACACTGGCCCATCCGGAGAACGTCATCGCAGTACAATATCTGCCGGGTTACCGGGATGTGCTGGAACAGAGGTAAAAAAAGAGACCTGAGATCTGCTGATCCTCTGTCTGGACGGCATTATATTTGTGGCAAAGCTCTTTGATCCGTCTAACAGGTCAATGACAGAGATGGGATATTTTCCCGTTGAGTATGTTCTGACCTGTTTGTCAGGGGTATTCGGTGTTGTGAGATACTTAAAGGAAGCAGTTAAATGACATACAATTACAGTTTTGTACAATGGATAGCGCTGTTTATCATATACTGTTTTGCCGGGTGGATCTGGGAGACCTGTTATGTGTCTGCATGTAAGAAGAAATGGGTAAACCGTGGATTTTTGAAGGGCCCCTTTCTGCCCATTTACGGGAGCGGCGCCATACTCATACTTCTTGTGACCATACCGTTAATGAACCAACCTGTGCTGGTGTATGCAGCCGGTCTTGTCACCTCCACCGTTCTGGAGTATTTCACAGGGGTTGCCATGGAGGCGATATTTAAGGTCAGGTATTGGGATTATTCCCAAAAGAAGTTCAACTTTCAGGGTCATATCTGTCTTTCGTCATCCATAGCCTGGGGATTTTTCTCGCTGGCCCTTGTTTACGGCATTCACAAGCCCTTTGACAGATTGGTTACCTATCCCACACCGCAGGTACTTACGCCCATAGTATATCTTCTGTCTCTGTTGATCGCAGGAGATTTCGCGGTGAGCTTTAAGACCGCTATCGAGCTTCGCGATGTTCTGATCCAGCTCGAAAAGGCACGGCACGAGGCCGAGCTGCTGAAGAAGCGCATGGATGTGCTTCAGGCGTTCTGGTCCGATGACATGGAGAAACAGAAAGAAGATTTTGACAGGTGGAGTGAGGATCTTAAGGATCGCCTTGAGCTTAAGATGGATGAACTGGGAGATCGTCTTGAATTCAAGATGGATGAACTTGAAGATCAGCTTGAGTGGAAGATGGATGTGCTCGAAGATCATCTAAAGATGAAAAAGGAAGATTTTCAGAAATATTTTGCCGAACTCGAAGAAAAGAGAAAAGTTATGCTTGAGCAGGGAAAGAGTATGGCACACCTGACAAAGGGCCGCATTTCACTTATTCTCCGTCACCCCAGTGCGGTTTCGGTTAAATACAAAGAGGTATTTGAGGATCTGATCGCCGGCATTTCGGAACTCAACCGGCGGTAGAGTCAGTGAAATCAACCATCGGTTCGTGTTATTTTTATGCGATCCGGGGTATGCTCGGGACATGAAAGGAGAAGCCCGATATGGATCAGGTAAAGATCGGACGTTTTATAGCATCCTGCAGAAAGGAACAGGGCATGACCCAGGCATCCCTTGCCGAGACCCTTGGAATAAGTGACAGGGCTGTCAGTAAATGGGAAACAGGAAAGTCAATG
Organism: Lachnospiraceae bacterium; assembly: GCA_017544285.1. GTDB lineage: Bacteria > Bacillota > Clostridia > Lachnospirales > Lachnospiraceae > UBA1753. The sequence goes on along the minus strand of JAFYEL010000083.1, from coordinate 3,152 downwards.
CCGGATTCCGGGATCATGCTGGAGCTGTGTGAACAATTAAAAATAAATGTAAATGAACTCCTGTCGGGCGAAAGGATCATGGTTGAATCATATGACAAAACAGCCGAGGACAATCTTCTTGCTTTGAGGAAAGAGATTGAGGAAAAAAACAAGCAGCTTCTTGCAGCTGAGATCTGGATCAGTGTTCCGGCAGTATTTGCGGCCCTGTTCATGATGGGCATTGCCGCATACGTTGAAATGCCGGTACAGGTTAAAGCGCTGATCATTGAGGTTTCCGTTATAATGGTGATCGTCGTTGCATTTGTTGCGGTGGGTATTGAGCAGAGGGTAGGTTTTTATGAGTGTGGGGAATGTCACCACAGATATGTTCCCACCTATTGGAGTACAAATCTCGCCCCCCACATCGGCAGGACAAGATATATGAAATGCCCCAAGTGCGGTAAGCGTAGCTGGCAGCATAAGGTCCTGACAGGATCCGAGGAATGAATATGGGAATATAAGGCGGAAATCTACCGGTCTATCATAGTAAGGGATATCCTTCCCTTCTTCTCATCCACATCAAGGACGGTCACGTCCACGATATCCCCCACGGATACCACCTCCAGGGGATGCTTTATGTATCTGTCGGCCATTTTTGAAATATGTACAAGGCCGTCCTGATGAACTCCGATATCGATAAAAGCCCCGAAGTCTATCACATTTCTCACGGTGCCCTTGAGCTTCATTCCCGGCTTCAGATCCTTCATTTCGAGCACATCCGATCTGAGAACAGGTTTGGGAAGATCCTCTCTGGGATCCCTGGCAGGTTTTTCCAGTTCGGAGAGTATATCCTTTAAGGTGATCTCTCCGCAGCCTATCTCACCGGCAAGTGCCGACATATCCCGGATGCTGTTTCTGAATGCCCGGATATTCTTTTCATCACGCAGGCCGCAGCCCATTTTTTTCAAAAGTGCTCTTCCGACAGAATAGGACTCGGGGTGGACCGCTGTTGCGTCCAATGGTTCGTCGCCGTCCATGATCCTGCAAAATCCGGCGCACTGCTCAAAGGTTTTCGGCCCCAGCTTCGGCACCTTTTTCAGTTCCTGACGGGAGCTAAATCTCCCGTGCTCTTCCCTGTAGGATACGATATTTTTGGCGACGGCGGGGGAGATACCGGATATATAGGAGAGCAGTGAGAATGAGGCGGTGTTCAGATCCACACCCACCTTGTTCACCGCGGATTCCACCACCCCGGAAAGTGTATCGGACAGTTTTTTCTGATCCATGTCATGCTGATACTGGCCTACGCCTATGGAGCGGGGTTCGATCTTAACCAGCTCCGACAAGGGGTCCTGTACCCGCCTTGCGATGGATGCGGCACTTCTTTGGCCCACATCGAATTCCGGGAACTCCTCGGTTGCCAGTTTGCTGGCGGAATAAACACTTGCCCCGGCTTCGTTGGTGATCACATAGTGTATGTTTTTATCACGGATCTCCTTTAATAGCTCGGAAACAACCTGCTCGGATTCACGGGATGCGGTTCCGTTTCCGATGGAGATCAGAGAGATATTGTATTTTGAGATCAGATCCTTAAGGACCTTTTTCGATTCCTCGATCTTGTTATGAGGAGCAGTGGGGTAGATCACTTTGGTGTCCAGTACCTTACCGGTGGGATCAACCACCGCCAGCTTGCACCCTGTTCTGAAAGCAGGATCCCATCCCAGAACTGTCTGACCGGCAATGGGAGGCTGGAGCAAAAGTTGAGTCAGATTTTTTCCGAATACATCTATGGCTCCCGTCTGGGCTTTTTCCGTCAGCTCGTTTCTGATCTCTCTTTCAATGGAAGGAGCGATCAGTCTTGAGTAGGAATCCGCTATGGCCGACCTGATGACGGGAGAGGTGTAGGGATTGTCATTCTTAATTATCCTTTTTTCAAGATACCCCAGTATGCTTTCCTTTGGAGCGTTGACGGATACCAGAAGTATCTTTTCCGCCTCACCTCTGTTGATGGCCAGGATCCTGTGTCCTGCCGTCTTATCGATCCTCTCCTCATATTCATAGTAATTCTGATAGACGGATTCGGCCTCCTCATCCTTGGCCCTGGATACAAGAGTTCCCTGTGACCTTGTGGTGTTGCGGATGTGCTCGCGATAGGCTGCGTTATCCGATATCTGTTCCGCGATTATATCCGAGGCTCCCGCTATGGCTGCCTGTACATCGGGTACTTCTTTCTCCGAAGCCTTCAGTATATCCTCCTTGCTGTCGGAAGCGGGTTCGATCTTTCCTGTGACATATTTTTCCGCCTCCTGCTCAAGGGGAAGCTTTGTATTCTGGGCAAGTATAAAATCCGCAAGAGGCTGCAGACCACGTTTTTTTGCAGCCTCTGCCCTTGTCTTTCTCTTTTGCTTGTAAGGTCTGTAAAGATCCTCAACAGTGACCAGTTTTTGGGCGGCAAGGATCGCTGTCTTCAGCTCGTCGGTGAGTTTACCCTGCTCGTCTATGAGGGCTATGACTTCCTCTTTTCTCGCTTCAAGATTCCTGAGATATTCAAGCTTTACCGAAAGGGCCCGAAGCTGTTCATCGTTAAGACTTCCCGTGGCTTCCTTTCTGTACCGTGCGATAAAGGGAACGGTGTTGCCCTCATCTATAAGTTTGATCGCAGCTTCCACCTGCCATGCTTTTGCACCCAGGTCCTGCGCTATTATTGCCGTAATGTCCATGATGACATCTTCCTCCGTGCTTTATTCTCTCTCAGTTTCTTTCCTTCCAAAAGAGAATTGTACCCTTATTCGAAGCAAAATCCAAGCCATGAATTTACTTGTTTCGTGACAAACCATGAGGAAAGTGATATGTTTTTCTATGGGTTTTTTCCTGATCACAGTTCATGGTGAGGACGCAAATGATAGTAAGGATAATACGTTCAAAAAGAAAAACCGTGGGGATCCAGGTCAAAGAGGATCTTTCCGTAACGGTCAGAGCGCCCCGCTGGGTGAGCCGCAGAGAAATAGAAAGGATCCTTCATGAAAAGGAAGAGTGGATCCATAGGACCATCGAAAAGATGAAGGCAGAACAGACCCGTCTGAAGGAAAGCGGTATTCGAAAGCTGACGGAAGAGGAAGTCATGGAACTTGCGGACCGGGCGGTTGAATACATTCCGGAAAGGGTCCGGTACT
>JAFYEL010000082.1 GCA_017544285.1 Lachnospiraceae bacterium | reverse complement strand
TCTTTTTCTATATAGGAGTACAGGCTGTCCCTCCTGATGCATGCGCCTGCGATCAGTCTTTCGATGTCCTTCTGATACTCCGCATATTTTTTCTTTCCGCTGGTAAGGTTGCCCACCATGGAGCAGAGGGCTGCCGAAAGGGCTGCCACCAGCGCGCTGACTCCTCCGCCACCGGGAACGGGTTCCGATGAGGAAAGTCTGGCAAGAAAATCCTCTGTCTGCATATTATTTATTTCCCTCTTTGTTGGGCTTGACAAGGAACAGTGACATTGCAAGGGCGATCACGTAGAGCACCAGAGTCACATAGAGCACTGTCTGATATCCCACGGGGTTCATCTTTACTCCGTCATGCTCGATCCACTCTCCGAAGTGGTTTACTATCCATGAAGCCATCTGGTTTCCGGAGAGACCTGCAAAGGCCCATGCGGAAAGGGTGATGCCGTGGATGGCAGAGATGCTGCTCATGCCGTAGTGATCGGAAAGCAGAGTGGGCACGTTGGGGAAGCCTCCGCCGTAGCCTGCGTTTACAACATATACAAGTGCCAGTGTAAGGATGGCAAGGCCTGTGCTGCCCTCTCCGTTAACGATACCCTTTGTGAGGATCACAAGCAGGGTGAATACTATGGAAAGAACAAAGATCAGCTTGTAGATGGTGTTCCTGTCCTTCATGGAATCAGCCCATGCGGAGAATCCAAGACGTCCGCCGGCATTGAAGACTGCTGATACGGTGGAAAGGATACCTGCGATAGCTGCAAAGCCGAGGCATTTGAAGATCATCTTTTCCTGGCTGATAAGTGCAAGGCCGCAGGTGATGTTAATATAGAACATAACCCAGATACCCACATAGTTTGAAATGGGTCTTGTCCTGAGCACCTGCATGATGCTGGGCTTGTCCTCTCCGCCCTGGGGCTCATGCCAGTCAGCGGGTTTCTTGAGGAGAAGGTGGCCTACGAACATCATTACGAAGTAAACACCTGCAAGGATCATGAACATTTTGTAGATACCGCCGTCACCCAGACCCTCGAGCATGGAGGTCATGATGGGTGATGCGATGGCCTTTGCGGCACCGAAGCCCGCAACGGCAAGACCCGTTGCAAGACCTTTTCTGTCCTTAAACCAGAGCATAAGGGTCTTCACCGGTGAAAGGTATCCGGTACCCAGACCTACGCCCATTATAAATCCGTAGCAAAGATATATTCCCACAAGAGCGACGGTGCTTCCCTGGTGCTCGCCGCCGTACTTGATGAATACGCCGGTTCCCAGCATACCTGCCGCGAAACAGATGGTTGCGATCAGCGAGGACTTATGGATGTCTCTCTCCACGATGTTTCCCAGGAAGGCTGCGCTCATGCCCAGGAAGAAGATCGCAAAGGAGAATGCCCACTCGGTAGCTCCCTTTGAAAATCCGATGTAGTCAGCTATCTCCTGACTGAATATGGACCAGCAGTACACGGTACCTATACTGCAGTGTAAAAGCAGAGCAGGTCTAGCTCCCCTGATCCATTTGTTTTCCCGCCATCCGCCGGCGCTCTTTGTTTCAGACATTTCTATCTCCTCCTAAATATGACCGGAATCCATGGCGGTTCCGGCCCAAAATGTGTTCAAGCCATCTGCCATTTTAACAGACCTCCAACCACCTGTCAAACATTTATCAAACCAATTTAAAAAAACTCTTGACAAAGTCCAAACCTTTATATATTATTACATGGTGCGTATCGCACGAACGTACGATTTCGGGGTGTGGCTCAGTTTGGCTAGAGCGCTACATTAGGGATGTAGAGGCCGCAAGTTCGAATCTTGTCACTCCGATAAAAAGATACCCCCTCATTTCGAGGGGGTATCTTTTTATCTAAGTGCCAATCTTCGTCTTTGCGGTCATTCGTTATATTCCTATCTCACCATCCCACACTTTCTTATCCGGCGCAGCTTCGCGGCGTTCAGGATAAACCTCAGACTCTCATCCATCACCACCATAATAAAGATCTCAATGACACCCATATGGAATTTCATGACCATCACGGAACTGGAAGCAATTACAAAAACCGTACCCAGCAGCTGGGTCTTAAGCATCCAGGAGGGTTCTCCGTAGCCCTTGATGCCGGAGCCGAAGATAATGTTTCCGCTCTTTGGGAAGAGGTCCAGTCCCACCACCAGAAGGTAAAGCCCCGCCGTGGCCAGCACATTTTCATCGGTGGTAAAAAGCCCCAGTATCTTTCCGGGGAAGACGATGAACAGTATCAGGTTCACAAGGCAGATGGCCCAGGAGAGCAATGCCGAAGAGATCACCACATTCCAGACTCCGCTCACACTCTTGCGCCCGGACTCAAAGCCGGAAAGAGTGAGGGTGGCGGTTCCGATGGCTCCCACCAGCACCACTGCTATCAGCTCCACGCCGAAGACTATTGAGTGGATCCCGGCAGCCTCCACCGAGACCTTGTTCAGCATGGCGATAAGATACAGATTCCCAAGATTCCAGGCAAATTCCTCGCAGGCCGCGGGAATACCGTATCTGACGGTTTCCGAAAAGGTATTGAGCCCCGCCTTAAGGATCATGGCGAAGGAAGGCTTAAGGGGCATATTCTTTACCCTGAGGACATATATCATCAGTATCAGATTTCCGAAGAGCTCCGCGATGGTGGTGGCCAGGGCCGCTCCCTTTACCCCCATGGCGGGAAAGCCGAAATGTCCGAAGATCATAACATAGTCAAGAATGACATTTGCAACGGATCTGGATACTCCGTACCATATCATGACCCTTGTCTTCTGGCTGACCTCCAGCATGCAGCTGACGGATGCGCCTATACCCGTCAGGATGAAAATGGGTGAAAAGAAC
>JAFYEL010000081.1 GCA_017544285.1 Lachnospiraceae bacterium | reverse complement strand
GAAACATTGGTCAAACTGGAAAACGGGATCCTTCATACATTTCCTCTTGCCGGAACAAGACCCAGAGGAAAAACCGATGAGGAAGACAAAGAGCTTGAAGCTGAACTTTTAGCCGATGAAAAAGAGCTTGCGGAACACAATATGCTGGTGGATCTGGGAAGAAATGATTTAGGGAAAATCAGCAAATTCGGAACGGTTCAGGTCGAAAAACTCCATTCAATCGAGAGGTTTTCTCATGTAATGCATATTGGCTCCATCGTAAGAGGAGAAATAGCCGACGGAAAGGATGCGCTGAACGCTGTTGAAGCTGTGCTTCCTGCGGGAACACTTTCAGGCGCCCCTAAAATCAGGGCCTGCCAGCTCATAGCCGAACTCGAAAACAACAAAAGAGGCATATACGGAGGAGCTATAGGATACATAGATTTTACGGGAAATATGGATACATGTATAGCGATCCGTATTGTATATAAGAAAAACGGCAAAGTATTTGTAAGAAGCGGAGCCGGAATTGTGGCAGATTCCGATCCCGAAAAGGAATATGAAGAATGCCTGAACAAGGCAAAGGCAGTGGTAAATGCACTGAAGGAAGCCGGGGAGGTGGACAAGGCATGACTTTACTCATAGATAACTACGACAGCTTTTCATACAATCTTTACCAGTATGTAGGCGAGCTTGACCGCGATGTGACGGTCATAAGAAATGACGAAAAGACACTGAATGAAATAAAGAAAATGGATCCTGACCGTATAATAATATCCCCCGGCCCCGGAAGGCCCGAGGATGCGGGAAACATAATCGAAGTGGTAAAGGCCCTGGGGAGCGATATCCCGATACTCGGCGTGTGCCTGGGCCATCAGGCGATATGCGCCGCCTTCGGAGCGAAGATCACCTACGCCAAAAGGATGATGCACGGTAAGCAGTCATCAGTAACCTTCACAGCCCCCTGCCCTCTTTTCGCAGGCTGCGAGGAGCTCATGCCTGTGGCCAGGTACCATTCACTGGCGGCAGATGCGAGCTCCATGCCCGCAGAGCTCCTGGTCACGGCCAGGACCGACGACGGTGAGATAATGGCTGTCATGCATGAGACAAAGCCCATATACGGAGTACAGTTCCACCCCGAATCCATCATGACACCCGCCGGGAAAAAAATACTTCAAAATTTCATTTCCGTTTCTTAACATTTCCGAAGGTGACCTGTGCAAAGTACTCGAGGAGGCACTCTCTCAGCATCACCAGAGCGTTAAAGGCCGCTGCGTTCCTGATCCTCTGGCGGTCTCCCAAAAACTCGAACCTGCGGACAGCGGCACTGCCGCGAACACAGACTGCGATATATACAAGCCCCACCGGCTTCTCGGGGGTGCCTCCGTCAGGTCCTGCGATCCCCGTCACCGCCACACAGACATCAGACTTTGTGGTATCGCACCCTCCCATGGCCATCTCTCTGGCACAGTTCTCACTGACGGCACCGTGTTTTAACAGGGTGCCTTTTCTGACTCCCAGATACTTTCTCTTTGCCTTGTTGGAATAAGTTATGAAACCCTCTCTGAACATCTCTGAGGCGCCGGGCACGGACACGATCCTGGATGCCACCAGCCCTCCGGTACAGGACTCTGCCGTAGTGAGGGTCAGCTCGTTGCTCCTCAGCAGATCCACTATCACCTGCTCCAGTGTCACACCCGGCTCGGAGGTGAAGATATTGGCTCCGAACCGCCCTTTAAGCTCCTTCACCACGGGCTTTATCAGCTTTTTACACTCCTTTTCGTCCTCAGCCTCTGCGGTTATCAGAAACTGCACCTCTCCGTTCCCGGAGTAGGTGGCTATCCTGGGATTTTCATTTCCGTCTATCACATCCAGAGCTATGGCCTCTGCATCGGCCTCACTGACACCGCACATCTTCACCATTCTGGTGAGTATCCTGCCCGGGCCAAGAGCTGAAAGAACGGGCATGACTGCTGTCATGAATAGAGTCTCCATATCCGAAGGAAGCCCCGGAAGCAGGATAACGCGTGAAAAATCCTTCACTTCATCCTCATCGCAGTCCTGAGGCAGAACCTCAAAAGGGGAAACCGATGTTATATTCGCAATGTATCCCCGGCTTACTTCCCCGGGACCATATATAACCTTTACTCCCTTTTC
>JAFYEL010000080.1 GCA_017544285.1 Lachnospiraceae bacterium | reverse complement strand
GATGCCGGACTTACCGGGCGCAAGATCATCGTTGACACCTATGGTGGATTCGCCCGTCACGGCGGCGGAGCCTTCTCCGGAAAGGACTGCACCAAGGTGGACAGATCCGCAGCCTATGCGGCACGCTATGTCGCAAAGAACATCGTGGCAGCGGGCCTTGCTTCAAAATGCGAGCTTCAGCTTTCATATGCCATCGGCGTTGCCCAGCCCACATCAGTCAGGGTTGACACCTTCGGCACCGGAAAGATTTCCGACGAAAAGCTGGTTGAGCTTGTAAGAGAGAACTTTGACCTTCGTCCCGCAGGCATTATAAAGATGCTTGACCTTCGTCGTCCCATCTACAAGCAGACGGCGGCTTACGGACACTTCGGCAGAAACGACCTGGATCTGCCCTGGGAAAAACTGGACAAGGTAGATGTGCTTAAGAAAGCGCTTTAATATATGTCTTTTGTACACTTGCATACCCACACCGAGTATTCACTGCTCGATGGCTCCAACAAAATAAGCGAGTACGTCAAGCGTGTAAAGGAGCTGGGGATGAATGCCGCGGCCATAACCGACCACGGTGTAATGTACGGTGTTATTGATTTTTACAAAGCAGCTAAGGATGCGGGCATTCGCCCCATCCTTGGCTGCGAGGTTTATGTGGCGCCTTTTTCACGCTTCGATAAAAGCGGTGCCCCTTCTGACGATAAGTATTATCATCTCGTCCTTCTGGCGGAAAACAATACCGGATATCAAAACCTCATAAAGATAGTATCCAAGGGCTTTACCGAGGGCTATTACTACAGGCCCAGGGTAGACATGGAAGTTCTGGAGCAGTACCACGAGGGTATCATTGCGCTCTCGGCCTGCCTTGCTGGCGAGATACCCAGGAACATCCTCAGAGGATTTTTGCAGGAGTCCTACGCAGCTGCGAAAAAATACGAGGAGTGTTTTGGAAAGGGCAACTTTTTCCTGGAGCTTCAGGACCACGGCATTCCCGAGCAGAAGCGGGTAAACATGGTGCTCATGAAGATGGCCCGGGAGCTGGATATTCCCATTGTGGCCACGAACGATATCCACTATACCTACGCCGAGGATGAAAGGCCCCACGACATCCTTCTCTGCCTCCAGACCGGAAAGAGACTGTCAGATGAAGACAGGATGAGATATGTGGGTGGCCAGTATTTTGTCAAAAGCGAAGAGCAGATGCTGGAGCTCTTTGACTTTGCCCCCGAGGCTCTGGAAAACACCCAGAAGATAGCGGACCGCTGCAATGTGGAGATAGAGTTTGGAGTCACAAAGCTCCCCAGGTTCGATGTGCCCGAGGGCTACGATTCATGGAGCTATCTCAACGAGCTGTGTTCAAATGGTCTAAAGGAGCGCTATCCCGATGACGACGGAACCCTTAAAAAGCGCCTTGATTTCGAGCTTTCCACCATTCAGAGGATGGGGTATGTGGACTACTTCCTCATTGTGTGGGATTTCATAAACTACGCCCGTTCAAAGGATATCCCCGTGGGTCCGGGAAGAGGATCCGCAGCGGGCAGCCTGGTTTCTTACTGCCTGCATATCACAAACATCGACCCCATAAGGTATGATCTGCTGTTCGAGAGATTCCTGAATCCCGAGCGCGTGTCCATGCCCGATATCGATATAGATTTCTGCTTCGAAAGACGCCAGGAAGTCATCAACTACGTGGTGGAAAAATACGGTGCCTCAAAGGTGGTACAAATAGTCACCTTCGGTACCCTGGGGGCGAAAAACGTGATCCGCGATGTGGCAAGGGTGATGGATCTTCCCTACGCCAGAGCGGACATGATCGCAAAGATGATCCCCAACGATCTGAACATGACCCTGACCAGGGCCATGGAGGTAAACCCCGATCTTCGCACCCTCTATGAGACCGACGACGAAGTAAAGGATCTGATAGATATGAGCCTCCGTCTGGAGGGACTTCCCAGGCACACCTCCATGCACGCCGCCGGAGTGGTTATCTGCAGAGAGGATGCGGATGAATACGTGCCCCTTTCCCGTGCAAGTGACGGAAGCATTACCACCCAGTTCACCATGACCACTATCGAAGAGCTGGGACTTTTGAAAATGGATTTCCTGGGCCTTCGTACCCTCACCGTTATCCACGATGCGGTGGAGATGATAAAGAGGGATACGGGCGAGGCCCCCGACATGGACAACATAGATTACAACGATCCCGCCGTGTACGACCTTATCGGAAGCGGGCGCTGCGACGGTATCTTCCAGCTTGAGTCCAGGGGCATGAAGAGCTTCATGAAAGAGCTGAAGCCCAAATCCCTGGAGGACGTTATCGCCGGTATTTCCCTCTACCGTCCCGGACCCATGGAGTTCATACCCAGGTACATAGACGGAAAGAACAGCCGGGATACCATAAAATACGACTGCGAACAGCTGCGTCCCATACTGGAGCCCACCTACGGATGTATAGTCTACCAGGAGCAGGTTATGCAGATAGTGCGTAACCTTGGCGGCTATTCCCTGGGCCGTGCGGATCTTGTGCGAAGGGCCATGAGCAAGAAAAAGCAGAAGGTCATGGAACAGGAGCGCAGCAACTTCATATACGGAAACGCGGAAGAAGGCGTGCCAGGCTGTGTCTCAAAGGGCATTGCTCCAGAGGTGGCGGACGGTATCTTCAATTCCATGATGGATTTCGCAAAGTACGCCTTCAACAAATCCCACGCCGCCTGCTATGCGGTGGTGGCTTACCAGACCGCTTACCTCAAGACCTACTATCCCACCCGGTTCATGGCGGCGCTCATGACCTCGGTGGAGGGAAACACCTCAAAGGTCACGGACTACATATACGAGTGCAAGCTCATGGGTATAAAGATCCTGCCCCCGGATATCAACGAAGGCTATTCCGGATTTTCCGTTTCCGGTGAAAATATCCGCTACGGACTTTCCGCCATAAAGGGCGTGGGAATCCCCGTCATCGAAGCCATAGTTTCGGAGCGGGATGCCGGAGGTCCCTTCAAGGGAATGGCCGATTTTGTCAGCCGCACCTCGGGCACGGTGAATAAAAAAGCGGTGGAGTGCTTTATCAAGGCGGGAGCCTTTGACTGCTTCGGCGCAAATAGGCACCAGATGCTCTGCTCCTACGAAAAGGTGATGGACCAGAGCTCCAGCGGAAAGAAAAAATCCATCGCAGGACAGATGTCCCTTTTCGACATTGCCTCCGAAGAGGAAAAGGAAAAATTCGAGATAAAGCTTCCCGATGTGGAGGAGTATTCCGAAGACATACTGCTGGCATATGAAAAGGAAATGCTGGGCATCTATGTCAGCGGCCATCCCCTCAAGGCGTACGAAATGCTGTGGAGGCGCACCGCCAATGCAACGGCTTCGGATTTCCGCTACGATCCCGACACCGGAGAGACTGTGGTAAAGGACGGCAAAAAGGTTGTGATCGGAGGACTGGTCACGGCGAAAAACGTCCGCAGGACAAAGACCGACAAGCTTATGGCCAACATCACCTTGGAGGATCTCTACGGAAACATAGAAGTTCTTGTGTGGCCCCAGACCTTTGAAAAATACGGCAGATACCTGGAAGAGGATTCCCGGGTCTTCCTGTGGGGAAGAGTCCAGGCAAAGGAGGAGCAGGATGCCGAGCTCATCTGCGACGAGGTAAAGAGCTTCGACGAGATGCCCCGTCAGCTCTGGCTCCAGTTCATGACCGAAGAGGACTACCGGCAGAAAGAGGAAAAACTCAGGGAACTGATCCACGATTCAGACGGCAGGGACAGCGTTGTGATCTACCTGAAGCAGGACCGCAAAAAGATGGTGCTGGGCCCGGGCCAAAGGGTTTCGGCGGATCCCGGATTACAGGAAAAGCTGGGCAGGGAATTCGGCGAAGAGAACGTAAAGATCGTGTAGGATTGAAAATATCCCGGATTTTTTATATAATTTAGTGGTTACGTCTGTTTGGAGGTACATTATGGCAAAGCAGGTTAAAACAATAGGAGTGTTAACAAGCGGCGGAGATGCGCCGGGCATGAATGCGGCCATCAGGGCCGTAACCAGAAAGGCTCTCGCAAACGGCATGAAGGTCATGGGTATCCAGCGCGGATACAAGGGACTTCTGGCCGGCGAGATCTTTGAGATGAAGTCCCACGACGTGTCCGATACCATCCAGAAGGGCGGTACCATCCTGGGTACGGCCAGGTGCTCTGCCTTCAGAAACGAAGAGGGTCAGAAGCTGGGTGCGGATATGTGCAAAAAATTCGGCATCGACGGAGTGGTAGTCATCGGAGGTGACGGCTCATACAGAGGAGCCCAGGCACTGGCAGCCCGCGGCATCAACACCATCGGCATACCCGGAACCATCGATCTTGACATCGCATGCTCCGAGTACACCATCGGTTTTGACACCGCCATAAACACGGCGATGCAGGCCATCGATAAGGTAAGGGATACATCCTCATCCCATGAGAGATGCTCCATCATCGAGGTTATGGGCCGCAATGCCGGATACATTGCTCTGTGGTGCGGCGTTGCAAACGGCGCCGAGGATATCCTGATCCCCGAGAAATACGAGTTCAACGAGCAGGAGATCATAAACAACATCATCCGCAACCGCAAGAGGGGCAAGACCCATCACATCATAATCAACGCCGAGGGCATCGGCCACTCCACATCCATGGCGCGCCGTATAGAGGCAGCCACCGGTATGGAGACCAGGGCCACCATCCTCGGATACATGCAGCGCGGTGGATCACCCACCTGTAGGGACAGGTACTATGCTTCCATCATGGGCGCATATGCCGCAGACCTTCTGGCAGAGGGCAAGACCAACAGGGTAGTGAGCTACAAGCACGGCGAGTTCGTTGACTTCGATATAGACGAAGCACTGGCCATGCAGAAAGAGATCTCCGAATACCAGTACGAAGTAGCGAGGATATTATCAATATGAAGATCGGATTTATCGGATGCGGCAATATGGCGAGAGCCATTATCGGCGGCATAATAAAGATGCAGGTGGCAAAGCCTGAGGATATTTTCGTCAGCGCTCACACCGAAGTCTCCGTAAAAAAGGCCGAGGCGGATTTTTCCGTCAACGGCTGCGGCAGCAACACCGAAGTGGTTAAAAATTCTGATATAGTTTTTTATGCGGTAAAGCCCCAGGTCTATGAAGAGGTGATCTCCGAGACCGCAGGCAGTTTTACCAAAGAAAAGGTAGCGGTTTCCATAGCTCCGGGAAAGACCCTGGAGTGGCTGGGTGAGCGCATGGGCAGTGACATAAAGATCGTCAGAGCCATGCCCAACACCCCCGCACAGGTGGGAGAGGGAGCCACCGCAGTATGTGTAAACGACGCGGTGAAGGACTCCGACCTTGAGAGCGTAAACCGTATATTCGAGAGCATAGGCAGGGTGTACATGCTCAAAGAGTCCATGATGGACGGCTTTATTTCCGTTTGCGGAAGCTCACCCGCCTACATATACATGCTGATAGACGCAATGGCTGACGGAGCCGTTATCGGCGGCATCCCCAAGAGCCAGGCCATACAGCTTGCGGCACAGGCAGTTCTGGGTTCCGCAAAGATGGTACTTGAGACAGGCATCCATCCCGCAGAGCTTCGCGACAAGGTATGTTCCCCCGCAGGGACCACCATCGAAGCCGTCAGAATCCTTGAGGAAATGGGCTTCAGGAGTGCGGTGATCGAGGCCGAAGTGGAGTGCCAGAAAAAATCCTCTTCCATGTAGGTGACGCCCATGATCACCAGCGCGGACAACCAACAGCTGAAGAGCGTCCGGTCCCTTATGGAACGGGCCTCCGCCAGGCGGAAGGAAAAGCTTTTCGTGGCCGAGGGAGTCAGGATGTTCCTTGAGTCTCCCCCCGATCTGGTCCACAGGATCTACGCCTCCGATGACTTCATGAAAAAAAGCGCCCATGCCGACAGGATAAGGGCACTTCCCCATGTGATCGTATCCGATCCGGTCTTTAAAAAGATCTCGGATACCCACACCCCCCAGGGCGTGCTTATGGTCATGAAGATGCCGGAATACAGCGAGGCCTTCTTTGAAAAGAGGTACGGCGACGGGCTCTTCCTTATAGCAAACAGAATACAGGATCCGGGCAACATAGGCACCATGATAAGGACCGCCGAGGCAGCGGGCGCAGCGGGTGTCATAATGGATAAAGAGTGCGCGGATATTTTCAACCCCAAGGTGATACGCTCCACGATGGGTTCCGTGTACAGAGTTCCCTTCCTCATCACGGATGAGCTTCCCGTCTTCGTCGACCGCATGAAGGCAGGGGGAGTAAAGGTGGTAGCCGGCGATCTGAAGGGGCAGCTTTTTTATGAGGCTCCCGACATTCCCGGAGGCAGAGCCGTAATAATAGGCAACGAGGGCAGCGGCATCTCTGATGAGCTGCTTGAAAAGGCAGATATAAAACTAAAGATCCCCATGGAGGGAAAGGTTTCATCGCTTAATGCGGCGGTGAGCGCAGCATTGTTCATGTATCAGATGAAAAGGAGGATTTGATATGGAATTCATAGCATTTATGGTCTTTTTGGTAGTGATCGTACTGATCAGCTGCATACGCATCGTTCCCCAGGCTCATGCGTTCGTTATCGAGCGTTTCGGAATGTATGTGGCCACCTGGAATGCGGGCCTTAACTTCAAGGTTCCCATCATCGACAAGGTTTCCAGAAAGGTTTCACTGAAAGAGCAGGTTGCGGACTTCCCTCCCCAGCCCGTTATCACAAAGGATAACGTTACCATGAGGATCGACACCATCGTGTTCTTCCAGATCATGGATCCCAAGCTTTACACCTACGGCGTTGAGAATCCCGTAATGGCTATCGAGAACCTTACCGCCACCACCCTGAGAAATATCATCGGTGACATGGAGCTGGACCAGACCCTTACCTCCAGAGAGACCATCAACTCTCAGATGAGATCACTGCTTGACGTAGCAACCGATCCCTGGGGTATCAGGATAAACAGAGTCGAGCTTAAGAACATCATTCCTCCGGCACCCATCCAGGAGGCCATGGAGAAGCAGATGAAGGCAGAGCGTGAAAGGCGTGAGGCTATCCTTCGTGCAGAGGGTGAGAAGAAATCCACCATCCTTGTAGCAGAGGGTAAAAAGGAATCCGCAATCCTTGACGCAGAGGCAGAGAAGCAGGCAGCCATCCTTCATGCAGAGGCTGAAAAGGAAAAGATGATCAAGGAAGCCGAGGGTCGTGCAGAGGCAATCCTCCGCGTACAGCAGGCAACCGCAGACGGTATAAAGATGATCAAGGAAGCCGGCGCAGACGAGGCAGTTCTTCGCATCAAGAGCCTTGAGGCATTTGAAAAGGCAGCCGACGGACAGGCTACAAAGATCATCATCCCTTCAGAGCTTCAGGGCCTTGCAGGTCTTGCAACCGGAGTAAAAGAGGTATTGAAATGAATTTAAAGGGACGTCATTTTCTGACCCTTAAGGATTATTCCGCAGAAGAAATAAACTATTTTCTGGATCTGGCAGCAGTCCTCAAAGAGGTAAAAAAAGCCGGAACAGATACAACGGGACTGCTGAGAGGCAAAAACGTGGCGCTGATCTTTGAGAAGACCAGCACCCGTACCCGCTGCTCCTTTGAGGTTGCCGCCCACGACCTGGGCATGGGCACCACCTATCTCGATCCCGACGGATCCCAGATAGGCAAAAAGGAGAGCATCGCCGACACCGCAAACGTGCTGGGCCGTATGTTTGACGGCATCGAGTACCGCGGCTACGGACAGGAGATCGTTGAAGAACTTGCCGCCAACGCAGGAGTTCCCGTATGGAACGGACTGACCAACGAATATCATCCCACCCAGATGCTGGCGGATATGCTGACAGCCAGAGAGTACTTTGGCGATGTCAAAGGTCTGAAGTTCGTTTACATGGGAGACGCCAGGTACAACATGGGCAACTCCCTCATGATAGTGTGCTCAAAGCTGGGGCTTCATTTCACCGCCTGCGCGCCCAAAAAGTACTTCCCCAATGCAGAGCTTGTGGAGCAGTGCAAACAGTGGGCAAAGGAGAGCGGCGGCAGCATCACCCTCACCGAGGATGTTGAGTTCGCATCAAAAGGCGCACACATCGTATACACCGACGTCTGGGTTTCCATGGGCGAGCCCGATGAAGTCTGGACCGAGAGGATCAACGACCTGTCACCCTACAAGGTGACCATGGATGTCATGAACCGGGCCGAGAGCAATGCCATATTCATGCACTGTCTGCCCGCATTCCATGACAAAAAGACAAAGATAGGAAAAGAGATGGGAGACCGTTTCGGCTTCGAGGATATGGAAGTCACGGACGAGGTTTTCCAAAAGTATGCAAAGCCGGTGTTTGACGAAGCCGAGAACCGCATGCACACCATCAAGGCTGTGATGGCGGCAACACTCGGTATAGACATCGGGAAAGTGAAGACACTTCAGGTTTGACAAAGTACCGGATACTTGAAAAACTGAAAGAAGAAAAAGGATTTGTTTCGGGACAAGCCCTGTGCCATGAGCTGGGTGTGTCCCGAACTGCCGTTTGGAAGGCGGTTAATGCCCTGAAAAAAGAGGGCTACCTGATACGCTCCGTCACCAACAAGGGCTACATGCTGGAGGACATCCCCGACATCATCCGTGCGGAAGAGATCACGGGATCCCTTGTGACAGAGCGCATTGGCAGAAATCTCATCTGTCTTGAAGAGGTGGACTCCACCAACGAAGAGCTAAAGCGCATGTACTCTACGGACAACAGCCTTTGCGAGGGCACGGTGGTTGCCGCCGAAAGACAGGTCAAGGGCAAGGGCCGCCGGGGTCGGAGCTGGGAAAATGCGGACGGAGAAAACATAGCCTTCAGTATTTTCCTTCGTCCCGACGCAGATCCCGGAAAGGCCAGCATGCTCACCATAGTGGCGGCGCTGGCAGTGGCGGATGCCTGCAACTCTTTATTGGGAAATTCCGACTGCAGGATCAAATGGCCCAACGACGTTGTGCTGGACGGAAAGAAGGTCTGCGGCATACTGACTGAGATGAGCGCCGAGCCTGACTGCATCAGCTATGTGATAGTGGGCATAGGCGTAAACGTAAACACAAGATCTTTCCCGGATGAGCTTTCCCCAAAAGCCACATCGCTTTATATTCAGGGCAAAAAAGAAGTCCAAAGGTGCCGTCTGCTGGCAGAGATCCTGAACCGGTTCGAGCTTCGGTACAACAGCTTTTTAAAGACCCTGGATCTTTCGGCCTTCAGAGACGAGTACAATCAAATGCTGGCGGGAAGAGAAGAAAAAGTCCGGGTGCTGGATCCGGCGGGTGAATACGACGGTATATCAAAGGGGATCGACGATCTGGGCAACCTTCTGGTTGAAAGAGCGGACAAAAGCGTGGAAAAGGTTTATTCCGGTGAGGTTTCCGTGAGAGGGATTTATGGATATGTCTGAGACAAAGGTACTCTGTGCGGCGAATTCGTACGAGGGCAAGTATTATTTTAATCCGGAGTTTGACAGCATTCCGGAGCCTGTGAAAAAGGAGCTTCGGATCATCTGTACCCTTTTCACCGAGGATGTGGGCGGTGTCATCACCATGTCCTTTGACGGGGACGGGGAGCTGCTGATCGAGACGGATGCCGCCCAAGAGGACATCCTTTACGATGAGATCGGTGCCGGACTTCTGGTTAAGGAAATACAGAAAAACAGGAAAGAGCTGCTGGAGTCCCTGGAGACATATTACAGGGTAAAGGCAGCGGGCGGTATCAGATGATAAAAACAGGACCGGTGATCGGAAATACGCAGCTGGCCTCTCCTTTTATCCTGGCCCCCATGGCAGGGGTATCGGATATGCCATTCCGGCTTTTGTGCCGAGAGATGGGAGCCGCCCTTGTATCCATGGAAATGGTCAGCGCAAAGGCCATTCTTTTTAAAAACAAAAATACGGATAAGCTCATGGAAGCACATCCCGACGAGCATCCGGTATCCCTTCAGCTTTTCGGCAGCGAGCCCGATGTCATGGCCGAAGCCGCAAAGCAGATAGAGGAAAAGCCCTTTGAGATCCTGGACATAAACATGGGCTGTCCCGTACCCAAGGTGGTAAACAACGGCGAGGGAAGCGCCCTTATGAGGGATCCGATCCTTGCGGGGCGCATCATCGAAAGCGTGGCAAAGGCGGTGAAAAAGCCGGTCACCGTAAAGATCCGTAAAGGTTTTGACGCCGATCACGTGAATGCGGTTGAGATCGCAAGGATAGCCGAAGTCTCGGGAGCCGCAGTCGTCACCGTTCACGGCAGGACCAGGGAACAGCTCTACGAAGGGAAGGCAGACTGGGAGATAATAGCTGCGGTAAAGGATGCGGTAAAGATACCGGTTATCGGAAACGGGGATATTTTCAAACCCGAGGATGCGGAGCGCATGATGTCCCAGACGGGCTGCGACGGAGTGGCCGTTGGCAGGGGTGCCCAGGGCAATCCTTTCATATTCAGACAGCTGCAGGAATATTTCGACCACGGAAGCTACGGCAAAAAGCCTCCCCTTAAGGAACTGGGGCTTACAGTGAAGCGGCATCTTTCCATGGAAGTTGAGCACAAGGGCGAGTACACGGCGGTGCGGGAAATGCGTAAACACATAGCCTGGTACACCGCGGGATACCCCGGATCGGCAGCCATGAGACGCAAAGTGAACGAGATCGACAGCCTGGAGGAAATGTACAGATTCCTGGAATTTGGCATTCAGCGCTGATTTACTTGACAGTAAGGGCATTATTTCTTATACTTATTCCTTGTGTAGCAGGCTGTTCGTGACAATACCGAACGGTTTTTCAGGTTTTACGGAGGTAAAAAGGGGAAATGGAAGCAAAGAAGACTGTGTTGACCTATGAAGGTCTCAAAGAACTTGAAGATGAGCTTCAGGACCTTAAGATCAATCGCAGGAGAGAAAACGCAAAGAAACTGGCTGAGGCCAGAGAGCAGGGGGATCTTTCCGAGAACGCAGAGTACGATGCGGCTAAGGATGAGCAGAGAGAGATCCAGGCCCGTATCGAAGAGATAGAGAACCTTCTCAAGAATGTAGAGGTTATAGACGAGGAAGAGGCAGACATCACCGTTGTCAGCATCGGCTGCAGGGTAAAGATCCTCGACAAGCTTTATAAAGAGCAGCTGGAGTACAAGATCGTAGGCTCCAGTGAAGCAAAATCCCTTGAGGGAAAGATCTCTAACGAGTCACCCGTTGGTGCAGCGCTTCTCGGACACAAGAAGGGCGACACCGTAAAGGTAGACATAGGCGGAGAGGTCCAGCAGTACAAGATACTCGATATCAGCAGATCCAAGTAGGAGTCAAGCATGGGTGAAAACAATCAGCAGCCACAAAATCTGAATCAGCTTTTAAAGGTGCGCCGCGACAAGCTCGCGACCCTTCAGGAGGCCGGCAAGGATCCCTTTGTCATCACAAAGTATGATCAGACGTATCATTCCGCCGATGCAAAGCAGGAGTACATTGCCCTTGAGGAAAAGCTCCTGGCGGGAAAAGAGGACGCGGAATATGATGACAAGCGCGCCATCATGGATGCACAGCCCTTAAACGTAAGCATTGCGGGCCGTATCATGCTCAAGAGAGTCATGGGTAAGGCTTCCTTCTGTAATGTTGCGGATCTCAAGGGTGATATCCAGGTCTATGTGGCCAGGGATGTGCTGGGCGAGGAAGCATATGCGGACTTCAAAAAGTATGATGTGGGCGATATCGTGGGCGTTAAGGGTTATATGTTCCGCACCCAGAAGGGTGAGGTTTCCATACACGCCACAGAGACGATCCTTCTTTCCAAGAATCTTCAGCCCCTGCCAGAGAAGTTTCACGGCCTGACCAACACCGATCTGAGATACAGACAGAGATATACCGACCTTATCATGAATCCGGATGTAAAGGATACCTTTATAAAGAGGTCCCGGATCATTTCAGCCATCAGGCGTTACCTTGACGGCCAGGGCTTTATGGAGGTTGAGACCCCCATGCTAGTTGCCAATGCCGGCGGTGCCGCAGCCAGACCTTTCATGACGCATTTCAATGCGCTTGACGAGGATCTGAACCTGCGTATCTCCCTTGAGCTTTACCTGAAGCGCCTTATCGTAGGCGGTCTTGAGAGAGTATACGAGATCGGCAGGGTTTTCAGGAACGAAGGTCTTGATACCCGTCACAACCCCGAGTTCACCCTGATGGAGCTCTATCAGGCCTACACCGATTACTACGGCATGATGGATCTCACGGAAAACATGTTCCGCTATGTGGCTACGGAAGTCCTTGGCACCACCACCTTTAACTACGGTGGGCTTACCCTTGACTTCGGCAAGCCCTTCGAGCGCATGACCATGATCGATGCCGTTAAGAAGTATGCCGGAGTTGACTTTGACGCCATCGCATCCGACGACGAGGCAAAGGCCATTGCAAAAGAAAAGCATATTGAGTTTGAGGACCACCACAAGAAGGGCGACATCCTCAACCTCTTCTTTGAGGAGTTCGTGGAGGAGCACCTGCTTCAGCCCACCTTCATCATGGATCATCCCATTGAGATATCTCCTCTTACCAAAAAGAAGCCCGATAAGGAGGGCTATGTTGAGCGCTTCGAGCTCTTCATCAACGGCTGGGAGATGTGCAACGCCTACTCCGAGCTCAACGATCCCATCGACCAGAGAGAGCGCTTCAAGGCCCAGGATGCCCTTGCGGACATGGGTGACGAAGAAGCAAACCACACCGACGAGGATTTCCTCTATGCACTGGAGATAGGAATGGCTCCTACCGGAGGAATCGGCTATGGTATAGACCGTTTGTGTATGCTGCTTACGGACAGCCCTGCGATAAGGGACGTGCTGCTCTTCCCGACGTT
>JAFYEL010000079.1 GCA_017544285.1 Lachnospiraceae bacterium | reverse complement strand
GGAAAATCCCAAACTGTGTCGAATAATAAGACCATGACCATTAGGGAGAGAATCGAACAGGATGAAAAAGAATATTTAAGCC
Source organism: Lachnospiraceae bacterium (assembly GCA_017544285.1). Classification (GTDB taxonomy): domain Bacteria; phylum Bacillota; class Clostridia; order Lachnospirales; family Lachnospiraceae; genus UBA1753. Next base: position 3,602 of record JAFYEL010000079.1, on the reverse strand, counting down.
CCTATGCCGCCTGCTCCATAGATTCGAAGGGCAGGGACATGGAGGAACCCCAGTGCGATATCAGACCCGTGTACCAGAGGGACAGGGACAGGATACTCCATTCCAAATCCTTCCGCCGCCTCAAGGACAAGACACAGGTCTTTTTGTCGCCCGAAGGAGACCACTACCGAACCAGGCTTACACATACCCTTGAGGTTTCCCAGAACGCCAGGACCATAGCAAAGGCCCTCAGGCTTAACGAGGACCTGGTGGAGGCAATATCCCTGGGCCACGACCTGGGCCATACCCCCTTCGGCCACGCCGGGGAAAGGGCACTCGATGAGGTATGCCCTTACGGATTTCGCCACAACGAACAGAGCGTGAGAGTGGTGGAGGTTCTGGAAAAGGACGGCAAGGGACTGAACCTCACAAAAGAGGTGCGTGACGGCATCTTAAACCACAAGACAAGCTGCATGCCTTTCACCCTTGAGGGCAAGGTGGTCCGCTATTCCGATAAGATAGCCTACATCCACCACGACTGCGACGACGCCATCAGGGCCGGGATCCTTAAAAACGACGATATCCCCAAAGAGATCTGTAAGGCTATAGGCTATACCACAAACGACCGTCTGGATCATTTCATACACGACATCATCATGAACTCCCTTGGAAAAAACGACATCTGCATGTCGGATGAAGTGGAACAGGCCATGCAGGATCTGCGGCAGTTCATGTTTGAAAACGTATACACCAACTCCAGGGCAAAGGCCCAGGAGAAAAAGGCACAGATGCTGGTGCGCACATTGTACGAGTATTATCTGGACCACCCGGAGGCCATGCCCCGGGAATATATAGAGCTTATGGAAAAGCGTGGCGAGCTTCCCTACAGAGCCGCCTGTGATTTTGTATCATCCATGTCCGACAGATATGCGGTGAACAGATACAGAAAGCTTTTCATACCTGATTCCTGGAAGGACTGAAACATGTACTATGGCGATGACCTGGTAAACGAGGTCAGGGAAAAAAACGATATAGTTGACGTCATTTCCGGATATGTAAAGCTCAAAAAGCAGGGCTCCAATTACTTCGGGCTCTGCCCCTTTCACAACGAAAAATCCCCCTCATTTTCCGTGACTCCCTCAAAGCAGATGTTTTATTGCTTTGGCTGCGGAAAGGGTGGAAACGTATACACCTTTATCCGCGAATACGAGGGTTGTTCCTTTCAGGAGGCCTTTGAGACCCTGGCCGAGAGAGCCGGAGTAAAGGTCGAAAAAAGAGAGCTTTCCGAACGGGAGAAAAAAGAGCAGAGCAAAAAGCAGCGGCTCATGGCCATAAACAAGAGAGCCGCTACTTATTACTACGCCTGTCTTCGCTCCCCTGCGGGAGAGACGGGACTCAGATACTTAAAGAGCCGCGGCGTCGACGAAGAGACCGCCAGAAGCTTCGGACTGGGCTTTGCGCCTCCGGGTGGCGGACTCATTGCCTGCCTTAAAAAAGAGGGCTATTCCGACGAAGAGATAAGGGACTCGGGGCTCGCGGTCATGAACGAAAAATACGGTATGACCGAAAAGTTCTGGAACCGGGTTATCTTTCCAATCATGAACATCAGCAACAAGGTGGTGGGCTTCGGCGGCAGAGTCATGGGGGACGGCAAGCCAAAATATCTGAATTCCCCGGAGACGGCGGTGTTTGAAAAGAGCAGACACCTTTACGGACTGAATGTAGCCCGCAGCGCCAGGACAGACAGCCTGATACTCTGCGAGGGATATATGGATGTCATATCCATGCACCAGGCGGGATTCAAACAGGCCGTGGCGTCCCTGGGAACTGCCTTTACCACATCACATGCCTCTCTTCTTTCCAGATACGCAAAATCGGTCTTGCTGCTGTACGACAGCGACGATGCGGGAGTGACGGCAGCCCTGAGAGCCATCCCCATATGCAACGAGGTTGGTATAGTCAGCAGGGTGGTGGACTTAAAGCCCTACAAGGATCCCGATGAGTTCATTAAAAACCTTGGGCCGGAGGAATTCCAAAAGCGCCTGGACAACGCGGTGAACAGTTTTTATTTTGAACTGTCGGTGCTGGAAAAACGCAGCAACATGAGCGACCCCAAGGGAAGGTCGGATTTTATACATGAAGCTGCAAGGCGCATAGCCGCCATTGAAGATGAGATAGAGCGTGACAGCTACATTAAGGGTGTGGCATCAAGATATATGGTGGAGCCCCGGCTCCTATCCTCGGCAGTCGCAAAAGCAGCCGCCGCATCTGAGGGCATGATCATAAGGGAATCCTTAAGGGACGGAAGGTCCGCAAATAAGCCCGAGAACGAGGACGGCATGCATAAAGCACAGAGACTGCTGATCACTGCAATAGCCGATCATCCGGAGATATTCTCCCAGGTGAAGGCCCACATCGGTCCCGGAGATTTCCTCCCGGGAGTTATCGGGAAAGTGGCCGCCACCCTTTTTGAGCAGTTGGAGAACGACGCCTACAACCCTGCCGCCATCATAGACATGTTTGATGACGAAGAAGAGCACAGTCTGGTGGCAAAGCTTTTCAATTCAAAGTACGACGGCATAGAGGATGTGGCGGGATACGAGAGGTTTGTCACCGACCTGGTGATAAAGATCAAAAAAAACGCGCTTGAAAGTGCCCTCCCCCCCGGCGGGGACGAAGATCCACTGGAGAGCGTAAGGCAAAGCCGGCGCATGAGCGACGCGCTTCGCAATATTCATATAAAAATCGGAGGTTAGAGATGGAAGAAGCAATGCAGGCCAGAATAGACGAAAAACTCAAGGAGCTTTTGGAGAGGGCCAGAAAGAAAAAGAACGAGGTCGACTACCAGGAGGTCATGGATCTGTTTGCGGATATCGATATATCCGAGGACGATTTCGAGCATGTGCTCGAGCAGCTGGAGCAGAACAATATCGACATCACAAAGATGGTTGAGCCTGAGCCCGAGCTTCCCGACGAGCCCGATGATGACGACATCGAGGAACTGGTAAAAGAGGAAGAGGTTGATATCGAGAACATCGACATCTCGGCTCCCGACGGAGTGTCCGTTGAGGATCCCGTCCGCATGTACCTCAAGGAGATAGGCAAGGTTCCCCTGCTTTCCGCGGAGGAAGAGATAGAGCTGGCGCGCCGCATGGAAAAGGGAGATGAAAGCGCAAAGAACAGGCTGGCTGAGGCAAACCTGCGCCTTGTGGTATCCATAGCAAAAAGATACGTGGGCAGGGGCATGCTCTTCCTCGATCTTATCCAGGAGGGCAACCTTGGCCTTATCAAGGCAGTTGAAAAATTCGATTACAGGAAGGGCTACAAGTTCTCGACCTACGCTACCTGGTGGATACGCCAGGGTATCACCAGGGCCATATCCGACCAGGCTCGTACCATCCGTATCCCCGTGCACATGGTTGAGACCATAAACAAGCTCATCCGCGTAAGCAGGCAGCTCCTCCAGGAGCTCGGCCGCGAGCCTTCTCCCGAGGAGATCGCCGAGGCCATGAACACTCCCGTGGAAAAGGTGAGAGAGATATTAAAGATATCCCAGGAGCCCGTATCCCTGGAGACCCCCATCGGCGAAGAGGAAGATTCCCATCTCGGAGATTTCATCCAGG
>JAFYEL010000078.1 GCA_017544285.1 Lachnospiraceae bacterium | reverse complement strand
CATAATCGACCGGAGCTACTACGAAAAGACCTACACCCAGAACCAGCTTTTGGGCAGGGCCCTCCTTGAGAGCGTAAGGTTTCTGGAAGGCAGGGCGGTGTTCACCGCCATCAGCCGCAGGACTCTTGATTTCTACGACGCAAAGCCCAAGGATCTGGATGGCGTGGCAAACCAGCTGCTCCTCACCAAGGGTGTGAGCTGTTCCATCCTTCTGTGCGAGACCGGGCCCCTTGAGTACAAGGTCAGCATGCGGTCCGACGATTCCGTGGACGTGGCGGCCATTGCCGTTGCCTTCGGAGGAGGCGGCCACAACAGGGCTGCGGGCTGCACAATGAACGGAAACATACACGATGTGATAAACTCGCTGTCAAAGTACATCGAGGATTCGCTGAATTCAACAGATAAGTGATGCTGAACGGAATAATAAACGTAAATAAGAGCGCAGGTTTTACCTCCTTTGACGTGGTGGCAAGGCTGCGCTCTATTACTCACCAGAAAAAGATAGGACATACCGGCACCCTGGATCCCGACGCTACGGGTGTGCTTCCGGTGTGTCTGGGAAACGCCACCAGGGTATGTTCCTTGCTGACGGACTGGGACAAGTGCTACAGGGCAAAAATGCGGCTGGGCATTAAGACCGACACCCAGGATATCTCGGGGACCGTGACAAAGACGGGGGATGCCTCCGGGATCTCATCGGAGGATATACAAAGTGCCATCCTTTCCTTTGTGGGGAGCTACGACCAGATCCCTCCCATGTACTCGGCCAAAAAGGTGGACGGGAAAAAGCTCTACGAGTTGGCAAGGAAGGGCGTAGAGATCGAGAGAAAGCCCTGCAGAGTGACCATCGCGGATATCGTGATAGAGAGCATAGAGCCGGGAGTGGGAGCGGTCTTTACCGTGACCTGTTCCAAGGGCACCTACATACGGACCCTGTGCAACGACATCGGAGAGAAGCTGGGGTGCGGAGCCTGCATGGAAAGCCTTGAGCGCACCAGGGTGGGCTGCTTTGACATAAAGGATGCTCTGACTCTTTCCGAGATAGAAGAGCTCTTCGCAGCGGAGGAGCCGGAAAAAATACAGGGGGTGCTTCGCAGCGTGGACTGTCTCTTTGAAGAATATCCCGGGGTAAAGGTAAAGAGCGGCCCGGGAGAGAAGGCTCTTATGAACGGAAATATCCTGCCCGTAAGATTTCTTGAAGGCGAAATCGAGGGTAGAGGCATGATACGGGTATATGACCCCTCAGGCGCCTTTAAGGCCATTTACAAATGGGATGAGAAGCTCCGGGCATTCCGGAGTGAAAAAATGTTTCTATGAACATCGTCAGGCTGGATGAAAACTTTATACCCTCGGACACGGAGTCGGCGGTCTGCATAGGAAAGCTGGACGGCGTCCACATAGGACACAGGAAGCTGCTGTCCAAACTGCGCGGGTACTTAAAAAAAGGCTACCACCCCACGGTGCTGGGCTTTGAGATGTCCCCGGCGGATTTTTTTACCGGCAGCACTACGGGATCCCTCACCACGGAGGATGAAAAAGCCGCCATATTGGAGGCTGAGGGGGTGGAGACCTACGGCGTCTATCCCGTGAACGAAAAGACCATGGGCCTTCCGCCGGATGACTTTGTGAGGGAGGTGCTGGTAAGGCGCCTTCACGCAAAGGCCGTGGTGGCCGGGGAGGACTGCTCCTACGGCCGGGGAGGCAGCGGAAACATCATGATGCTGGAGAGGGCCGGTGAATTATACGGCTTTGAGACCGTCTGCGTGGTAAAGGAGAGAGACGCCCGGGGAGAGGTGGTAAGCTCCACCCGTATCCGAGAGCTTGTTGCCGCCGGAGCCATGGAGAGGGCGGCGGGGATGCTGGGCAGGCCCTATTCCTTCTGCGGTACCGTGGTGAGAGGCCGGGGGATCGGTCACGACATCGGTTTTGCCACCGCAAACCTTCTTCCCGATGAAAAAAAGTTCCTGCCACCCAGGGGAGTTTACGTTTCAAGGGTAAGGTTCGATGACCTTGTTTTTCCTGCGGTGACAAATGTTGGGATGAACCCCACGGTGGGAGGAGAGCGCATCAGCATCGAGAGCCACCTGCTGGAGGATGACGAAGATATGTACGGCAGGTTCGTGACTGTGGAACTCCTTTCCTTTGTGAGACCGGAAAAACGCTTTGACAGCGTAAATGAGCTTAGCGCCCAGATAGGAAGGGACATAGATACGGCCCGGGAATTTTTCGAATTATCTTGTAAAAATTGCTGATATACAATAAAATATTAAAGTTGGGTCTTTTTTGATTATTGTGGGGACTGAGATGGAGGTGACTATAATTTTGAATATGGCCGGCGGACTTGGATTATTCCTGTTCGGCATGAGAATGATGAGTGAAGGCATGGAGAAGGCTGCGGGCGCAAAGCTCCGCGGTATTCTTGAGGCGTTCACCAAAAACCGTTTTGTGGGAATGCTGGTGGGCATGATCTTTACCGCCCTGGTCCAGTCATCCTCAGCCTGTACCGTGCTTATCGTAACCTTCGTGAATTCGGGTCTCATGACCCTTTACCAGGCTGCGGGTCCCATCTTCGGCGCTAACATCGGTACCACGGTCACCTCACAGCTGGCATCCTTCAACCTTTCGACCTACGCCCCCCTCTTTCTTCTGGCCGGCGTAGTTACCCTCATGGGCTGCAAAAACAACACCCTCAGAAAATGGGCGGAGGTCCTGGTGGGATTCGGTGTGCTCTTCATGGGACTTGCCATGATGTCATCCGCCATGTCCGGCATCAAGGATTCACCTGCCGTGCTGAACCTCTTTGCATCCCTTAAGAATCCCGTGGTAGCAATGCTGCTGGGACTTGTTTTCACCGCAATAGTCCAGTCATCTTCGGTGGTGGTCGCCATTGTACTACTGATGGCCAATCAGGGACTGCTTCCCCTTGCCATCTGTCTTTACATCGTGCTGGGCACCAGCGTGGGCGGATGTACCGCCGCTGTATTTGCAGGCTTCACCGGCCGCAAGGATGCAAAGCGTACCGCTCTCATCCACCTGCTGTTCAACGTTTTCGGAACCATTCTTGTTTTTGTGGTCCTTACCTTCGGCATGGACTTTGTCCTCGGCTTCCTCTGGAAGGTATCCTCCAATCCCGGACGTCTTGTGGCAAATGCCCACTTATTCTTCAAGCTTTTCCAGGTAGCCATGCTGCTGCCTTTCAGCAACTATATCGTTGACCTCACCTACCTGATCGTTCCCGGAGATGACGACGCAGTGGGTTACAGGGACAATTTCCAGCTCCAGTACATCGGCGAAAAGACCATGTTCTCACCTGCCACCGCGGTTGTGGAGGTCTCAAAGGAGCTTGACAGAATGGGCGCCCTTGCCTCCGAGAATCTTAACCGGGCCATGAACGCCCTCATCACTCTGGACGAAGAGGATACAAACGAGGTCTATGCCGTCGAGAAAAACATCGACTTTCTTAATCATGCCATCACCGACTATCTGGTAAAGATCAACCAGACCGGTCTTCCCGTGGAGGATACCAAGAGCATCGGTAATCTCTTCCACGTGGCAAACGACATAGAGCGTATCGGCGATCACGCCGAAAATATAGCCGACTGCGCAAGGATGCGCGCGGAAAGCAATATCTCCATCAGCAAATAGGCACAGAAGGAGCTGGGGGAGATACTGGAAATGGTAAATACGGTGGTGCAGTACGCACTGCATATGTTCAGCACACAAGATGAGTCCAGGCTTGAGGATATACTCAGGCTTGAGGATGCTGTGGACAGAAAAGAGAGAGAGCTTCAGAATGCTCACTTGGAGCGCCTCACCAGAAATGAGTGCACTCCCGAGGCGGGAATGATCTTTTCGGATATAGTATCCGGTCTTGAGAGGGTTTCGGATCACGCCACAAACATCGCTTTCTCCGTACTTGACGAGGAAGAGCAGAAGGCTGTTCACGACATGAAGAAGCTCATCAGGGAAGAAGAGACGTAATGAAAAAGCTTTTTACGGCTCTGCTGCTGCTTGCGGCGGCAATGGGGTACACTACAACCGTATATGCGGGTCACCCCGACATGGTTCACGCCGGAGTCGGGAGGATCCTGGAAGAAGACTATGTTGACGATGACGACATCCTTGGTGATGTGGCGGGAGAGGCCGTAAACGAAAAACATGTGGAGGCCAGCCATACCGTCAACGACATTTTGGACATCCACGAGGAGATCCCCGAGGGCAGCGTTATTTCGGATGAAGAGCTCCACAGGCGTGAGGCGCTGGCTCTGGTCACCGGAACCGCGGTGGACGACGGTACCATTGCGGGCTATGTGAACCTTGGTATCGCAAAGGTGGACAACTGGCTCAACGTCAGAGAAAAGCCCGCCGAGGACGCGGAGCTTGTGGGCAAGATGCCCAAGAATGCAGGCTGCGAGATCCTTGAGCAGGACGGGGAATGGGCTCACATCAAATCCGGCAAGGTAAACGGCTGGTCAAAGCTTGAGTTCCTTTACACCGGAGACGAGGCCCGTGCCAAGGCCGAGGAGGTGATAACCCTCATGGCCACGGTCACCACCACCACCCTCTACGTAAGAGAGGCGCCCTCCACAGAGTCCTCCGTCATTACCATGGTCCCCATGGAGGAGGAACTTGAGGTCGTTGAGGACCTTGAGGGCTGGTGCAAGATCACCATAGATGACGACGAGGGCTACATCTCCAAGGACTACGTGAACCTGGCCAAGAAGCTGGAACGCGCAGTCACCATGAAGGAGCTGAAGTACGGCCAGGGCGTATCCGATGTCAGAGTGTCCATGGTCAACTACGCAAAACAGTTCCTGGGCAACAGGTACGTATGGGGCGGTACTTCCCTTACCAACGGAACCGACTGCTCCGGATTTACCATGGGTATCTACCGCAAGTTCGGCATCTCACTGCCCAGGGTATCCCGGTCTCAGGCAACGGTGGGAACCAAGATCGGAGTGGGCGACCTCAAGCCCGGCGACCTGGTATTCTACGGCAAGGGAAGCTACATAAACCACGTGGCCATGTACATAGGCGGAGGCCAGATAATCCACGCTTCCTCGCCCAAGACAGGTATAAAGATCAGCAATGTGCGTTATCGTTCGCCGATAACGTGCAGAAGGATAATAAAGGATTAAAGGAGGAGAAGGGTATGAGTTTTTTTGATAACTTAAAGGACAAGGTATCAAAGGGCGGCGCCGCTGTGGGAAGCGGTGCAAAGTATGCTGTTGAGATGGCAAAGCTCAACGCGCAGATCTCGGGCAAGAAAAAGGTGATAAACGACACCTTCAACAAGATCGGTGAGAAGTATTTCGAAAGCGTCGCCGACAATGCTCCCGAGGAGTTTAAGGAACTGGTTGAAACCGTCATTGAGAGCAGGAAGGAGATCGAGCGGCTCAATGACGAGATCAAAAAATTAAAGGGCGTTGCCGTATGTCCATTCTGCAATTCCGAGATCGAATCCGAATCCAGGTTCTGCAGCGTGTGTGGCAAAGAGCTTCCGGTTGCGGATAGCGAAGGAGATTTTGTTGATTAAGGAGTAAAGAAATGTTAGTAAAGATTTTGCTGCTGGTCGTATTTTTTGCGATCATGATCTCGGTGGGACTGTATTCAAGAAAGCATTCCACCAACGTAAATGACTTTGTGCTGGGCGGACGTAAGGTAGGTCCCTGGCTCACTGCATTTGCCTACGGTACCTCGTATTTCTCCGCTGTGGTATGCGTTGGATATGCGGGACAGTTCGGATACAAGTACGGTATCGCCGCCACCTGGATCGGAATAGGAAATGCCTTTATAGGTTCCCTTCTTGCATGGGTGGTACTGGGAAGACGCACAAGGATCATGACAAAGTTCCTGGACGCAAAGACCATGCCCGATTTCTTCGGAAAAAGATATCATTCAAAGAGCATGAAGATCGCAGCGGCTTTCATATGCTTTATTTTCCTCATCCCTTATACATCATCGGTGTACAACGGACTTTCAAGGCTGTTTGAGATGGCCTTCGGCGTGCCCTACGCGGTATGCGTTGTGGTTATGGCAACCCTCACCTGCGTCTATGTAATACTCGGCGGTTACATGGCTACGGCCATTAACGACTTCATCCAGGGTATCATTATGATCATCGGTATCGGAGCCGTTATCTTCTCCATTCTTGACGGCAGAGGCGGCTTTATCAACGCCGTTGGGTCTCTTGCTCAGATACCTTCCGATATTCCCGTGACCCAGGGACAGCCCGGCGCCTTCGCATCATTCTTCGGCCCGGATCCCCTGAACCTTCTGGGAGTTGTGATCCTCACCTCCCTCGGTACCTGGGGACTTCCCCAGATGGTCCAGAAGTTCTATGCCATAAGAGACGAGAGAGCGGTAAAGACCGGTACGGTGATCTCCACCATCTTTGCCGTGATCGTATCCTGCGGATGCTACTTCCTGGGCGGCTTCGGACGTCTCTTTGACACTGAGGCCATCCACAACGGAGACAAGGTGCTCTATGATGCCATCGTGCCCTCCATGCTCTCCACCCTTCCCGATGTGCTCATCGGAGTGGTGATCATGCTGGTGCTCTCGGCATCCATGTCCACCCTTGCATCCCTGGTGCTCACATCCAGCTCAACTCTCACCATCGACCTGATAAAGGACAACGTTATCAAGAACATGGACGAGAAGAAACAGATAGTCACCATGAGGATATTCCTTGTTATCTTCATCGTGCTTTCGGTGCTCATGGCACTTAAGCCCCCCACGTTCATCGCTCAGCTCATGGGTATATCCTGGGGCGCTCTGGCCGGTGCCTTCCTTGCACCCTTTATGTACGGCCTTTACTGGAAGGGCGTTTCCAGAGCGGGAGTATGGGCAGGCTTTGTTTCCGCCATACTTATCACCGTGCTGAATCTCTTCCCCCAGACCCAGTTCATCAAGAGCCCCATCAATGCAGGCGCAGCCGCAATGATCGCAGGCCTTGTGATAGTTCCCCTTGTGAGCCTGGTGACTCCCGGTCTGGAAAAGGGCGAGATCGATTTTGTCTTCGACTGCTACAAGGAAAAGCACATGGTAGAGCAGCAGTATGCCCTGCCTGACGAGCAGGCCGCAGAATGACCGGCCTCTACGTACACATTCCTTTCTGTGTGAAAAAATGCGCCTACTGCGACTTTTTCTCCCACCCTCCCACGGAGGGTGAGAGGGAGAGCTACGCGGAGGCGCTTTTGCGTGAGATAAAAAATACCGACCCCGAAGGCAGATCCGTTACGTCCGTTTTTTTCGGAGGAGGAACCCCCAGCCTTATGGGGCCGGACCTTATGGGACGGATACTGGAGGCGCTTTTTAGGCGCTTTGAGATAAGGGATGATGCGGAGATCTCCCTGGAGGCAAATCCCGGGACCGTTGACTTAAAGTCACTTCGTGCCTTAAGAGCCATGGGCTTTAGCCGCATTTCCCTGGGGATCCAGTCCCTTGAGGATGCGGAGCTTAAGGCACTGGGAAGGATCCATGGCCGTAAGGATGCCCTTGAGGCATTAAAGGCCGCCGCAGCTGCAGGCTTTGAAAACATAAACGCGGATATCATGACCGCCATCCCCGGCCAGAGTCTTCAGAGCCTGGAAAGGACCCTGAGGGAGGTTGTGGGGACAGGTGTGCAGCACATATCCTGCTACAGCCTCATCCTTGAGGAGGGCACCCCTTTTTACGAAAGGTATCCCGGTGGATCGGGGCTTCCCGATGAAGACACCTCGGTGCTCATGGATGAGCTTGTAAGAAGGCTCCTCGGTCAGGTCGGGTACGGGCGCTATGAGATCTCAAACTATGCCCGCCCGGGGTATGAGTGCCGTCACAACCTGGGATACTGGAAGCGTACCGAGTATCTGGGCTTCGGAGCTGCCGCCGCATCTCTGATATACAAAAGGGACGGCCGCTACAGGTTCACCGCCGAGAGAGATATTACAGCCTACCAAAGGGATGCACACCTGCCCCTCTCCGAGAGAAGAGAGGCCTTTGAGGCGATGCGCAGGCTCACGACCGCCGAGGAGATGGAGGAGTTCATGTTCCTGGGACTTCGGTGCACAGGCGGAGTTCTTGCCGGTGATTTCAGGAAGTTTTTCGGCAGGGATATCTTTGATATCTACGGGGATGTGATAAACTCTGCCAAAGAGGAGGGACTCATGGGATATGAGGCCTCATCCGGCCGTATTTTCCTCACCGAAAGGGGCCTTGAGGTGTCAAATCGGGTCATGGCAAATTTTTTGGTGGAATAATAGTGAAAAATATAATAAAATGAGATAAAATAGACTTATGTAACCGTAGTCGCATCATCACAGGAGCTGAAATGTTATTCGTTAAGAACGAAAATCTCAAGGTGGGCATGAGGCTGGCAAAGCCCATTTACAACAAAAAGGGAGTCCTTCTTTACGACAGGGATTCAAAGCTTACCGATCAGGGTATCGATTCTGTCAAAAACTTCGGCCTCATAGGTCTTTACATACTGGAGCCGGCTGAGCCCGTACCTCCCATGACCGAGGACGACATCGAATTCGAAAGGTTTCAGACCGTCTGCACCTTCCAGATCCAGGACGAGCTTGAGAACATCATTCAGAGCCGTAAGACTCCGAAGATACAGCTGTTAGTGGCAGATATCATAAAGCACTACGGACGTCTCAACAAAAAGATCAACTTCGTCCAGAACCTTCGCAGCAACGATGACTATATCTTCAAACACAGTCTGAACTGCGCAATGCTCTGCGCCATGATGACCCATGTGCTGAACCTTCGTCTCGACGATCAGAACGCCTGCGTTATCGCAGCCATAGTCCATGACATCGGAAAGCTTACCGCTCCCAAGGACCTGAAGGAAAAGGGTACGGCCTTAAGCGAAGAGGAAAAGCTCCAGATGGACCGCTACGAGCACGGCGGTGCAAACATCATCGAAGACTGCTTTACCTCGCAGCCCGCGGTTAAGAGAAATGTGGTACAGGCATACAAAGCCCTCCACGATTTCGAAAAGGGCATCATGCCCCAGGGCGGCATAGAAAAGATAGTTATGGGGGCCAGGATCCTCATGGTTGCCGAGACCTTCGACACCATGACGGCCATGAGCGACTACAGGGAGCCTACCTCCGAGATCAGCGCCCTGAGGTTTTTGCAGTCCAATCCCGGGATATTCGACCCCAAGGTGGTGGACGCTCTGGTAAAGAGCATTTATTTCCTTTCCAACGGCTGCTGCATAGAGCTTTCCAACGGACAAAAGGGTCTGGTCATCGCAGCCAACGATTACGACGTACTTAAGCCCATGGTGCTCCAGTTCTCCAACAACTCCATCATCGATCTGGCCCGCAGCGAAATGGGCCTTGAGATCAAGGACGTTATGAAGACAATGGACAACCGCTGTGTGGTAGACAAGGACATGCTCACAAAGGTAGGTATGTAATGCTTGATCTGAACGCACTGCTCAGATATGCCGCCGAAAAAAACGCCTCGGACATACACATAACGGTAGGCGTACCTCCCATGGTCAGGATATCGGGCAGACTGAACAGCACACCGTTTCACAAAATGACCTCTGCGGATACGCTGGAGGTCTTTTTGAGTATTGTAAGTCCACAGCAGCGTGACCGTTTCGAAAACACCGGCGAGATAGATCTTTCCATCTCCATACCCGGCGCCGGCCGTTACCGCGTCAACGCATACAAGCAGAGAGGCAGTATCACCCTGGCCCTGCGTCTGGTGGATATGGAGATACCCGCTCCCGAGGATCTGATGATCCCCGAGTCGGTCCTTTCCCTCTGTCAGAAAAAGCGCGGTCTGATCATAGTATCCGGCCCCTCCGGCAGCGGAAAATCCACGCTCATAGCATCCATGATAGACCGGATAAACGAGACAAGGGAGTCCAGCATCATCACCCTTGAGGATCCCATAGAGTACCTTCATTCCCACAAGCATTCCATAGTCAACCAGAGAGAGATAGGACTGGATACCACCTCCTATCTGACCGGGCTGGCCGCCGCCCTGAGAGAGGACGCGGACGTAATAGAGATCAGCGCACTTTCTGATTCAAAGGTGGCATCCCAGGCCTTTATGGCAGCACAGACCGGACGGCTCATCTTTACATCCATGTACACTGCCGGCATAGTGGAGACTCTGGAAGCGGTGATAGCCCTCTTCCCGGAATACCAGCAGGAGATGGCAAGAGGCCAGCTTTCCGCCTGCCTTCGTGCGGTCGTCACCAGACAGCTCTGCGACGGAAAGAACGGAGAGCTCATTCCCGCTTACGGCATTCTTTTTGCCAACAAAAAGGTACGTTCCGTCATCAGGAACGGAAAGCTTGAGGATGTGATGGACATCGTTAAGGAGAGTGGGGATTTTGGCATGATCAGCATGGATGATTCTCTTTTAAAGCTCTATCGTGAGGGCCTCATAGAAAAGGATGTGGCCATCAACCTCTCGGGAGACCAGGAGGGCATGGAGGAGCTTATCGATTGAGAAAGGAGATCAGCCCATATCAAAATAACCTGCGTCAGGCAGTTTAAAGGACAGCGCTTCTGTGAGGTGCTGTTCTTTTATTTTAGGGGAATCCGACAGATCCGCAAGAGTCCTGGCCACCCTCAGCACCCGGTGGCAGGCTCTGGCGGAAAGACTCAGCTTTTTAAAGGCGTTGCGCAGCATTGCGTTTTCCCTCTGCCCAAGAATGCAGTACTTCATTATCTGAGAGGGATTCATCTGGCTGTTGCAGGTGATGCCTTCGTTTGAAAAACGCTTAAGCTGTATCTCATGGGCCTTTTCCACCCTCTCCATGATGGAGGCGGAGCTTTCACCCTTTTCCGGGTTTGTCAGGGTGTCAAAGCCCGGTTCGTCGGCGGTTACGCAGATGTCCATCCTGTCCAGAAGGGGGCCGCTTATCCTGCTCATGTAGGAGCGGACTTCGGCGTGGGTGCACCGGCACCTGTTCCTGTCAGGGTAGTAGCCGCAGCGGCAGGGATTCATGGCGGCGGCCAGCAGGAAATCCGCGGGGAAGGTATAGCTGGCGGCGGCCCTGGCAATGTTCACCTTTTTATCCTCCAGGGGCTGGCGCAGTATCTCCAGGGAATCCTTCGAAAACTCCGGCAGCTCATCCAGAAACAAAACTCCCCTGTGGGACAGGGATATGGCTCCGGGACGGGGGATGCTGCCTCCTCCCGCAAGGGACTGGGGAGTGCAGGAATGGTGGGGTGAAACAAAGGGCCTTGAGGTGATTATCCCCTCTTCCGGAAGCATTCCCGCAATGCTGTATATCTTTGTGAGCTCCATGCACTCATCCGGAGTGAGGGGCGGAAGGATCCCGGGCAGACGCTTTGCCGCCATGGTCTTTCCCGCACCCGGGGGACCCACTATTAAGATGTTGTGCATACCGCTGGCCGCCACCTCAAGAGCCCGTTTTAGCAGGGGCTGTCCCGCCAGTTCCGAGAAATCAGGTATGTTCCCTCTCCCGGGATTGGCCAGAAGTTTTTTGATATCTCTTTGCACCGGGGGTATCACCGATTCTCCCTTAAGGTGGGAAAGTGCCTGTAAAAGAGATGAGACACCTATGACCTTCACCCCTTCCACCACAGCGGCTTCGTTTACGTTTTCAGCGGGCACGTAACAGGTCTTCAGCCCGCATTCCCTGGCGCTTATGACACGGGGCAGCACACCGGTCACTCCCTTTATGCTGCCGTCCAGTGAAAGCTCGCCCATGACGCAGCTTCCCTCCAGACTCTTAGCTTCAACCAGTCCCATGCACACCATGATGGAGAGGGCAATGGGTAGATCAAAGGCAGTGCCCTGCTTTCTTATGGCAGCGGGAGAGATGTTCACGGTGATCCGCTTTATGGGAATGGAGAAGCCGCTGTTTTTCAGGGCGGTCCTCACCCTTTCCCTGGCCTCCTTTACCTCTCCCGCAAGGTAGCCCACCATGTCCATTACGGGGAGTCCGTCGGATATGTCGGTTTCCACGCTTACGGGGACCGCTTCAAGTCCTTTCAGTGTCGATGAGTTTATCTTATGGTACATTTCAGCCTCCGGTTTTCATAAAATGGTTTTTTCCTGTTTCCCTTGCCAGTCCTGAAAACTGCAGATGGAAGAGGGCGGTCAGGACCTCTCCCTCCGTCATGGCGCAGAGCCGGGCGATCTTCTGCAGGCTCATGGGATAAAGATCCAGGTTGTCCAGGACTCTTTGTTCCACCCGGCTTATCTTTATCTCCTCATTTTTCTTTCCGAAAAAGGAGGGGGGATCAGGGGGGTAGATCCCCAGGGCGTTGAGCACCGACTCCGGGGAACAGATTATGCCGGCTCCCTGGGATATGAGGGCGTTGCACCCCTGGGAGCAGACGTCGTTCATCCTTCCCGGCACAGCAAAGATGTCCTTGCCCTGTTCCAGAGCGCGGCGAACCGTGATCTGAGTGCCGCTCCTCTCCTTGGCCTCCACCACCACCAGTATGTCGCAGAGGGCGGATATGATCCGGTTGCGCTCCGCAAAATAAGCCTTCAGGGGAGGGGCATCCGGATTGACCTCGGATATAAGGCCTCCGTTGACCAGTACCTCGTCGAATATGCTTTTGTTCTGTGCGGGATAGACTACGTTGACACCGCAGCCCAGTATGCCGAAGGACCTGCCTCCTGCCCGGACCGCCGCAGCCTGTGAGATACAGTCGATGCCTCTGGCCAGTCCGCTGATCACCTGTACATCGGCAAGAGCCATTGCCTCGCCAAGCTCCATGGCGGCAAGCCTTCCGTACTGGGAACAGATCCTCGATCCGATTATGGCCACAGCGGGCCTTCCGGGATCCGGAAGGCTTCCTCTTACGTAGATGCCCGCCGGCGGATCCGGTATCATCCGGAGCTTATCGGGGTAGTCGGGGTCAAAACGGCTGACATAGCGACAACTCGTCCCGCTCTCGATACAATATGAATCACCCATTTGTTTAAAGAACATTGCGGCGAAGATGCCGCGGTGAAATGAACACTGATGTGCTGCTGACACCAAGACTATAACCCTGGGCTCCGGCTTTTGTCAAGACGGATTTTCATCCCCGGTTTCCGGCGGGTTTTTATTTTTGTCTTGCAAAGGGATGATTTTTGTTGTATAAGTTATCTTGTTTTGAAAATTTTGCAGATGAGGTGGAGTCAGTGTCGAAATATCTCGTTATCGTGGAGTCGCCCGCAAAGGTAAAAACAATAAAGAAGTTTCTTGGCAGCAGCTATGAAGTGGCCGCCAGCATGGGACATGTGAGGGACCTGCCCAAGAGCAGACTCGGAATAGACGTGGAAAACGACTATGAGCCCAAATACATCACCATAAGAGGCAAGGGAGACCTTCTGGCATCCCTGCGCCGTCAGGTGAAAAAGGCAGATAAGGTCTATCTTGCAACCGACCCGGACCGCGAGGGCGAGGCTATTTCATGGCATCTTACAAAGGCTCTGGGAATAGACGAAAAGGATATCCACAGGATCACCTTTAATGAGATAACAAAAAATGCGGTCAAGGAATCCATCAGGCATCCCAGGGGAATAGACATGGATCTGGTGGATGCGCAGCAGGCCAGACGTATCCTGGACCGCATGGTGGGTTATGAGATCTCACCCCTCCTCTGGACAAAGGTGAAGAGGGGACTTTCCGCCGGAAGGGTACAGTCGGTGGCCCTGAGGATAATCGCCGACAGAGAGGCCCAGATCGCTGCCTTCATTCCCGAGGAATACTGGAGCATAGACGCCAGCTTTGACATAAAGGGCGAGAAGAATCCCATCACCGCAAAGTTTTACGGTGACGAAAAGGGAAAGCTTGCCATCAATGATAAAAAACAGGCAGAGGCCATCAGGAAAAACGTGCTTGCCGGCAAGGCTCAGGTCCTGGAGGTCAAGGTGGGAGAGCGCAGCAGAAAGGCTCCCCTTCCCTTTACCACCAGCACCCTTCAGCAGGAGGCGGGCAAGACCCTTAATTTTTCCACCCAGAAGACCATGCGCATAGCCCAGCAGCTCTACGAGGGCGTTGACATCAAGGGCATGGGAACCATGGGCGTGATCTCTTATCTGCGTACGGATTCCACCAGGGTTTCCGACGAGGCCCAGGAGATGGCAAGAGCTTATATCACCGACAAGTTCGGGGATGATTATCTGGCAAAGACGGAAAAAAAGACCGGTGAAAAGGGAAAGATACAGGACGCTCACGAGTGTATCCGTCCCACGGATGTGAACCTGGAGCCCGCAAAGCTCAAGGACTCTCTCTCCAGGGACCAGCTCAGGTTATACCAGCTCATATGGAAGCGCTTTTTAGCCAGCCGCATGAACGCAGCGGGCTATGAGACCACCTCCGTCAGGATCAAGGCGGGAGACTATATCTTTGTCACCTCCGCATCAAGGATCCTCTTCGAGGGCTTTTTGAAGGTATATTCACCCTCCGATGACGAGGAGGAAAAGGGCACCCTTAAGGTGAAGCTCACCGAAAAGAGTGTGCTTTCCGTAAAGGATGCGGTGAGCGAGCAGCATTTTACCCAGCCTCCGGCGCACTACACCGAGGCGTCCCTGGTAAAGGCCATGGAGGAGATGGGCATTGGCCGTCCTTCCACCTATGCCCCCACCATCAGCACCATCCTTGCAAGACATTACGTTACAAAGGAAAACAAGAATCTCTTCATCACCGAGATAGGAGAGATAGTCAACAATATCATGAAGGAGCAGTTCCCCTCCATAGTGGACGTGAATTTCACCGTGAATTTTGAGTCTCTTCTGGACGGAGTTGAAGAGGGAAAAGTTGCCTGGAAGACAGTGATAGAGAATTTCTACCCCGATCTGCATACCGCTGTGGAAAAGGCTACCGATGAACTTGAGCACGCCGAGATCCACGACGAGGAGACGGATGTGGTCTGTGAGGACTGCGGCCGCAACATGGTGATCAAGTACGGCCCTCACGGAAAGTTTTTAGCCTGTCCCGGATTCCCTGAGTGCAGGAACACCAAGCCTTATTTTGAAAAGGTGGGAGTGAGCTGCCCCAAGTGCGGCAGTGACGTTGTGATAAAGACCACTAGGAAGGGACGCCGTTACTACGGCTGTCTGGGCTTCCCGGAGTGTGATTTCATGTCATGGGCAAAGCCCTCGGACAAGAAGTGCCCCAAATGCGGCGGTATCCTGGTACACAAGGGATCAAAACTGGCCTGTCAGGAGCAGGGATGCGGCTATTCCGAAGAGGACAAGGCGGAAGCTTAAGCCTCCGGCTTTTTGGACGCCGCAAGAGATATCGCTTCGGCCCCAACGGTCATTGAATAGTTTGTATAGTACACCACAAAGCCCGGTTTAGCACCTCCGGGCTTTTTTACGTGCTTTTTCTGGATATAGTCAACCTCCACCAGGGTCTGGTCACGGCCCCCGGAATAGCAGGCTGCCAGGGCGGCGGCTTCCTCGAATACACGGTCCGGCATTTCTTCGGTGCCCTTGTTTTTTACCAGCACGTGGGAGCCGGGCATCTTTTTTGCATGGAACCACCAGTCGTTTCCGCTTCCCAGCTTAAAGGTGACGTAGTCGTTCTGAAGGTTGTTGCGGCCCACATATATCTCGTAGCCGTCGCTGCTGACAAAGCGCAGGGGCTTCAGTTTTTTGTCCTGCTTTTTGGTAGCGGACTTTTTCCTGATGTAGCCGGATTCCTCCAGCTCCGTCCTTATCTGGGCAAGATCCTCCTCGCTGCCGGAAAGATCCAGGCTGGTGAGTATGGATTCCAGATGCTCCTTCTGGGATACGGTCTCTTTTATCTGCTCATCCAGGGCTTCCTTTGTCCTCTTAAGTTTCCCGTATTTGTCAAAATAACGCCGGCTGTTTTCCTGGGGGGATTTGTTTTCGTCAAGGGGGATGGTCACCTCCTCGCCGGTGTTGTAATCCTCCAGCTTCACGCTCTTTGCCCCGGCGGGGACGGAGTGTGCGTAGGTCAGGAGCAGTTCGCCGAAGAGCCTGTTCTTATCCGCCTTTTCCGTGTCCTTCAGCTGTTTTTGCTGGATGTCGTATTTTTTTACGCATCTTTCCAGGCAGGTGGTGACTATGCGGCGAAGGTCAGCCGATCTCTGGCGTATGCGGGTCACCCGGTTTTTCTGGGCGTAGTATGCTTCCAGAAGGGCGGACATGCTGTCGAAACTGCCTGAGGGAAGGCCTTCGAACATGGACAGGTGCAGGGCGCAGAATTCCTTAGGCACCGGAAGACCGTTGCTGCCGGTCTCGTATACGATCTCGGGTGAAAACCGGCCGTTTTTCACATCACTTGTCATGTATCTGAAGGCGTTCCAGATGTTTTCCTTTTCAAGCTCGGAAAGAGAGGCGGTGGGGGCGTCTCCGTCGGCGCCGGCGCTGTACACCAGCTGGTTTGCCACCACCGGGGAAATACCGGTAAAGGTGGAATATATGGCCTTTGCGGCACTCATGGGCTTTGAGAGTACCTCGGAGATAAAGGTGTCGGCGTCGTAATCTCCGGAGAGGGGATCCAGCTTGTCCATGGTGTTAGGGATGAAATACTCCCTGCCGGGGAGCACCTCACGGACCGATGAAACCAGGGAGGATACGTGCTTTATGGAGTCTATGATCACAAGCCCCTCACCCTCTGGGCGGCAGAAGATTATATTTGAATGCTTTCCCATGAGCTCTATGATAAGGGCCTTTGTGCAAAGATCCCCCATCTCGTCAAGATGCTCGATGTCGATCCTGATGATGCGCTCCAGGGAAGGCTGGGTCACAGAGAGTACCCGGCCGGAGCCTATATGTTTTCTCAGCAGCATGCAGAAGCCCGGAGCCGTCATTGGAGAGGGCTTGTTCTCCTCCGTGAGATATGCCAGGGGGAGGGAGGCGTCCGCGGATAAGAGCAGACGTCTGGCCCCCTCCGGGGTCTTGAAGGTGATCATGAGCTCATCCGATTCCGGCTGAGCTATCTTTGATATGCGGGCGCCCTTCAGGGCCGTTGAAAGCTCCCTGGTAAGAGCAGCTACCGTAAGTCCGTCGAAAGCCATTTCTTTTCCTTTCAATGCTGTTTTTTTTCGCCAAAGGATATAGTACACCATTTGACAGTTTTACGCTACTATATTACAATTAAACGGATTGTGTTTAAGGAGTGTTACTATGTCATTACTGAAGGCCGAAGGCCTTTCCCTGGGTTACGACTCACAGGCTATAATCGAGGATCTCAGTTTCACCGTAAACGCCGGAGATTATCTCTGCGTTGTGGGTGAGAACGGCTCGGGAAAGACAACACTGATAAAGACTCTGCTGCGCCTTACCAAACCGTTGGCGGGCAGTATAAGCTACGGCGATGGTCTTTTGGCCAACGAGATCGGATATCTTCCCCAGCAGACCGTGGTCCAGAGGGATTTTCCCGCTTCGGTAAAAGAGATCGTATATTCCGGACTTCAGGGCAGGTGCGGTCTGCGTCCCCGTTATACCCGGGAGGAAAAGGAACTGGCCCGGGAAAATATGGAGAGGATGGGCGTGACGGATTTTGCCGACAAGTGCTACCGTGAGCTCTCGGGAGGACAGCAGCAGAGAGTTCTGCTTGCCAGGGCCCTGTGCGCCGCCGAAAAGATCCTTCTTCTGGACGAGCCTGTTTCAGGCCTTGATCCCGTGGTAACCGCGGATATGTACAGTCTTATCGAGAAGCTGAACCGGGAGGGCATAACCATCATCATGGTCTCCCATGACGTGATAGCGGCGGTGAGGTACGCCAGCCACATTCTTTACATAGGCAATACCGTTTTTTTCGGCACAAAGGAGGAGTTCAGAAAGAGCGATCAGGGCAGACGCTTCCTTTTGCTTGAGGAGCAGATGCATGGATAAGCTTATAGAATATCTACAATTTCCCTTTGTGCGTTACGCACTTATAGTGGGAGTGCTCATAGCTCTGTGTTCCTCCCTTCTGGGGGTTACCCTGGTGCTCAAGCGCTTTTCCTTCATCGGTGACGGCCTGTCACACGTGGCCTTCGGGGCCATTGCCATCGCCGGTATTTTAAGGGTTGAGAGTTCCATGGTGGTGGTGCTTCCGGTGACGGTCATCAGCGCCATCCTCCTTTTGAGACAGGGACAGAACGCAAAGATAAAGGGTGATGCGGCCATAGCCATGATCTCAGTTGGGGCCCTTGCGGTGGGATATCTTCTGATGAACATTTTTTCCACCTCATCAAACCTCACGGGAGATGTGTGCTCCACGCTTTTCGGATCCTTCTCCATACTCACTCTGTCAAAGACCGAGGTGGTGCTCTGCATAGTGCTTTCGGTTCTGGTGCTGGCCATCTTCATGTTCTTTTACAACAAGATCTTTGCCGTCACCTTTGACGAGGCCTTTTCCAGGTCCGCCGGGGTGGACGCGGGAGCTTACAACCTGCTGATAGCGGTGATAATAGCCGTGATCATCGTACTGGCCATGAATCTGGTGGGGTCCCTTCTGATCTCCGCACTGGTGATCTTTCCGGCTCTGTCCGCCATGCGGCTGTTCAAAAGCTTCAAAAGCGTTACCGTATGCTCGGGAGTGCTGGCATCCCTGTGTGCCTTCCTGGGAATGGTGATATCCATACTGGCCGGGACTCCGGTCGGGTCCACCATAGTGGGTGTACAGATACTTGTTTTCTTTGTCTGCATGCTTTTGGGGCGAACATAATTAGGACGGCTCCCAAACGTATCGGATTACAGAGGGATCGCCTGCGATCCATATACAATAAACACACGAGGAAATTACAATGATCAGATCACAGTATTTCAAAAAAAGAATATCCTCCGCGCTCAGCATGATCCTTGTACTGTCAATGCTGACGGGAAATACATCGGGAGTGCTTGCGGCCCAGAATGAGCCTGTGGATGCGGCGGTCTCCGAAGACCGGTGCGAAGAGTCTTCCGTCGATGAGGAAGTTACCGAAGAAGAGAGCGTACTGACCGCAGGGGATGAGGCTCCTCAGGAAGCAGAGGGGCGTGAAGAGGTATCCGAAGAAGAACCCTACCTGGAAGAGATAGTTCCCGAGGATTTGGTGCAGTCCGCAGCCTCTGCCGGCGGCAGTGATGCGGCAGATGAGATCCTTCCCGGAGACGAGAGCACCATCATCTACGACAATCTTGATGAGGTTAAAGAGGTTCCCGACGATGTTATCGGCGAAAATATGGACACTCTGGTGGGTGCGGACGGTATAACCACCGCCAAGTCCCCTAAGTATATTCCCACGGGCCACAAGAGCGGACCCGAGTATAAAAACTACCATACCATTCCCAAGATCCAGAGTATCGGAGCTACCGTAAAAGTGACCAGCAGCGACGGCAAGCAGACAAAGGACATCAGAAAGTACGTTAACGGCTGCTGCTGGACCTTCACCGCCTGCGGCGGGGCCGAGTCCTCCTACAACATCCGCCACGGTATATACAACGCCGTCAGCGAAAACAGGGGACTCACAGTTTCCGACAACGTCCTTGACCTGTCGGAGAGATGCCTCACCTATTATTCATATTTCAACGACAACAAGGTTATTCCCGATCCCTTGAGGACCCTTGAAAAGGACAGCAACTATCTCTACCTTGACAGCTATGACATAAGCACCGCCAGGAAGGCCACCGTGGCAGATGCCTTCGCACTCAGCGGTTCTCCCGCGTACTCCCTGGAGACCATGGCCATGGGCGTGGGCATTGCCGATGAAAAGGATGTGCCCTACAGCTCTGAGGATGTGCCCGACAGGAATCTCACTGCGGTTGAGAGCAAATACAAGTTCTCCGACAAGTACGACCTGAAGGAGGGCAGGATCATAGACATGGCCCAGAAGGATCTGGTGAAGGAAATGATACTGAAGCACGGAGGCGTTTCCACCTGTATCTACTACACCAGCACCTATCCTACCGAGGGCGGAGTACAGAAAAAGAATGCCCAGGGCATTCCCCTGTATAACAACCTGAAGGTCATCTCCGAGAATAATGCATATTCGGTATATTACCACCATCCCTCAACGGCCCAGAACCACAATGTTCTGATCATCGGCTGGGATGACACCATCCCTCCCGAGTATTTTGCCGGGGAAGCTCACAAGAGCGGCAGCGAGGAGCCCGGAGGATGGCTGTGCAAGAACAGCTACGGCAATGAGAATACCTATCAGGCCGCAAAGACCGGAAAGCTTTGGGGTTATGAGTACGGCTACTTCTGGATGTCCTATGACACCACCGACAAGCTCCTGGCAAACAACAATGTCAGAAGGGGCTATACCTTCGACCTTGATGTACTTGAGGGCAAGGATGAGGGCGTGACCGAGAACCGCACCTATCAGTACGACGGTTCGGCCTTTTCCAAGGAGATCACCGCCGGTTCCTCATATGCAAACGTTTACAAGGTTAAAAAGAAGGCCGACGGCGCAAAGGAATACCTGCGCTCCGTCATGGTCAAGCTTGCCACACCCGGCTCCGTTTACTCCGTGCAGGTTTATGCGGATCCCGAGCTTCCCGATCCCACCACGGGAACGCCTCTTCTTGAGGCTCCTGTCTACGGCAAAGTGGACGCGGCGGGATACTACGATGTGAACCTCGGAAAGGGAATAGAGCTTAAGGCGGAATCAACCTTTGCGGTGGTGGTAAACCTCTATAAGGCTGACGTAGCCGACGAAACTCCCGGAATCTACAGCGGCGTTTCCGGAAAATACACCATGTCCGTGGTGACAAACAGCGTCATAGATCCCAAATACGACGCCTTTGCCGCAGCCAAGACAATGGACGCAATGTACTATTGCCTTAACTCCACAAACACCAACCACAGCCTGCTGTACAACACCTCCACCAGACAGTGGGAGGATATGTTCGGCAACGAGGATGCAAAGAACATCCACGGAAATCTGAGGATAAAGCTCAAGACCGTCATAAAGACAGAGGCTGAGGCCGAGGTTGCCCCCGATTATACCGTGATTGATCACTTCGAGAAAAAGATCCGTGAGACCGGAACGGTTGAGCAGCCCATCATCACCATGAACAGCGATGACTACGATGAGGAGACCGGAACCACCATCCTCTACGTGGGACAGACTGCGATACTCAAGATCAGCGGAGTTTCCTCCGTCAACTGGTCTTCCAAGAAAGAAAAGATCGCCACCGTGGATCAGTCCGGTCTGGTGACCGCCGTTAAAAAAGGCGTCACGGTCATCCGGGGAACGGTGGACGGCAAGGAATACAAACACAGGATAATGGTGCGCAAGCCTTCCTTTGTAACGAAAAAGAGAAAGCTCACCATTACCAATTCCGCGAAGCTTGCGATAAACGGACCCTACCAGCAGACCACCTGGACCAGCACCAAGCCCGACATCGTATCCGTTGACGAAAACGGAAACATAGTGGCCCTTAAGGCCGGCTCGGCCCAGATAAAGGCCATGGTCGGAAGCACTACCTTAAAGTGCAAGGTTATAGTGCCCAAGCCCGCCTTCACGCAAAAGGCCATGACGCTGGCACCGGAGTCATCCACCAGGCAGCTCAGGCTTAAGGACAAGTCCATCGACCTGTCAAAGGTCACCTTTGTTTCCATGGATCCCACCGTGGCAGAGGTTGATGAAAAGACCGGACTTGTGACCGCAAGAGCCACCGGAAAGACAGTGGTGACGGCCAGGGTAAACGACGGAACCGAGATAAAATGCAAGGTTAATGTTTTGGGGTATTGATATGAGTGATGTGATAAGGAGTATGACCGGCTTCGGCCGTGGCGAGTGCCAGGACGAGCATTATAAGATAACTGTTGAGATGAAGTCCGTGAACCACAGATATCTTGATCTGGGGATCAGGCTTCCAAAAAGGCTGAATCCATATGAAGCGGATGTGAGAAACATAATCCGTGAGTATGCACAGCGCGGAAAGATCGACATTTTTGTAACCTACGAAAGCCTTTCCGGCGGAGATTCCCAGGTTTGCTACAATTCCGAGGTGGCCGGTGAATACATGAGGTACCTGGTTGATATGGCCCAGGAACATGGGCTTGAAAACGATGTCAGGGGTGTTTCCAGACTGGCCTCCATGCCCGGTGTTCTGACTCTGGATGAGTCCGAAGTGAACGGGGAGACCCTGGAGAAGATCCTGGAGGTTGCCCTGAGACAGGCCTGCCAAAGCTTTTGCGAGGCGAGGACCGGCGAAGGCGAAAAACTTAAGGACGACCTTCTGGAAAAGCTCGATACCATGAGGGGACTTGTGGACAGCATAGAAGAGCGCAGCCCCAAGATCGTTGCCGAATACAGGGAAAAGCTTTTCGCAAAGGTTGCGGAGATGCTCGGGGATGCCCAGATCGATGAGAGCAGGCTGCTGACCGAGGTGACCATATTTGCCGACAAGGCAGCGGTGGACGAAGAGATAGTCAGGCTCAAGGCACATATCGACGCCATGGAAAAGGAACTGAGGACCGGCGGAGCTGTGGGCAGGAAGCTTGACTTCATAGCTCAGGAGATGAACAGGGAAGCCAACACCACCCTTTCGAAGGCCAACGATCTCACTCTTTCCGATATAGCCATCGAGCTTAAGACCATTATCGAAAAGATCAGGGAGCAGATCCAGAATCTGGAATAGGAGACATATGGATAAAACAGGTCAGCTTATCATAATCTCGGGTTTTGCGGGTACCGGAAAAGGCACACTTGTAAAAAAGCTCCTGGAGCTTTATAATGATTCCTATGTGCTTTCGATTTCGGCTACCACCAGGGCGCCCCGTCCCGGTGAGACAGACGGCAGAGAGTATTTTTTCAAGACCGTCGATGAGTTCGAAGCCATGATAGAGGCCGGAGCTCTTCTGGAGCACGCCAGGTTCGTGGACAACTACTACGGCACACCGGCGGACTTTGTCAGGGCAAAGCAGGAAGAGGGCAAAAATGTGATCCTCGAGATAGAGATCCAGGGAGCTCTCTCCATAAAGGAAAGATATCCGGAAGCGGTGCTCATCTTTGTGGTACCTCCGGATGCGGATGAACTGGAGCGCCGGCTCAGGGGCAGAGGTACCGAGACCGACGAGGTCATCAAAAAGCGTCTGGCCAGGGCCTGTGAGGAGTCCGAAGGCATAGAGTCCTACGACTACATAGTGGTCAACGACAGCATCGAGGACTGCGCCCGCCGAACCCACGCCATCATACAGGCGGCCGCATATGCACCTGTGAGGCAGGCCGGTTTTATCGGCAGACTCAGAAGCGAGCTGAAGAGATTCTCATAGAGATTCTTTTTAATAAATCAAAGTAATACCAAAAAGGAGACAGATTATGTTACACCCTTCATATTCGGACCTTATGGCAGTTGTTAACGCCGACGCGGAGGATGCCGAGCATCCCGTGATCAACAGCCGTTATTCCATAGTCCTGGCAACGGCCAAGAGAGCAAGGCAGATCGTGTCCGGAGACGAGCCCATGGTCAGCGGGGTATCCAGAGACGGACTTCCCAAGAAAGCCCTCTCCATAGCGGTAGAGGAACTGTTGAACGGCGATGTAAAGATCCTTTCCGAGGATACCGATCCCGAATAAATTAAAGGGGAACCCCAGGGTTCCTCTGATTTTGTGTTATGGAAAAGATTTACTTTGTGTCTCTCGGGTGCGATAAAAACCTGGTGGACTCGGAGCAGATGATGGCTCTTCTTTCCGAGAAGGGCTACGTTTTTACCGACGATATCTCCGAGGCCGGGTGCGCCGTTATAAACACCTGCTGTTTCATAGGCGACGCCAAAGAGGAGAGCATAAACACCATAATAGAGGTGGGTTCCTACAAGGAAAAGGGAAGCCTCAAAGCCCTTGTGATCTGCGGCTGTCTGGCCCAGAGATACAGCGAGGAGATCCGCAGCGAGCTCCCCGAGGTGGATGCCATCGTGGGTACCACCGCCTTTGACGAGATCGACAGGGCTATAAAGGAAGCCCTTGAAGGCAAAGGGTCCGACCACCTTAAGGACAGGGACAGCTATACCTATCTGGAGGGCAGACGGAGCCTTTCCACCGGCGGTCACTACGCCTATCTTAAGATCGCGGAGGGCTGCGACAAGAGCTGCACCTACTGCATCATTCCCAAGGTCAGGGGCAGGTACAGATCCGTGCCCATGGATGTCCTTGTTAATGAGGCCCGGCAGCTGGCAGAGGACGGTGTTTCCGAGCTCATCCTTGTAGCCCAGGAGATAACGGTCTACGGTATGGATCTTGAGGGCAGAAAACTTCTGCCCGCCCTTCTTGAAAGGCTTTGCGCCATAGAGGGCATCAAATGGATCCGCCTGCTGTACTGTTATCCCGAAGAGATCACCGATGAGCTCATCGACGTGATCAAAAGGGAGCCGAAGATCTGCCATTACATAGACATGCCGGTACAGAGCGGTTCCGACAACGTGCTTAAGCGCATGGGCCGCAGGTGTACGTCCGCAGATATAGAGGCCGTGGTCGGAAAGCTCAGAGAAGCCGTTCCCGACATCTGCATTCGCACCACCTTTATCACCGGATTTCCCGGTGAGAGCGAGGAGGACCACAGAGCCTCCGCGAAAATGATCAAAAAACTCCGCTTCGACAGACTCGGAGTCTTTACATACTCGCCCGAGGAGGGAACTCCCGCCTTTGGTATGGAGCCCATGATCGATGAAGAGGTGAAGCTTAAAAGGCTTGATGAGCTAATGCTCCTTCAGCAACAGACCGTCTTCGAAAAGAACGCAGAACTTGAGGGCAGCCTGATGGACGCCTTTATCGAGGGCAGGGACGTGGAAAACGACGTCTACGTTGCCAGGACCTACAGGGACGCTCCCGAGGTGGATGGGCTCATATTTATAAAGAGCGACAGAGAGATCATGTCGGGAACCATAGTAAGGACCCGGGTCACCGGCAGCGGCGGATATGATCTCACCGGTGAGATAGAAGAGGAAGATTAAATGAATCTACCCAACAAGCTTACAATCTTAAGGGTGCTGATGATACCCTTTTACGTGTGTTTTCAGCTGAATCCCATGCCGGGATGCAAGTGGGTGGCGCTGGCTCTTTTCTGCGTTGCCTCCTTCACCGACTTTCTTGACGGACAGATCGCCAGAAAGAAGGGGCTTGTCACCAATTTCGGAAAGTTTATGGATCCCCTTGCCGACAAGCTTCTGGTGTGTTCTGCCCTCATCTGTTTTACCCAGCTTTCACTCCTGCCGGCCTGGATCGTTATAATCATAGTGGCCAGAGAGTTCATCATCAGCGGCTTCAGGCTTATCGCTGCCGAGCAGGGCGTGGTCATAGCGGCCAGCTACTGGGGTAAGTTTAAGACCGTATCACAGATGGGCATGATAATCCTGCTCATAATCGATATAGAACATCCTGCCTTTATCATGGCAGAAAAGATTTTCACCTATCTGGCTCTCGCCTTGACGGTTATATCTCTGGTTGATTACATCAGAAAAAATATAGGCGTGCTTTCCAACGGAGGATTCTGAAATGACGGTTGAAATGATCTTTGTGGGAACCGAGCTTCTCCTTGGCAACATTGTGAACACCAACGCCGCATTTCTCTCACAGCAGTGTGCTGCTCTGGGCCTGGCCTGCTACAACCAGTGTGTGGTGGGCGACAACGCACAGAGGCTTGAGGAGGCCCTTAAGCTTGCCATATCAAGGGCGGACATCGTCCTTCTTTCCGGAGGACTTGGCCCCACCCAGGACGACCTGACAAAGGAGACCGTTGCCGCGGTATGCGGAAAAAAGCTTGTGGAGGATGAGGCCGAGAAAGAGTACATCAGGGAATACTTTGAAAAAAACCACAGAGAGATCACCGAGAACAACTGGAAGCAGGCTCTCGTGCCCGAAGGAGCAAAGGCGGTACACAATCCCAACGGAACCGCGCCCGGCATAATAATCGAGCACGACAAAACCACCATAGTGCTGATGCCCGGACCTCCCGGTGAGCTTGAGCCCATGTTCAGGGACAGCATAGCGCCCTATCTTGACGCCCTCACCCCCGGCACCATCGTATCCAGGATGGTAAAGATATGCGGAGTGGGAGAGTCAAAGGCGGAAACCATGGCAGAGGATCTGATAAACGGTCAGACCAATCCCACCATAGCCACCTACGCAAAGGTCGGAGAGGTGCATTTCAGGGTCACTGCCAGAGCAGAGGACGAAAAGGAAGGCCGAAGGCTCATAAAGCCCCTGGTAAAGGAGCTGAAAAGCCGCTTCGGCGCCGATATATATACCACGGAACCGGATATCACCTTAGAGCAGGCCGTGGTGGATCTTCTTCGTGAAAACCAGCTCACCCTCACCACTGCCGAGTCCTGCACCGGCGGCATGGTCTCATCCAGGATCGTGTCCGTACCCGGAGCTTCGGAAATGTTCAGGGAGGGCTTTATCACTTATTCAAACAAGGCCAAGCGCAGATATCTTGGGGTTAAGAAATCCACCCTTCTCAAGTACGGAGCAGTCAGCGAGCAGACCGCCAGAGAGATGGCAATGGGTGCCTGCGACAACACAAAGTCCGATGCCTCCGTAGCCGTTACCGGCATAGCCGGGCCCGACGGCGGCACCGAAGACAAGCCGGTGGGGCTTGTTTATATCGGCGTATGTGTCTGCGGATCCGTGACCGTGGGAGAGTACAGATTCTCCGGCAGCCGTGAAAAGATCAGACAGACCGCAACCGCCTCTGCACTGGTAATGCTCAGGCGCTGCCTTCTTGATTATTTCTCACAGGTAACCTTCGGAAAAGAAAAAAAGAAAAAGAGATAACGGACTAAAGAGAAGATACCAGGATCTTTATGCCGATGATGATGAGGATCGATCCCCCGAGAAGGGAAGCGGCGCCGGATATGCGGGTGCCTATCCTCTTGCCCAGAAGGAGTCCGGCAAGGCAGATGACAAGGGTCACTGCCCCGATGATGAGGGACTCGGCCAGGGCCATGACGGCATTGTAGTCCGAGATGGTAAAACCGACGGAGAGAGCGTCCATTGAGGTGGCGATGCCCTGCAGGAGCAGAGCGTACAGCCCCACAGCAGGTGCGGCGCTTTCGGCGTCTTTATTTTTTTGCCCCTCAAGGATCATTTTAACTCCTATGAAGAGAAGGAGCAGAAAGGCGATGTAGGGAATGTATCCCTGAACGACGGAAAAGGCCGTGGCGATCTTGCGTACACAGAACCAGCCTGCCAGGGGCATCAGGATCTGGAAAAATGCAAAGCACCCGGCTATTGTGAAGGCACGGCTGCGCTTCATGCGCGGATCGTTTATGCCGTTGGCCACGGATACGGAAAAGGCATCCATTGCAAGGGCTACGCCGAAGAGTATGCTGTTTGCTATAAAACCGATGTATGACATTTTATTTCACCATATATGCGATGAGGTTTGTAAGGCCGTAGACCACGGGCTGGTGCACCAGATAGATGACCAGTGAATGCCGCCCGATAAAGGAAAAGAAGGGCAGCCCCGGAGTCAGCGCTTTTTTGAGCTTTTCGTTTCCTGCAGTCATCCTGTTCAGGAAATATCCCGTAAAGTACAGGAATGCCCAGGGGAGGAGAGGAAAGTAATCCACGGAGAAAAACTCCGGATCCCTGAAGCCTATGAGGGACATGAAGAGGCCATGGTAGAGGCCTCTCGGAAGCTTAACCGGGTGCACAAGATCGAGGTACCCGGTACCCACCCTGTAGAAGGCGGAAAAACCGACGAGGCACACGATAGCCCACACGGCGGCCAGAGGTGGAGTGAGCTCCTCAAAGCAGTGGTGGAGCAGGCAGGCGATGAGGGCACAGATACCCAGGAGCCAGAGCACTCCGAAGATGTCGGAGGTCTGGGGGACAAAGGTGCAGGTCACCACCGTGATGGCCACGCCCCAGCCCATGATTACTATACCGTGACGGATCTTCCGGCTGCCCATGGGAAAGCAGTAGCCGGAGAGCAGTATAAAGCTGCAGCAGATGGTGAGCTGCCAGACGGCCGCAGCGTTTGAGGATATGAGACTTTGCGGAGCGAGCCCCAGGTAGCAGATATCCCACAGGGCGTGGTACAGTATCATGCTGATGACCGTGATGCCCCTTACGGTATCCAGAAGCTCCAGTCGTTTTTTCACGTTTTCGTTCATGATGTTCTCCATTCCAGATCGTGGAGGCTGCCCTTGTCCGTGAGACCCTCAAAGCCCTGCTGTCGAAGTGCCTCATAGAGGATGATGGATGTGGAATTTGCTAAATTTAGGGAGCGGGTGCCATCGAGCATGGGGATCCTTATGCAGCCCTCTTCGTTGTCCACCAGAAGCTGTTCGGGAATACCTCCGCTTTCCCTGCCGAACATGATATAATCGTTTTTGCCGTAGGTGACGTCGCAGTAGGTGCGGCGCGCCTTGGTGGTAGCCATGAACAGCCGGCTTTCGCCGTTTCCTATGGAAGGATTTTTCTCAAGGAAATCGCTGAAGTTGATGTAGACCCTGACGTCAAGCTCATCCCAGTAGTCCATCCCCGCCCGCTTCAGGGCCTTCTCGTTGATGGAAAAGCCCAGAGGCCGTATAAGGTGGAGACGGGAGCCTGTTGCAGCGCACGTACGCCCTATATTGCCCGTATTGGACGGGATCTCCGGCTGATGTAATACGATGTGCATTGTTTCTCCGATCGAATGGTGAGGGTTGGGGAGATGATGATGGGGCATAGGGTCAATGCGACTTTGTCGCATTGGCTTACATTGCACAAAGATCACCGCGGCAAGCTGGCTTGCCGGCGTGATCTGTCGTGCAATGCTTCCAAGCAGCTTTGCTGCTTGAAGCCCTATGCCCCCACATCATCCGCTAAAACTTACACAATAATATCACAAATGTCGACGCTTGAAAAACTAAAAACCAAATATGTAGGTGACAGTGACTTCTACGGAAAGATCCTGAAGATATCGGTGCCCATTATGCTCCAGACCGGCATCACCAACCTGGTGAGCTTTTTGGACAACATCATGGTGGGCCGCACGGGAACGGAGCAGATGTCCGGAGTGGCCATAGTGAACCAGCTGATCTTTGTCTTCTTTCTGTGCATCTTCGGCGGCCTTGCGGGTGCGGGACTCTTCACCGCCCAGTACTACGGAAGCAAGGATCACGAGGGCATCAGGCAGACCATCAGGTACAAGCTCATCCTGGGCGCCCTTATCACTGCCGTGGCGATAACCATATTTCTGACCGGGGGAGAAAAGCTGATATCCCTTTACCTTTCCGGCAACACGGATGCCGGCGGAGACCCTGCGGCAGCCATGGCCTATGCGAAGGAATATCTGCTGATAATCCTTTTCAGCCTTCCGGCCTTTACAATGGTACAGGTGTATTCCAACACCCTGAGAGAGTGTTCCCAGACCGTGGTCCCCATGAAGGCGGGAATGGCTGCGGTGGCGGTGAACGTGATCTTTAACTATCTGCTGATCTTCGGAAAGTTCGGCTTCCCGGAAATGGGAGTGCGGGGCGCGGCCCTTGCCACAGTCCTTGCCAGATATACCGAGTTTCTCATAGTGGCGGTGTGGACCCACCGCAACAAAGAACTGTGTCCCTATTTCGAGGGAGTGTACAGCAGGTTTTCGCTTAAGGGTGAGCTGGTAAAGAAGTTTTTTATCACGGGCTTTCCCCTGCTGGTGAACGAGACTCTGTGGTCCTCGGGTATCGCCATACTCACCCAGTGTTATTCACTGCGGGGGCTCAGTGCCGTGGCCGCACAGAACATAAGCGGTACCGTCAGCAATGTCTTCAACGTGGTGTTCTTTGCCATGGGTGACGCCGTTGCCATAATAATCGGGCAGCATCTGGGGGCCGGGGATTTCAAACGGGCCCGGGAGGAGGACGCCAGGATAATCGCATTTGCGGTGTTCATAGCCACCATAGTGGGAATCCTGCTCTTTTCACTTTCGGGGGTATTTCCCCGGTTTTACAACACCACCGACGAGGCAAAGCTCATAGCCTGCCATTTCCTTATGGCCCAGGCAGTGTTCAGCCCCCAGGTTGCTTTTCTGCACACCACCTATTTCACACTGAGGGCGGGGGGCAACACGGTAATAACCTTCCTTTTCGACAGCTTTTTCATGTGGATCGTGAGCGTGCCCCTGGCCTATTTTGTCAGCAGACATACGGATATTTACGTGGTATGGATATATGTGATATTGCAGATGGCGGACTGGATCAAATGCATCATCGGCCACATACTCGTGAAAAAAGGAGGCTGGGTGAAAAAGATAGTGAGATAGGGTGGTTGACTTTTGACACGTGTAAAGTTATGATGAACCTGTCTTGAGTCATATCGTGCCGCCTCATCCGGCAGATCTTCGAATTTTTACCAAAATAACTGTTGACAAACCCGAACAGATGTTTTACTATTGATTCAGCTGGCGAACAGATGTTTGCATTTGGAGGTTCACAATGGAAAGAGAAGAAAAGCAGAAGGCCCTTGAGGCCGCACTTTCACAGATTGAAAAGCAGTTTGGCAAGGGCTCCGTCATGAAGCTTGGTGACAACAGCACCGGCATGAATGTTGAGACCATCCCCACCGGCTCTCTCAGCCTCGATATAGCTCTGGGCCTGGGGGGCATTCCCAAGGGCCGCATCGTTGAGATCTACGGTCCCGAATCCTCGGGTAAGACCACCGTTACACTGCATATGATAGCCGAGGTCCAGAAGCGCGGCGGCATAGCCGGTTTCATAGACGCAGAGCACGCACTTGACCCCGTTTACGCCAAAAACATCGGCGTTGATATCGATAACCTTTACATATCCCAGCCGGATTCCGGAGAGCAGGCCCTTGAGATTGCCGAGACCATGGTCCGCTCCGGCGCCGTTGACATCGTAGTCATCGATTCCGTTGCAGCCCTTGTTCCCAAGGCCGAGATCGACGGCGACATGGGCGATTCCCATGTGGGCCTCCAGGCCAGGCTCATGTCCCAGGCCCTGAGGAAGCTTACAGCAGTCATCAGCAAGTCAAACTGCTGCGTGATCTTCATAAACCAGCTCAGGGAAAAGGTGGGCGTCATGTTCGGCAACCCCGAGACAACCACAGGCGGCCGCGCACTGAAGTTCTACTCCTCCGTGCGTCTCGATGTCCGCAGGATAGAGACCATAAAGCAGGGCGGCGAGGCCATCGGAAACAGGACCAGGGTAAAGATCGTCAAAAACAAGATCGCTCCTCCCTTTAAAGAGGCGGAGTTTGATATCATGTTCGGACAGGGTATCTCCATGGCCGGCGATGTACTGGATCTTGCTGCCGGCTGCAATATCATAAACAAGAGCGGCGCATGGTACGCCTACAACGGCGAAAAGATAGGCCAGGGCCGTGAAAACGCAAAGCAGTACCTCATCGACAACCCGGATGTTTTCGAAGAACTGGACAGCCGTGTCAGGGACTTCTACGGTATAGGCACCGGCGAAAAGCCCACTGAGGCTGCAGCTCCCGCTGCCGATGAATGAAGATGAGATCAAAAAAGCCAGGCTCAGAGCACTGGCCATACTTACCGACCGCGATAAAACGGAAAAGGAACTTCTGGACAAGCTGAAAAAAGAGGGCTTTGATCCCGAAGCGGCACTTGACGCCCTGGAATATGTCAAGGGCTACGGCTATATCGACGACGAAAGATATGCCCGTGCCTTTGCATCCTACCGGATGGAAAAAAAGAGCCGCAGACAGCTTGAGTACGAACTTCTGAAAAGAGGAATAGACAAAGAGGTGATACGGGAGGTACTCTCATCCCTTTACGAGGATGTCGACGAGTCCGCCCTCATCGCTGCATATCTTGAAAAAAAGCTGGGTGGCACCCTTCCCGGGTGCCTTCCGGACAGGTCTGACGAAAAGGCATGGGCAAAGCTTTACCGACATCTTACCGGCAGGGGCTACACCATGGAAAATATCAAACGTGCGATTTCACACTTTACTTGACATAACTTATCCGATGGTTTAAAATCTAAATGTTGTAATTTTATCTGTTATCGGACTAAAATTCAATAACGCATAATCGGGACCCTGAAATTGTAAGAAATTTAATCGTTTCGCAGCAGTGTTCCGGGATGACAACTAAATAAGGAGGTGCTCCTGTAGTGCAAATTGGAATTATCGTCGGTGCCGTAATAGCCGTGATAGCCGTTCTTTGCGCAGCGCTTTACACCAAGAGTTACAAGAAATCCGTTGACGAGAAGATCGGAAATGCGGATACCAAAGCGCGGGAGATCATCGACAATGCTTTGAAGACAGCCGAGTCCAAAAAGAAAGAAGGCCTTCTCGAGATCAAAGAGGAGTCCATCAAGGCCAAGAATGACCTGGACAAGGAAATTCGAGAGCGCAGATCCGAAGTACAGCGCCTTGAGAGAAGGATTCAGCAGAAAGAGGAATCCGTCGACAAAAAAGCAGATGCGATCGAGAAGAGAGAGAATGCGGTTGCGGCCAAAGAAGAGTCACTGGCAAAGCAGCAGGAAGAGATTTCCAAGCTGAACGAGCAGCGCATACAGGAACTGGAGCGAATTTCAGGTCTGACCTCCGAACAGGCAAAAGAGCAGCTTTTCAAGTCGGTTGAGGACGAAGTAAGGCATGAAGCCGCAGTAATGGTCAAGGAACTGGAAACCAAGGCCAAGGAAGAAGCGGACAAGAAAGCCAAGGAATACGTGGTCAACGCCATCCAGAGATGTGCGGCAGATCATGTTGCCGAGGCTACCATCTCTGTGGTTCAGTTACCCAGCGATGACATGAAGGGACGCATCATAGGCCGTGAGGGTCGAAACATCAGAACCCTCGAGACCATGACGGGTGTTGACCTCATTATCGATGACACTCCCGAGGCAGTCATCCTTTCAGCCTTCGATCCCATCCGCAGAGAGGTTGCAAGGGTAGCCCTTGAAAGACTTATAGTCGACGGGCGTATCCATCCGGCACGTATTGAGGAAATGGTTGAAAAGGCCCAGCGTGATGTGGAAACACTCATCCGTGAGGAGGGTGAGGCCGCAACGCTTGAGGTAGGGGTGCATGGCATACATCCCGAGCTTGTAAGACTTCTCGGCAAGATGAAGTTCAGAACAAGCTACGGACAGAATGCACTCAAGCATTCAATCGAGGTAGCTCATCTTTCCGGACTCCTTGCAATGGAGATCGGCGTTGATGTGAGAACGGCCAAGAGAGCAGGACTCCTGCACGATATAGGCAAGGCCGTTGATCAGGAGCAGGAAGGCTCCCACATTCAGCTTGGCGTCGAGCTCTGCAGAAAGTACAAGGAATCCGCTGTGGTCATAAATGCCGTTGAGGCACACCACGGTGATGTTGAGCCCGAGTCTCTCATAGCATGCATCGTACAGACGGCCGATACCATTTCGGCGGCACGTCCCGGCGCAAGAAGAGACACCATCGACACCTATACCAACCGTTTGAACCAGCTTGAAGAGATCACAAATTCCTTCAAGGGTGTTGACAAATCTTTTGCTATTCAGGCCGGAAGAGAAGTTCGCATCATGGTAGTTCCTGAGCAGGTATCTGATTCCGATATGGTTATGCTTGCACGTGATATCTCCAAAAAGATCGAAGCGGAGATGGAATACCCCGGACAGATCAAGGTTAATCTTATCCGGGAGAGCAGAGTATCGGATTACGCAAAGTGATCAGGTAGTTATACGGCAGTCGGGAGACCGGCTGCCGTTTGCTGTATATTCGGAGAATTTATGAAGAGACAGGAAGCACCCGAAAGGTTCAACAAACGCAGGGTAGGCTTGGGTTGTGAGGACCTGGTCTGCGATTATCTTAAGAAAAGAGGAGTCCTGATAAAGGACAGAAATTATAAAGCCCACAGGGGCAATGAAATAGACATAGTGGGTATGGACCGCATGGGTACATGGCTGTGCATAGAGGTGAAATACCGCAGGAACGCCGGGGCGGGTTCCCCCGCAGAGTCGGTAGACATCCGCAAGCAGTACGCCATCTGCCGTGCCTTTGACCACTACAGACTCTACAG
Source organism: Lachnospiraceae bacterium (assembly GCA_017544285.1). GTDB lineage: Bacteria > Bacillota > Clostridia > Lachnospirales > Lachnospiraceae > UBA1753. The sequence continues at coordinate 1,490 of JAFYEL010000078.1, read as the reverse complement.
AAAGATACCCTTCGAAGCGCCGGTGCGCTTTGATGTGGTGGCGGTTACGGGAAGTGATACTTCCGATATCCGGTGGATAAAAAATGCATTTGATTACTGTTTGAGAGGATGATATGAAGAGCGCAGCCGAGATCAAAAGAGAAATGGAAAACATCGATATTGAGGACGCATCCGCAGTGACAGCCTTTGTCGGCGAGTACGGATCCGACGAAAGGACATCGGTAAAAGCACTGGTGACCAGACTGGAAAAGGCCGTATCTGCCCGGAAGGCGGAGCACGAGAGGCTTAAGGCCATGCGGGCCTTTGAGGATAAATATCCCGATCACAGCCTTATCTGCGGCATAGACGAGGTGGGCAGAGGGCCGCTGGCGGGGCCTGTCATGGCTGGGGCGGTCATACTCCCCAAGGACTGTGAGATCCTCTATATCAACGATTCCAAAAAACTCAGTGAGAAAAAGAGGGAAGAGCTTTACGACATCATCACGGACAGGGCTCTGGCCTGGGCAGTGGGAGAGGCATCCCATGAGAGGATAGATGAGATCAACATTCTGAACGCCACCTACGAGGCCATGAGGACCGCCATAGCATCCCTTGATCAGACACCGACCCTTTTGCTCAACGATGCGGTGACCATCCCCGGCATCTCGATAAAGCAGGTGCCCATAATAAAGGGTGACGCCAAAAGCGTATCCATAGCCGCGGCCTCCATAGTGGCAAAGGTCACCAGGGACCGGCTTATGACAGAATTTGATGAAAAATATCCCGGGTACGGATTTGCCTCGAACAAGGGCTACGGAAGTGCGGCCCATATAGCCGCACTGAAAGAGATGGGGCCCTGCCCCATCCACAGAAAAAGCTTTATATCAGATCTCCTCGCGTAGGTTATACTTCCTGACGATCTCGTGGATCCTCTCGGTGGGAGTGATCACGGACTGCATGGACACGTCGTGGTTCATGAAATCGATGATGGATGCCACGAACTTACTCATGTCTGCCTCTATATGGTAGGGGCGCTTCATGAGCTCGGGGATGTGATAGGTGAGGTTTGTGGTGATTATCCTGTCGAACCAGCACTTTTCGTAAGCCTTGTCGAAGGCCTCCAGTCCGTCTGTGAAAAGACCGAAGGTACAGCAGATGAAAACCCTTTTTGCGTTCATGCTTTTGAGCTGTCTGGCAGTGTCAAGCATGGAGCCGCCGGAGGATATCATGTCATCAACCACGATGACATCCTTGCCGTCCACCTCGTCACCCAGGAATTCATGTGCAACAATGGGATTTTTGCCGTTCACTATGGTAGAATAATCACGACGCTTGTAGAACATTCCGGTATCCACGCCCATAACCGATGCAAAATAGATGGCACGGTCCAGGGCACCCTCGTCGGGGGATACCACAACGGTGTTTTTCTTATCGATGATCAGGTCTGACTCTGCTCCCAGAAGTGCCTTGAGGAACTGGAAGAAGGGCAGGAAATTGTCGAATCCGCAGAT
>JAFYEL010000077.1 GCA_017544285.1 Lachnospiraceae bacterium | reverse complement strand
TCTTTATCCTCCCCGGGATCTCCGGTATTTTCAGGCTCCCCGTGCTCTGTTTCCCCTGCTCCGGCTTCTTCGGCGGCAGATCCTTCCCCGACACTTTCTTCCGATGCGTTTTCTTCTGCGGCGTTTTCTTTTGCAGCAGTATCTTCCGAGCCGGTTTCTTCCCCCGCTTTTTCCGCCTTCTTAAGATTCATCCTGGCCTTTCTCTTTCTGCGTATGAACATACCTCCCAAAAGGAAGATGAGCAGGGCGTCAACCAGAACTATTATGATCACCAGCATGGTGGTGTTGGAAACATGTACCATCAGTACCACATATCCTTCGGCAGGGATGGCCGAGGAAAAGGCGGCATAACTCTTCACCATTGATGTATTTATGGTATCGGTGACGGGCTGAAGGTTTTCATCCAGCACAAAGGCCATATTTACGGGCACCAGACCCGTGAGCGCCCTGATCTCGAGGCTTTCGGGAAGGGGCTCCTCCTGGGATATACCGTATTTATAGGCCTTGGTGACCACATACCTCTTTCCGGAGGTCAGCTTCTGCTTCGCCTCGTTGATCTTTTCCAGATCAGCCCCCGTCAGTTCGGTCACCTGAAGCGCGGAATCGGGATAAAAGTCCCCGGCCAGCACCATCATCGACTTGGTGGTGTCGGATCCGTGAAGGGATGCTATGGACGGAACGCTCACCCTCCTGACGGAATGTACCGTCACGTTGCGTTTTACGGGAGATACATCCTTTTTCTCCCAGTAGGCATACTCACCGGGCTCGCTCAAAAGCTCGGGATACTTATCCTCTCCCAAAAGGTCATCGTAGGAAAATTCACCTGCCCATACAACCTCATCACCGTCCACAAACCTGATCTTAAAACGCTTGAACTGTTCGGGAAGATTAAAGGTCTTTATCATGTCACGGTAGGTATAGGATCTGGCCTCTCCCACCTTTGTAATGCCGTCAACGGCTCCGTAGCCGTTGTCCACAAAATTGTTGTCGGCCACATTTCCGCCGGCCTTGCCCGCAACCGCTCCGGTGGTGTGAAGTGCCGAGACATCGCTGTCCACGTATACACAGGAGTAGGTTCCGCCGATGTTCTCACCCTTGCCGGCTATACCGCCCACAAAGGCCTTGCCCGCAACTCCGCCGAAAACATAGCCGGAGTATATGGAAAGTCTTGAGAGACCTGCGATGCCTCCCGCCCATTTTCCGTCACCGGCATCCACGTCGCAGTAGCTCTCGCAGCCGCTGATGACACCGTAGCAGGCTCTGCCGGCGATGCCTCCGGCGTATCCGTTGTCCGTGGTGATATCGCCTCCGTTTGAGCAGTTGAAGACAACCGCCCTGACATGGCGTACTATGCTGTCTTTTTCCTCGTCGTCCTCTTCGTCGTCCTCTTCGTCGTCATCGTCATCGGGATATCTGAAGCGCTCGAAGATGTCAACGGCGTTGTCCTTCACATCGTCTATATCAATGTTTCCGACAATGCCTCCGGCCCGGGACTTTGCAGTTATCTCACCGCTGTTTTTGCAGTACAGGATCTTTCCGTCCCCCAGTGAGGTGTCAGCGCTCTCCGAGATGTCCTCGTAGACCGTCCTATCCTCCACCATGTTACGAAGCTCATCATGTCCCTCGTGAACGGTGGTCCTTACCGTATCAAAACGTTCCCTGAGCACGTCAATATCATCCGCCACCCTGTTCCAGTCGGCGGACAAAGTATCCGACATATCATCAACGCTGTCGGACAGCTCGTCTCCCTGTCCTCTGACGTCAACTCTCATGGCGTCGGTGCGGCCGAAGATGGAATCAAGGAGCACATCGGTGTACTTGTGGATATCCTTGCCGTCCTCATTAATATCCTTGAGGTCGTCCTTGATGTCCATGGCCAGATCGGGCCACTTTGACAGGCATGAAGCAATGCCGTCCAGCTGGTCCGTAGCATCCAGATAGCAGTCATGCATCTTCTGGACCGTCTCTTTTATCTTCAGGTAATCCTGATATTTCTGAGCCATGTCGGAGCTGACGCTGCCGGTATTGTCATTGGCAACGGGACGCACATCCTCATCGGATGACTCATTATCCTTCCCGTCTCCGCCCTTATCCTTCTCTTTGTCTTTATCCCCGTCGGAGTCTCCGCCCTTATCCTCATTGCTGCCTTCTTCAACGGAGCCGGGGGTCTCTTCGATCTCGACAACCTCCTCTGCGGCTGCGGCCTCCTCTTCGTACTCGTCCAGTACTTCCTCTGAATCCTCTTCCTCGTCATGACGGCGGTCCTTTTCCCCCTCTTCTTCAAGGCTCTCTCCGTCGACGGGTTCTGGTGTCAGAGCAGGCGAGGTCACCGCGCCGGACTTTATCAGCTCTATAATGCTTTCAAGCCTTGCAATAAATGCCTCCAGTTTCTGGACGAGGGTGGCATATTTCTGGATCGTATTAAAGATAGCGGGAGCATCCTGTGCATCCGCCAGCTCCGCCATCTGGTAAAGCCTCTCAATGAGGGAGTTTATGGACTCCACGTCATCCCGCAGGACATTCACATGCTTCTTAAGTTTTTTGAGACGGAAATCATAATCCATGTCGTCAATGATATCGCTGATGTCATTGATCTCATTGTGGATCCTGTCACGTGCGGTGCGGATATCGGCGTCATAGCCGTCAAAATACCCGCGGACGCTGTCCCTCAGGGTCTTTACCCTGTCGGAGATATCGTCGAAATTATCGGTTATGTCATCGCCAAGACGCCTTCCGGAATCCGAAAGATTCTGCATGGCCTCATCCAGAGAATCAAATTCCTTTACCAGCTCGTCATAATAGTCCCGGTCCATGGATACAACTCTGTAGGGATCCAGAGCTCCGGCTATACCGCCGGTATTCTGCCTGCCGCTGATCAGGGCAAGGTTCTCGCAGCCCATTATGCCGCCGGAAACCCGGCCGGCTATACCGCCCGTATCGCTTCCCAGATCGCTGTGACCCACAGGTGCCTCGTTTGTGCAGTATACTATATTTCCGATGCTGCGGCCCGCGATGCCGCCGGTCTCGTTTGCTCTCTCATCCGCGGCAAATCCGGTCACCGCATTGGGAAGGGAAATGTTCACCGCGTCGGAATCCCCGAGTCCCTGGTTCTTCTTGATCCTGGGATTGTTGTTGACTCCACCCTTGTTGGTGCATCCGGTGATGCTTCCCATATTCATGCCTGCGATGCCGCCGGTCTGGTATTTTCCGTCGATGGCCGCCTCGTTGACACAGGTCCTGATGACTCCGCTCTCCTCGTTGCAGCCGGTAATGCCGCCCACGTGACTCTGGGCGTTCACGGACCCCTTTGAGGTGCAGCGCACTATCTCGCCCTCGTTGGTGCCGGCGATTATGCCGACCCTCTTCTGGTCGTCGCCGCTGATTATCTCTGCCTCAACTGTAAGATCCCTGACAAAACCGTTCTTTCCCACATACCTGAAAAGGCCGCAGTCCGAGATATCACCCTCGATCTTAAGGCCGGTGATGCTGTGACCGCCGCCCTCAAAGCAGCCATCAAGGTAAGGAACGGAAACTCCTTCGAAATCCGAGAGGTCTATGTCGGATCTGAGCACAAAGGTCTTTCCGGTGGAAAAGCTCTGAAGCTTGGCCCCTGCCGCAAAGGATACAAAGGCCCTTGTGTCATTGATCTCGACTATCTCTGACGCGGATGCCGTCTCTTCGGACTCCGAGCCTTCAGGCCCTGCAAAGGCGGGGGCTGCGGCCGAAAGCACCAGTACGGTGCATATCATAAGCGATATAAACTTTTTCATCGTACCAAACGGTCTCTTCATCTCATCGCTCCTAAACATAGGTCTTTTTATTCCGCCAGTAGCTCTTCTGGAAAATGCCGTCAAAGACATAGAGAAGCTGGGGAAGTATAAGCATTACAAGCATAATGGAGATAAGGGTTCCCTTTGAAAGGGTTATGCCCAGGGAGGCGATGACGCAGTTCGAAGTCATACGCCCCACCACCAGAGCGGACACCGTGAGTATGGACCCTGAGGTCACCACTGTGGCAAAGCACTGGTTCAGGGTCTCGGTGATACATTCCGCCTTGTCGGACATGGTCTGCCGCAGCTCCACGTATCTGCCCGTAATGACGATCGCGTAGTCAATGGTGGCACCCATCTGGATGGCCGAAACTATCAGATAGCTCAGGAAGAACATATCCTTGTTTTCGATAAAGGGTATGGAGAAATTAATCCAGATCGCCGCCTGTATGGTGAACACCAGCACTATGGGCATGATGGTGTTATCAAAGGTGAAGAACAGGATTATCAGCACGAAGGCCGCAGTCATCAGGCTTATGACCGTATTGTCCGTAAGGAAGGACTTGGACAGGTCATAGTCCGAGGTGGAATCTCCCACCACATATACGTCGTTGTAATATTTAAGGGCTATGTCCCTGACCCGGTCCACCAGTTCAAAGGTTTCCTTGCCCTCAACGGGACCCGACACGGTAAAGATAAGCCTGTCGTAGAGCTCGCCCTCAAGCTGGGCTCTGGCGTCGCTCACTTTCTTGTGCATGTCGATTATATCCTGGGAGATATCGTCGGAGAAATCAAAGGACTCGTTTTCCTCCTCGCCATAGATGAAATCGATCATGTCTATCAGCGGCACGTTGAAGTCATCGATACCGTTCAAAAAGGCTCCGTACTTTTCTTCTTTCAATGCATAGAAACGGTAGAGGAGCCTGCAGGTGTCGATGTCCATGTCGGCCACATCGGAAAACTCCCTGGGAGAGAGCTTGTCCGTCAGCACGTAGAGCTCGTTGTCATCTACCGTTACGTTTGCCATCCCCAGGGTGCTCTCCACCCTGTCGATATCCTCCAGCTCGCTTAGGATCTTTGCCTCGCTGGCATAGTCCCCGGGAGGCACTAAGATGGCCATGGTATTGTCCATGTCAAAGCTCTTTGAGATCTCTCTTTTGGCGGTGAGATACTCGTCAAGCTTCTTTGACTCAACTGAGTTTTTGTCGTAGTTGAAGCTGCACTTGGAGGACATGAATATGGCCGCTATGGTACCCAGGACAAAAATGGGAATCGTGATATGTCTTGAGCGCACCACAAAACGGCCCCAGTAATGGATCCTGGGAACAAAGCTCCTGTGCATTGAATTGGCGATCTGCTCCTTAAAGTTCATGATGAGTCCGGGCATGAAGCAGAAAACGGACAGCATGGAGAACAGGATGGCCTTGGTAAGGACCTTGCCGAGGTCAGGACCTATTCCGAAATGCATGAACATCAGCGCCACCATGCCCGCAACAGTGGTGAGGGAGCTTGAGGAAATCTCGATGATGGCCTTTGAGAGAGCCTCCGTCAGAGCTTCCTCATCGTTGTCACGGATACTCCTCTCCTCCATGAACCTGTGGAACATGATGATGGCGTAGTCGATGGCCAGGGCCAGCTGCAGCACCGTGCCCACCGCATTGGAGATGAAGGATATGCTTCCGAAGAAGAAATTTGTGCCCACGTTGAGCAGGGCTGCCATTGAAAACACCATTACGAAGATGGGGATCTCCATGTAGGTGGTGGATGTAAAGAGCAGCACCAGCACAATAATAATAACCACTATGACAAGGATACCCTTTACATCCTCTTTGAGGTTTTTGGAGTCGTCCTTATCAACAGTGGTATAAAAATACGCATCGTAATCCGCAAGAGCGGCTCTAACCTTTGCGATGGCCACCTGGGCCTCTTCCTCGTCCTCCTCGGTGTCGAAGGTGATCTGAAAAAGGGCAGATACGTCGTTGTAGACGTCGGAAAGCTTTTCCGCGTCGGTTATCTCCTGCTCGTCCTCGTCATCCTCGTCGTAGAAGGACACACTGGTCACACCCTTGATCTCTTCAAGGCTCTTTGCCAGCTCTCTGGCCTGTTCAAAGCCAATGTTCTGGATCATGACCTTGGCGGATCCGAAGGTGGTAAACTGGTCCTTCATAAGATCGAGACCCTTTCGGGTCTCGGTATCTTCATCAAGGTAATCCGTAAGTTCGTTTATGACCTTTACCTTTCCTGCGGTAAAGATACATGCGATGCCGGCCAGTATGAACATCACAAGAAGGACGTTCCTGAACCTGACTATCGTTTCAGCTATCTGCCTCAAGACTTCTGCCTCCGTAGTCCCTTATAATCGTCAAAACAGTCGAAAGTGGCAAAATAATCCTCCGGTGTTTCGGCCCGCCTTATCAGGCTGACCTTTCCGTCTTCACCCAGCAGAAGCTCAGCCGATCTGAGCCTTCCGTTGTAGTTATAGCCCATGGAAAAGCCGTGGGCACCGGTATCGTGGATGTAGATATAATCTCCCTTTTCAATTTCGGGAAGCATCCTGTCTATGGCGAATTTGTCGCAGTTCTCGCAGAGAGAACCTACAACATCGTACTTGTGGTCGCAGGGTGCGTTTTCCTTGCCCAGTACGGTGATATGATGATATGCGCCGTAGATCGCGGGCCTCATAAGGTTTGCCGCGCAGGCGTCCACTCCGATGTACTCCTTGTAGGTGTGCTTTTCGTGAATGGCCTTTGTGATCAGTGCTCCGTAGGGCGCCAGCATAAAGCGTCCCAGCTCGGTGAAGACTGCCACATCGTTCATGCCTGCGGCTCCAAGGGTCTTTTCATACTGCTCTCTCACGCCCTCGCCGATGACCTTAATGTCGTTGGGCTCCTTGTCGGGAGTGTAGGGAACGCCTATACCGCCGGAGAGATTGACAAAGGCGATCTCGGCCCCGGTCTCTTTGTGAAGGCGTACAGCGAGTTCGAACATAATGCCCGCAAGCTTGGGATAGTACTCGTTTGTCACCGTATTGGAAGCAAGAAAAGCGTGGATACCGAAACGCTTCGCTCCCTTTTCCTTAAGGATCCTGAAGGCCTCAAAGATCTGGGCCTCGGTCATGCCGTACTTTGCATCTCCGGGATTGTCCATGATGCCGTTACTCATGGTAAAGACTCCGCCGGGATTGTAGCGGCAGCAGATGGTCTCGGGGATGTGGCCGATAATGCTCTCAAGGAACTCGATGTGGGTGAAGTCATCAAGGTTGATGTAGCCGCCAAGCTCATCCGCAAGGGCGTACTCCTCTGCCGGAGTCTCGTTTGATGAGAACATGATGTCCCCGGGCTCTGAGCCCACCTCGCGGGCAAGCATCAGCTCTGTCAGTGATGAGCAGTCAAAGCCGCAGCCCTCCTCCTTGAGGATCTTCATGATAAAGGGATTGGGAGTGGCCTTTACCGCAAAAAATTCGCGGAAGCCCTTATTCCACGCAAAGGCGCTTTTCAGCGCCCTTGCATTTTCTCTTATTCCCTTTTCATCATAAATGTGGAACGGTGTGGGGTAGGTCTTTACAACCTCTTCTATCTGCCCCTTGGTAACAAAAGGAACTTTTTTCATAATAACCTCAACTCTTTTTAATCGATCTTCTCGACGTTAATTGCACAGACCTTATATTCGGGTATTCTGGCGTATTTGTCAAGTGCCGCGTTGGTAAGGACGTTTGCATTACCGTCGGGGAAGTGGAAAGGCATCCAGGTTTCACCCGGAGAAACCTTGTCCGAAACCCTGGCCGTGGAGATGATGGCACCGCGCCTTGAGGATACCCTGACCCTCTCTCCGTTGTCGATACCCAGCCTTGCGGCATCCTCGGTGTTCATCTCTATGAAGGAATGGCCCTCTCTCTGCATAAGACCGGGAGTCTTTCCCGTCATGGCCCTGGTGTTGTAATGGTAGAGGATACGTCCCGTCATCATGATGAAGGGATAATCATCATCCGGCTGCTCGGCGCTGGGAACGTACTCTGCGGGATAGAACCAGCCAAGACCCCTTGCGAACTTGCCAACATGGAGTATGGACGTTCCGGGATGCTTTGCATCGGGGCAGGGCCACTGCAGGCTCTCACCCCTGTCAAGTCTTCTGTGGCTGATGCCGCCGAAGCTTGGTGTAAGGGATGCTATCTCGTCCATTATCTCTTCGCTGGTAAGCTGAGGCTGGGGATAACCCATGCGGTTCATAAGGTCGATGAAGATGTCGGTGTCAAGCCTCATCTCGCCGTCAAGCTGAACTGCCTTTCTCACACGCTGTACACGCCTCTCGGTATTTGAGAAGGTTCCCTCCTTCTCGGCGTAGCTTGTGCCGGGAAGGATGACATCGGCGTACTGTGCGGTCTCTGTCATGAAGAGATCCGAGAGCACGAAGAAGTCCAGGCTCTCCAGGGCGTGTCTGATGTGATGCTGGTCCGCATCGGTGACCACCGGATCCTCACCGAAGATGAACAGGCCTCTGATGTTCTTTTTGATGGCCTCTCCGAATACATCGGTGGCGTGGACTCCGGGCTTTTTATTGAGTGTAACTCCCCAAGCCTTCTCGAACTTTTCGATGACCTCGGGGTTGGTGACCTTCTGGTAGCCGGGGAAGTCTCCGGGAAGAGCTCCCATGTCGCAGGCTCCCTGCACGTTGTTCTGGCCGCGGAGGGGATTTACGCCGCATCCGCTCTTTCCGAGCTTTCCGACAAGCATGGCCATGTTGGACATGGACATAACGCCCTCGGTACCGGTGGAGTGCTCGGTGACTCCCAGACAGTAGATTATGGGCGCCTTCTTTGCCTTGGCATACATGAGGGCAGCCTCCCTCAGATGGTCGGGATCTATATGGCAGATCTCGGCAACCTTTTCGGGGGTGTACTCCATAACTATCTTTTTGAGTTCTTCGTAACCCTCTGTCCTCTCCTTTATGAAGGCTTCATCCTCAAGACCCTCGTTTATGATGACGTTCATCATACCGTTGGCAAAGGCCACGTTGGTACCGGGCTTGAGCTTGATATGGACATCGGCCTTTTTGGAGAGTCCGATATCACGGGGATCCACAACTATGAGCCTTGCTCCTCTGTCAACGGCCTGCCTGATCTGCATGCCTATAACGGGATGAGCCTCTTCGGGGTTTGACCCCACCAGCATGATGCAGTCCACATCACCGGTGATATCGGCGATGGGATTGGTCATGGCTCCGGAACCAAGGGTCATGGCAAGTCCCGCAACGGTGGCGGAGTGACATACCCTGGCGCAGTTGTCGACATTGTTGGTGCCGAAGGCACAGCGGACCATCTTCTGGAGCATGTAGCAGTCCTCATTGGGAGAACGCGAGCAGGCAAAGCCGGCCAGCGCATCCGGACCGTACTCCTTTTTGATCTGTGTGAACTTCGATGCAATGAGGTCAAGGGCCTCATCCCAGGTAGCTCTCTCAAACTCCCCTGTCTCATGGTTTTTGATGAGGGGGTACTTAAGCCTCTCGGGAGAATGAACGAAGTTGAAGGAACCGAAGCGCCCCTTTACACAGAGGAGACCCTTGTTTGAAGGACCTTCCGCAGGCTCAACATCAACTATGGTATTGTCTCTGACAACCAGATAATACTGACAGCCTGTAGCGCAGTGAGGACAGGTGGTGAGCACCTTCTTAACGCGGCCGGGCTGGTACTTGCTTCTGTTCTTTGCGATAAGGGCGCCGGTAGGGCAGGCCTCTGCGCAGTTTCCGCAGCTCTCGCAGGTGGTCTCCTTCCAGTCGGGACCGAAGGGAGCATCTATCAGGGTAGTGGTTCCTATCTTGCCGTTCTTCAGGGTCCTGTTGCCGGTGACCTTGTGACAGGTGGAAACGCACCGCTGGCAGTTGATGCAGAGCTCGGGATAATAGGTGAGGAAGGGATTTTCCTTTTTCACCAGAGCATTGTGGGTGACCTTTTCGTATTTGGAAGTCTCGATACCGTACTCCCTGGTAAGGTCCTGGAGCTTGCACTCGCCGGACTTGCCGCAGGAAAGACACCTTACATCATGGTGTGCAAGGATCAGGTTCAGAACCTGACGGCGGGCGCTGACAACCTTGGAGGATGCGGTCTCGATGACCATTCCCTCTTTTACCTTGGTGTTGCAGGAGGTTACGAGGTTTTCCTTGCCTTCTACCTCTACAACGCACATCTTGCATGAGCCTATCTCGTTCACGCCCTTGAGATAACAAAGGGTGGGGATATGCACGTCAACGCCCCTTGCGGCCTCCAGAATGGTGAGCCCTTCTTCGACTTCATATTCATTTCCGTCTATTATGATCTTTATCATCAGACTCTACCTCCTATCATTGTGCCGCATCCGAAGTGATCGCAGCGCAGGCACTTGCCGCACTCCTGCATCGCCTCTTCATAGGACATTCCGTTTTCAATGGGCTCAAAACTCTTCTTGCGCTCTCTGGCCGAGATATCGGTGAGATGCACCCTGCCGTAGTGGGTCCTGTCGTTCTCACGGGGCTCGGGGATCGCTATCTCTTCGAGATACTTATGATGGTAGCCCAGATATTCGTCGATGTTCAGGGCCGCTACCTTGCCGGCTCCGATGGCCTTTATAACGGTGGCGGGTCCGAATACGCAGTCACCGCCCGCAAATACGTTTTCAAAGCCCTTGATCCTTGTGGTGTCCAGGGTCTCAAAGGTCTTGCGTCTGGGATTAACGCTGTATTTTTCAAAAGGTGCGGACACGATGTCCTGGCCGATCGCCAGAAGCACGATCTCGCAGGGGATCTCTCTCTCGGGAGAATTTGCCGGAGTAACTCCGGGCTTGCCGGCGGAGTACTCAAAGATCCGCTGGGGCTGCATAACAAAGCCCGTGACCTTTCCACCCTCCGTCTTTATGGCCTTGGGTGCGTTGAGGGTAAGGAGCTCAACTCCCTCCTCAATGGCTCCCTGGATCTCGGAGGGAAGTGCCGTCATATCTACCTGGCGGCGCCTGTATATGATGGTGACTTCATCAGCCTTGCAGCGGATGGCCGAGCGGGCCGCATCCATTGCTACGTTTCCGCCGCCTACGACCACTACTCTCTTTCCGGAGTAGTCGGGGATATTACCCTTGCCGATCTCGCCCAGCATGTCAACCGCAGAGTAAACTCCGTCGGCCTCCACGCCTTCGATCTTAACGGATTTGCCGATCTGTGCACCTATGCCCACGTATACGGCATTGTACTCTTTTGCCAGCTCGTCAAGACGATCGCCGTCGATCTGGGTGTTTAAATGTATGTCGATATTGCCGGTGGAAAGGATGGCGTTGATATCCTGATCAAGCCTGTCCTTTGGAAGTCTGTAGTTGGGAATTCCGTAGCGGAGCATGCCGCCCAGCTTTTCCCTGCCCTCAAAGACGTCCACATGATGTCCCATGAGGGAAAGATAATATGCGGCCGTAAGTCCGGAGGGGCCGCCGCCCACTATGGCCACCTTTTTCCTGGTGGAAACATTGCACTCCGGTGTTTTAACCTGATCTGCGGCGATCTGGTCAACCGCAAATTTCTTTATGCCGCGGATATTGATTGGGGAATCCAGCAGATCCCTCCTGCACTTCTCCTCACAGGGATGCTCGCAGATAAAGGCGCAGGCCGTGGGGAAGGGATTGTCCTGCCTGATGAGGTTAATGGCGTCCGCATAGCGGTGCTCGCCCACCAGAGCTATATAACCCGGAATATTCACATGAGCCGGACAATAGGAGATGCAGGGAACCTTCTGGCCTACCTCATCCTGGCACTTGTGCTCGTTAATATGGCTCATGTATTCATCGTGGAAAAGCTCCGTGCTCTCCAGCACTATCCTTGCGGCCTCGTAGCCTATGGCACAGTCGGCGCTGTCACGGATCATCTCACCCAAAGATACCATGTCATTATAGGTATCCATGGTGGCGCGCCCCTCAAGGATGTCGCGCATCATGTTTTCAAGCTGCTCAAGTCCGTCACGGCAGGGAACGCACTTGCCGCAGGTCTGGGAACGGGCACACTGAAGGAAGGCAAGCTGAACCGCGATGGGACATACTCCCGGCGGGTTTCCCTTTACCCTCTTCATGAACCTGTCAAGAAACCTTGTGGTCTTTTCGTTCATTTCGTTTTTGTGGATCACGTACCTTGTTTGCATATATCCTCCATATCATCGGCCCAAACGGCCGTTTTCGAGCTTTTTCACTTGGGAGCTGCCCCGGCGTGAATACGCTCTTTCATTTCATACATCCGCTCATCCGCGCGTTTTAAAATGGATTCGAAGCCGTCGGACACATCTTTTCTGGATGCGCAGCCCGCACTTACGGTGCAGATATCTCCGCACTCGTTCTCGGCTATGGCGGCGTCTATCTTGCCAACCAGCCTCTCAACCTCTTCTTCGAAATCTTCGGGGAGAGTGGTGTCGGATGTCCTGATCACCAGGAATTCATCACCGCCCCACCTGGCGATGATATCCGAACTCATGTTTTTGGACAGGGTGACAGCCACCGCGTAGAGGACTTCATCACCTTTGTCATGGCCCATCCTGTCGTTGACCTCCTTGAAGAAGTTGAGATCAAGGAAGGCTATCTGGTATACCACCGACTTTGACACAACCTGTTCGAGCACATAATTACGGTTGTACAGACCGGTGAGGGCGTCGTTCATCGCCAGCTGGATCAGGGCACCCCTGTGCTGCTCATCCATTGTGATATCGCGGCCGACGCCTACGGTCCCCACTATTTCGCCGTCCAGATTAAAAAGGGGTGACTTGCCTGTGGTAAACCTGTGAATTGAGTTGCGGATCTTTACATCTTCGTCGAAGATGCAGTAGCGGCGCTTTTCGATCACCACGTCCTCTGAGGTGACGCAGATGTAATCGTCTTCCCGCTCATCGGGCCTGGGGACATTCCAGACATCGTAGTGGTCTTTGTTGACGATGTCCTTTTTCTCCTTGCCAACGGCCTCGCAGAATGCCTTGTTCACCAGCAGGTGGATGCCCGCAACGGACTTGTGCCAGATAAGATCCTCGGAGGTGTCCACCGTGGCCTCAAGGGCGTTCTCGGTGTACTTTAGCATATAGCGTTCCTCGAGATATCTGACAAAATGCTTTACCCTGTACTCCAGAGTGCTCTCATCCGTCCACAGGTCAAAGCAGGAAGCCCCCGCTATATCCTCGGGCATAAGGCAGATAACGTTCGCCCCCAAATTGGGGGCGCCGTATGTGAATATAAAATCGTACCTGTCCATGAGCTCTGCATCGTCCAGGATGTCAACCTCAAAGGCCAGCACCTCGGACCGCAGATTCCGATCAAAACAACCCATGAGGGACTCCGGAATGCCAACCAGGGCAAGCTGTACTTTTTTAACGATCATGTGAACCTCCGGGATCAGATCTTAAAGAAGTTGAGATCCTCCTCAAGCTGCTTTGCCAGATCGTTCAGATCTCCGGCTGACTGTGAAAGCACATTGACGGTGGCGTTGAGCTCCTGCATGGAGGCTGAGGTCTCCTCTGCGGATGCCGCATTCTCTTCGGAGATGGCAGAGAGCGAATCCATGGCGTCCAGGATTATGCTCTTGCTTGCCGCACTCTCCTGTGCCAGGCCGGAAATGGTAGACACGCCGTCCACGGTGGTATCTACGCCGCCGATAAGGCCTTCGATCCTGTTGACCGTATTTTCAAGAACTTCATTGACATTCTTTGTGATCCTGGATACCTCTCCGCTCTTGGCGATGGCGCTTTCGGACTGCTTCAGCAGTCTTTCCATCTCGGCGTGGATCTCGTTGGTGGTGTCCGCAGACTCCGTTGCCAGTTTTCCGATCTCTTCGGCAACTACCGCGAAGCCTCTGCCCGCCTCGCCGGCTCTTGCGGACTCGATTGATGCGTTGAGAGCCAGCAGGTTCGTCTGGGATGCGATGGAGGTGATGGAATCAACACGCTCGTTTACGCTCTGTACTGCGGCGTTGGTGGCGTTCATGCCCTCGGCGATCTCTTCCATGGCTCTGCTCATCTCTCCCATGTTTCTGGTGAGCTCGCTCATTGCCTCTGCCGATGACTGGCTCTGATCGTTCATTGAAGAAGCGGTCTCTGCCAGATTCTGGGAATTGTTTGCAACCTCCTGGATGGCGTCGGAGAGCATGCCGATATTGTCGCTTGCCCTCTGAACCGTATCTGCCTGGTCCGTTGCTCCTCTTGCGATATCCTCGATAGCCGATGAAACATCGTCTGCGGTCTTGCTGATCTGGTCTGCGGATTCGGCAAGGGTGTAGGAAGACTCTCCAAGGTTCTTCATTACGTTCTTGAGGTTGCCCACAACCTCGGAAAGCTTGTCGATAAGCTTGTTGATATTCTTAACGATGTCGCCGAACTCATCACGTCTTGAAACAAGAGACATATCCGTGATTTTTTCGAACTCGCCCACCGCAAGGCCCTCGATGGTCTCATTGACCGCAAGAATGGGCCTGGTGAAGGAATTGGCCAGATATACGGAAAGCAGGGAGGCTGCGATCAGCATTACGATGCCCAGGACGATGACTATCATGAGCATTTTATTGGAGCTTGCCAGTGCCACGTCAACGTCGGTGGCTATAACGGTAACCCATCCGGTGACGGGCTCTCTCTCGTATGACATGCGCCAGTTGCCGCCGTTAAAGGTGGAGTCGTAGCTGCCGGTGGCTGTAGAACTGCTCCTGGACTCGGTATACCACTTCTGTACCGCAAAGTTTACGGGCTCGCCGGTATCAAGATCCATGGTGGTATGGGCGATAAGATCACCGTTGTTGTCGCCGATGAAGATATCCTGATTGGTGGATGCTACCTCATCCTTTACCAGCTTGGTAAAATCCGAAAGGTTGATATTTCTCTGTACGGCACCGATGAAGCTGCCGTCGAGATCCACCACGGGATAGATGAAGGTGCAGATGCGGGCGCCTGTGGTCTTTGAGATATTCTGGTCGGAAACATAGAATTTTCCGTCTGCCTTAACTCTCTTGAAATACTCTCTCTCCGATACATCGATGCATTCGCCGGATGACTTTACGATCTGCATGCCGTTGGCATCAACGATAACAAGGACGTTGCCGTCTCCAACGGTAGCGTCGGTCTTTGCCAGCCAGTCCTGAACGGACTCTCTGTCAAGTTCACCAAGAAGGACCTTACGGGCGGACACTGAATTTGCCACCGTCTGGAGCACCTGGTAGTTCTGGTCGACAACGGTCTTGAAATCGTGCTCAACCAGTTTCACCTGTGCGGTGTTCATTTCATCCATGTTTTTGATCGCCTCTTTGTGCGAAGAAACATAGCTGATGATGATGGTTGCGATCAGCGGTACGGCCATGATGGCTACGATGATAAGCGTAAGCCTTGCCTTAACACTGTCCATAAGCTTCTTGCTGCCCTTTTTGCGTTCTTTTAAATCACTCATTATAAGTACCCCTTTCTAAAGAACATTGCGATATTAATTATAACTATTTAGGCATTATGGTGCAACCAAAACTTACAACCTTACACCCAAAAATATAAAGGCTTCAGCCTCCGATCTCATTCATCCTTTTGACCTCTCTTTCCGGGTCCTCCTCCCCGAAAAAATGGCCCTCGGGTTTTTGCAGGGCGGCCCCGGCTACGGCCGCCTTCAGCTTTCCGTCATCCGCCCCGCCTCTGAGCAGGTCCCTTAAAGGTATCCCCTTCGAGGAATATAGGCAGAGCTTTAAAAATCCGTCGCTGGTGAGACGGATACGGTTACAGCTTTCGCAGAACTTTCCGGTCATGGGTGAGATAAAGCCGATCCTGCCGGGAAATCCCTCCCCTCTCACATAGGTCGCAGGGCCCTTCACTCCCTCTTTGCAGGGATCCTCCTTGAGTTTAAGTTCCGCCGAGAGGATCCCTTTTATCTCTTCCGAAGGTATGCCCTTAAAAGCCGCGCCGCAGCCAAGGGGCATCAGCTCGATGAACCTCACATCCACGGGATATGACTTTGTAAGCATGGCAAGGGGCAGGAGCTGTTCTTCGTTCACTCCCCTCACGGGAACGCAGTTGAGCTTCACCTTCATCCCCAGAGCAAGGCACTTTTCCATGGCACCGAGAGCCTTTTTTACGCCGCAGGAACCGGTGATCTCCTTATATACCTCCTCGTCAAGGGCGTCTATGCTGATGTTCACACCCTTAAGTCCCGCCTCCCAGAGAGCGGGAGCCATCTCCTCCAGCAAAAGTCCGTTGCTGGTCATGACCACTTCTTCGATGCCGTGGATAAGACTTATCTCCCTTACCAGAGAGGTGAAATCCCTTCTCACCGTGGGTTCCCCTCCGGTAAGCCTCACCCTTCTCACCCCCAGATCCGCCAGGATCCGGGTAAGCCTTACGATCTCTTCAAAGGTGAGGATCTCACCGTGGCTCAAAGAACAGATGCCGTCTTTTGGCATGCAGTAGGCACACCTTAAATTACACTTGTCCGTCACAGACACTCTCAGATATTCAATTTTTCTTCCGGATCCATCCTTCATTCCAAAAACATCATGGCTTCCTCCGGTATCCCGAGATACTCCGGAAAGCCCTCCCTCTCTATTTCTTTTTCCCCTTCTGCCTGCACAAACCAGCGAAGCTGCTGCTCCGGTGAAAGATTTTTGCCCCCGGGATTCAGATAATACTGGGTTTCAAATACCAGCCGGGCTGTGGAGGCGATATCCACGGCCACGCTGTTTTTTTCTCCCGCCCTGCTCCTCTTAAGATAATGGGCCCTGACCCCCAGGGCGCAGAGCCTTTCCGGCAGTACAGCCTTTGTGGTAAGCTCACATTCCCAGTCGGGGAGAAAGAGAAGGTGATCACCTCTTCTCTTGGCCCTCAGTATGTTCTTACAGCCCGTGAGGCCGGCGGTCTTTATATTCCGGGGTTCCTTAAAGACCTCCCTTGTATCCGCATACCTTATCACCCTGCCCGCATCCATCACCGCGGTCTGTGAGCAGAGCCTGAATATCTCGTCACGGCTGTGGGACACCAAAACGGTCAGCCCGCCGAAGACCTCCATCACATCGTGGAACTCCTGTATCATAGAGTCTTTTAAAAAGGCGTCCAGAGCGGAAAATGGCTCATCCAGAAGTATGACCTCGGGCCTTGTCCCCATCATCCTTGCCAAAGCGGTGCGCTGCTGCTGTCCTCCGGAGAGCTGCCGGGGGAGTCTTTTTTCCAGCCCCTCAAGCCTGTAGGTGCCGATAAGCTCCCTGACAAGCTTTTCCTTCTCTTCCCTTGTTCCCTTCAGGGGAGCGGCTATATTCTGCTCCACCGTCATATTGGGAAAGAGGGCGTAGTTCTGGAAAAGGTAGCCCACCCGTCTGTCGCCGGGCTTTATATTTATCTTTTTTTCACTGTCAAAAAGAACCCTGTCCCCTACCCGGATACGGCCCTCATCCGGGGTTTCTATCCCCGCGATGCACTTGAGGGTCAGGCTCTTTCCGCAGCCCGACTCTCCAAGGATCCCCAGATTTTTTGCATCGCCTTCGAAGGCGGCGTCAAGCACGAAATCCCCCAGGTCCTTTTTAATATCAAAGCTTATCTTCATCAGTATTTCACCACATGGCGCATATGCTTTTCGGCAACCAGGTTCATGACTATGATGGCCGCCGCGGCGATACCCAGTGCCATGGCGGTGTATACCCCCGCCTTCACATAGTCGCCGTCCTGTATGACCATGGCTATCCTCTGGGAGATGGTCGCGGTCTTCCCGGGTATGTTTCCGGCCAGCATAGACGTTGCGCCGTACTCTCCCATTGCCCTGGCAAAGGTCAGTACGGTTCCCGATACTATGCCCGGTCCCGCCGTGGGCACCATAACCTTCCGGAAGATCTGCCACTCGGACATACCCAGGGTACGGCCGGCATAGACCAGATTTGCATCAACCTGCTCAAAGGCCGCTCTGGCGTTCCTGTACATCAGGGGAAAGGCTATGACCACAGCCGCCACTATACAGCCCAGCCATGACTGCACCACCTTTATGTCAAAGTTTTCATACAGAAAAATACCCAGGGGCCTCCTCTTGCTGAAGATAAGCAGCAGAATAAAACCTGCCACCGTAGGCGGAAGCACCATGGGCAGGGTCAGTAGAGAGTCCCATACGGCCTTCGGGCCGGCCGGCAGCCCTATCACCTTCCGGGCCGCAAAAATGCCCAGGAAAAATGATATCACGGTAGCCACCAGGCCGGTCTTCAGGGATATCCATAAGGGACTGTAATCCAATGTTCCCAGTACCTTAATCATTTCATCCATCACTTTACATCCGTATCAAAATAATAGGAATCAAAGATCCCCTTTGCCTCATCGGAGACAAGGAAGGAAAGGAAGTCAGATGCAGCCGTCACCTCCGCTTCGTCCGCTTCGTCATTATTGATCTGTGCCACGGGATAGATAACGTTCCCCGTAAGGGAGCTGTCCACCACCTCGATGACATCCACCTTGTCCTCGAAACCGTAGGTGTCGGAGTAGTAGGTTGTTCCCACCTCGCAGGAGCCCTCGACCACTGCCGAAAGCACCTTGCTGACGTTCGACTGTTCGGAGATCTCCACCCCGCCGAGAGCCTCGCTCACCTGCGCGGTGGTTATCTCTGCCGCCTCCGCATCCTCAGGCAGCTTTCCCAGGGCCTGGAGGGCCTTTCTGGTGTATCTGCCCGCGGGAACGCTTCCGTCAGCCAGGGCGATGCTCGATGCCTTTTCAATATCGGCAAGCCCCGTTACCTTTGTGCCCGAACCCTTCAGGGTGAGCACCACCAGCTTGTTGTTCAGAAGGTCATGCCTGCTGCCCTCGGTCACAAAGCCTTTTTCATCAAGGGCGTCCATCTGCTTTGTGGCTGCGGAGAAGAAAATGTCGCATGCATAGCCTTCCTCTATCTGGGTCTGCAGAGTTCCCGAGGAGTCAGCGTTGTAGACGATCTTAACCTCCGGATGGATCTCGTTGTACTTCTTTGCCACCTCGTCCATTACCTTGCCAAGGGAGGCTGCGATGAAGACCTGTATCTCGGTCTCTTCTGCCTTTTCCTCCGTCCTGGCCTCTTCCGGCTTAACTTCTTCGGGTTTTGCTTCCTCTGTCTTTACTTCTTCGGTCTTTGCCTCCTGAGTTACAGGTTCGGGTGCATTTTCCTTAGTCTGTGCTCCGGACCCGCAGGCAGAAAGCATAAGAGCCGCCGCAAGAAGCGCTGCCGTAAATGCCTTTGTGTTCTTTAACATTCCGTTATTCCTCATTTCATTCCTCCGAATTCTTTAAGAGGAAATATAATGTCCGGATTTACCCCCTTCCTTCTCAAGAAGTTTTATCTCGCCTATCTCCATCCCCTTGTCCAGGGCCTTACACATGTCATAGATGGTGAGCAGCGCGGTGCTGACTCCTGTGAGGGCTTCCATCTCCGCACCGGTCTTTCCCGTAAGGGTGACCTCGCAGATACAGGTTAAGCTCCTGTCCTCATCCCTTTTATCTATATCCAGGGTGATCCCCGTAAGGGAGAGAGGATGACAGAGGGGTATGAGCTCCGGGGTCTTTTTTGCCGCCATTATCCCGGCAATACGGGCAGCGGCAAAGACATCTCCCTTGGGAACGCTTCCCTTTGTGACCGCCTCATAGGCAGCCTCATTAAGAGTGATGACACCCTGTGCCACGGCTCTTCTCTTTGTGGGCTCTTTGTCCGTCACGTCAACCATGCGGGCCTTTCCCTTTTCGTCGATATGAGTAAATCCGTCCATTACAAAATCCCCATATATTCTTTTATATGACTGTAAATGTTGCTGATATCGTCCAAATCGAAGACATGGCTGAAACGCCGGGAAAGATCGGATCTGACACTGTCGGTGTCAGCTGCACCGCCCATGACCGGGGATGCGAAATCGTAGCATTCATAGGTCTGCTGCCTTGCCACCACAAACTTTGGCAGGTCGCTGTCCTTAAGGCCCTCGCATATCACGATGTCGGCCCCGGGACAATACTTCAAAAGCTCGTTATGATCCACCGAGGCCGCAGCGCTGACATTGAACCTTTCGGGGCAGTATATGGCCGTGAAGGCCGTGCCCGCCTTTGAAAAGATATCCGTATCTCTTCCCTCTTCATCCATGTCATAGCCATGGGCATCATGCTTGATGACGCCCACGCTGTAGCCGTCGGAGATAAATTCGTTGATAAGCCTTGCGATAAGCCAGGTCTTTCCGGAATCCTTCGTGCCGCTGACGGCAAAGACCGCCGGCAGGGACATTTCGGAAAGCTCCTGTCTTGTATTTACATTGGACACCTGCTTTTCGGAAAAGTCAGTGTGTTCAAGGGATATGTATTTTGTCCTCAGTCCCTCCAGCAGATCCATGAGACGGTATCTGCCCTTTGAGATGAGTTCGTCGATAAGAGGCAGGGCCGCCTTTGAATAAATGGCGCAGAGGGGCTGGAAATGTTTGCTGTCGCGTATAACATAGCAGTCATAGTCAGAGGATATGAACCGGGTCATATACTCAGCCAGATCCGCGGTGAGGAAGGGCATGTCAACGGCGCAGACAAAGACATACTCGCTTGAAGAAGCCTTCAGCACCTGCCTTATGCCTTCCATGGGACCGATGTCCCTGTGAACGTCACAGACCGTCCTGCAGCCCTCAGGAGCTGTTATGCCGCCCCTGTCCGCAAGAGATACCGTTATCTCCTTCCAGCCGGAGAATTCCTTCACCAGCCTTCCCAGGAAGGTATTTCCCCTGTATTCGATTAAAGCCTTATCCATGCCCATGCGGCTGGATCTGCCGCCGGCAAGGATGCCTACGCTTATATCTTTCATCACTCTTATCCGTCTCTTTACTTTAGCACCGGATCCATCTTCGGGTTTTCACCCTTTATTCGGACAGCATCCGGATCTTTACTCTCTCTCCGATATTCACCCTGCGCCCCGCCTCAAGTTCTATGAGGCAGTTGCACTCCGTCAGATCGGATATGACGGATGCATGGTGGGTGCTTCCGGGAATAAAGACCTCCCCGTCCTTTGCAAAGGCCCTTACGAGCCTGGTATGTCTGTTCACCTTTTCGTAGGGAGTCTTAAGCACCGCGCTGCCGATGACGCTCTTTAAGTCTTCACAGCCCATGAGCTTAGCCATGACCTCCCAATAGTATACTTCAAAATTTGCCAGTGCCGCAAAGGGATTTCCCGAAAGGCAGAGAAGAATGCTGCCTTTGTACACCGCGCCTATCGTGGGAGTTCCGGGCTGAATGTCGACGCCCCGGAAAATGATCTGCGCTCCCAGCCTTTCCAGCACACCGGGTATTATGTCCTTTTGCCCCACGGAAACTCCTCCCGTGGTTATGATGACCCCGGCAGATTTTGCCGCCTCGTCTATTGCGTCCCCGAGGGCCTGCTCATCATCCATAACCGCAAGGGGAGGGAGAGCCCTCAGACCTCTTCTTTTTACGGCGCTCATCAGCATATAGGCGGAGCTGTTGTAAATCTTTCCGGGAAGCAGTTCCTCTCCGGGACTCATGATCTCTGAGCCCGTGGATATGAGCCGGGTGGGAACAGGCTTTTTTACCTCAACACTGTCATATCCCAGGGATGCCAGGATCCCTGTGTGGGAGCTTTTAAGGAGAGTGCCTCTTTTGATCACAAGCTCACCCTTTTCTATATCCTCCCCCGCATGGCAGTAGTTTTCAAATTCGGACATGGTCTTATTGATCTTAACCACGTCCTCGCCGCCGTCGGTGTCCTCCTGCATTACCACGCAGTCGTAGCCGTCGGGTATGAAAGCCCCGGTCATGACCCTGACGGCAGTCCCCCTCTCGAAGGGGATCTGTTCATAGTCCCCCGCAAAAAGTCTGCCCACCACCTTAAGCTCGCCAACATCCTCATGACAGATGGCATAGCCGTCCATGGCGGATCTGTTAAAGCCGGGAATATCCCCGGGTGCGCATATATCATGGGCGGCGATCCTTCCCGCCGCCTCCCACAAAGGCACCCGCTCTTCTTCCTTTGAAATATCAAAGGGCACCCGCTCCAGCAGGCGCCCCACAGCTTCGTTTATACTGATACCCATCATCTGCCGCACTCTCTTGCATTTCCCTTTAATATATCGAGCCCGTGCCCGACACTGTCCATGATGAAGCTCATACACTCCCTGACGGCCTTGGGACTGCCGGGAAGGTTTATGATGAGCGTTTCTCCCCGGATGACGCTGACGCCCCGGGACAGCATGGCACGCTTTGTGTACTGCATGCTCATGGCCCGGATGGCTTCCGCTATGCCGGGCGCGTTTCTTTCGGCAACCGCAAGGGTGGCCTCGGGAGTCACATCTCTTTTGGAAAAGCCCGTTCCCCCGGTGGTGAGTATGAGATCAACCTTTTCCGCATCACAGAGGTGTTCCAGGAGAGCCTTAAGCTTTTCGGCGTCGTCCGGAAGCACATGGGTGCTGTGCAGAGTATATGAATCAACCGGCAGGGCCGCTGCGATGGCGGGACCGCTCTCGTCGGCCCGGCCACCGCTTACGGCGCTGTCACTCAATGTGATTATCGCTGTTTTATACATTCTTACTCGATGGTTGAGTACATGAAGTACTTAAAGCCCAGAGGGTTTGAATAGAAGCCCTTTACGCTGCTGCTGAGCATGTACAGGTCTGTGTAGTAGTACAGGGGGCAGATGCAGCCCGTATCCATTAGCATGTCCTCAGCCTTGTGCATGAGCTTGTATCTGGTGTCGTGATCGGTGCAGGCCTTGATCTCTCCGATGAGAACATCGTAGGTCTGTGCCCAGGTTCCGTTCTTTACGACAATATCGCTGCCGCAATCGGTAAGGTCAAGGTCATACCTTGCAACCTTTTCATGGGCGCCCTTTCCGAACTGTACGTCGTTGTTTCCGGACTCGCTCACCCACATATCAAGGAAGCAGATGGGATCGTTGTAGTCTGCAACCCAGCCGTTTCTGGCGATGCTGTAATCGCCGTCCTTTCTGGTGTTCAGGAAGGTTGCCCACTCCTGGTTCTCAAGGTTCACGGTGATACCGATGGCTGCCATAACGTTCTGCAGATACTCGGCGATGGCTTTATGCTGATCGCTGGTATTGTAGATGTAGGTCAGCGTGGGGAAGTCCGTAAACTTTGATGATGCATCATCGTAGGTATAGTACTTCTTAAGGGTGTCGACGGCCTTTGCATAGTTGTCAGCATAGGCTGCATCTGATACGTCAAAGTATCCGTCAAAACTGCCTGCTCCGACGTTCTTGTAGAACTCGGAACCGTCGGAATCGGTAAGTCCCATGGATACAAAGGATGAAGCGGGAAGCTCACCTGCCTGGGAGATCTCGTTTACGATATAGTTCCTGTCAAAGAGAAGGGCGATGGCCTTTCTGATCTCGGCCTTTGCAGCCTCGGGATCGTCTCCGGCAAAGCCTGCGGGAAGGATATCCTCGTTGATATTCCAGCATACATAGTAGGTACCCAGCTGTCCGGCAACGATGAACTCATCGGGATAGTTCTGCTTAAGGGAAGCTATCTCGTTGGTGGGAACATCGTCTATGAACTGCCAGTCACCGTTCTGGAAGTTGGTGAGCATGTTGTTGTAGTCATCGGAAAGGTAGCAGTTGATCCTCTCCATGGTGATCTTGTCTGCGTCGGGATAGTTCTCGTTCTTTACAAGACTGATCACGCTTGAATGCTCCCAGGAATCCATCTTGTACGGTCCGTTGCACACATAGGTTGAAGGATCGGTGGCCCAGCCCTCATCGCTTACCACATCCTCCCTCACGGGGAAGTATGCGGGGAAGGCAAGAAGCTCATTCCAGTAGGGAATGGCATTTGCTATGGTGACAACCATGGTCTTGTCATCGGGAGCGCTGATGTTCAGGGTGGCGTCGGGATTTACGGGGTTGCCGTCGTCATCGGCCTCGGAAACCTCTTCATAGCCGTCCACCGCCTCGAACATGTAGCCGTAATCTGCGGCCAGTGCTGCGGAAGCGGCCCTGTTCCATGCAAATACGAAATCACCGGCGGTGACATCCTGTCCGTCCGACCACTTGAGGCCGTCCCTTAAGGTGTAGGTGTAGGTCACTGTGCCGTCGGCATTTTCAACTCCCTCGGGGAGTTCAACTGCCGCATCGGGCACCAGGGTCATGACTCCCTCGGGGCTCTGCTCCCACTTTGCAAGTCCGGAGAAGAGATGCACCAGCATGGTAGCACCGTCCACTGCGGAGTTGAGAGCGGGATCCAGTGAATCGGGCTCGGATGCAAGGCAGACGTTGATCTCATTTCCGTCAGCTGCTGTACCTGCGTCAGTTCCCGCGTCTTCGGTCTTTGCGCCGCCGTCAGAAGCACCCGCATCCTGTCCTCCTGCAGCGGGAGCGCCTGCACCGCCGCATCCGGCCACACAGGCAGCCGTCATGGCCATTGTCAGAAGAAAAGCAAGTATTCTTTTTTTCATAATGTCCTCCTTAAAAATGTGGCATAGCCACTTTTATACATCTATACATGCCACCATGTGTCCTGCCCCCGCATCCTTAAGCGCGGGAGTGACCTCGTGGCACTCTTTTTTCGCCCTGGGGCATCTGGTCACAAAGGGACACCCTGCGGGTATATCAAGGGGGCTGGGTATATCCCCCGAGAGTACTATACGTTTGCTCTGCTCGGCGGTGTCCGGATCGGGAATGGGTACCGCTGAGATCAGAGACTGTGAATAGGGATGAAGAGGATGCTCGTAGATCTCGTCTGCGTCACCCAGCTCCACCACTCTGCCAAGATACATAACGGCGATACGGTTGCTGATATGTCTTACCACAAGCAGGTCATGGGCGATGAACATGTAGGTCAGGCCGAAGCGGTCCCTCAGTTGCTCGAACATGTTTATTATCTGGGCCTGAATGGA
>JAFYEL010000076.1 GCA_017544285.1 Lachnospiraceae bacterium | reverse complement strand
GGCCGAAAAGGTTCGCAGGAATCCCTACTCGGTAGTTCTTTTCGACGAGATCGAAAAGGCCCATCCGGATGTTTTCAACATACTGCTCCAGGTGCTGGACGACGGACATATCACGGACTCAAAGGGCCGCAAGGTCTCCTTTAAGAACACCATCATAATAATGACATCCAACGCGGGTGCCCAGCGCATAATAGATCCCAAGAAGCTGGGATGTGCCGCAGATACCTCCGCCGAGAAAAACCATGAGGACATGAAGCGGGGAGTAATGGAAGAGGTCAAAAAGATCTTTAAGCCCGAATTTTTGAACCGTATCGATGAGACCATAGTATTCCACGCACTCAGCGATGACGAGATGAAGGATATAGTCACCCTGCTGGTGAGCGACCTTGTTAAGAGGGCAAAAGAGAACCTGGACATCACTCTGGTGGTGAGCCGTTCCGCAAAGAAATACATCATCGAAAAGGGCATCGACAGAAAGTACGGAGCAAGACCCCTTAAGAGAGCCATCCAGACTATGGTGGAGGATCCCCTGGCTCAGGAGATACTCTCGGGCAAGGTTGAAAGGGGCGGAAAAGTAAAGGTCACAGGCAAAAAAGACAGGCTTGTGTTTGAATAGCGAAAGGAGAAAAACAATGGCAGTTGTAGAAGAGCTCATCAGAGGCGAGGCTGACGGAAGCATCAGCTTCGGTAATCATCAGCTCGATCAGAAGGCAAAGAAGGAGGACTTTCCGTGCGGCGGTGCGCTCTACAAGGTAAAGACCTTTTCGACCATGACCAAGCTGGAGAAGGACGGCGCTTTTGCCTACGAATCCGTACCCGGTACCTCGGTCACCGGCTTCAAAACATCGGATGAGGGCGTAAGCTTCACCGTAGAGGGCGAAGAGGACGCACAGCTCACCCTGGGGCTTGAGGAAGACACCGAATACGGAGTTGTCATTGACGGAGAGGATGCCGGCAAGGTAAAGACAAATCTGAGCGGCAAGCTTTCCATAAGCGTTGAGTTGAACCCCGGTCAGGAGGTCAGGGTAGAGATCAAAAAATAGGTACCCAAATGGCTGCTAAAAAAGAAAAGACGGTGTTCTTCTGCCAGAACTGCGGACATGAATCCGCCAAGTGGCTGGGACAGTGTCCCGCCTGCAAACAGTGGAACAGCTTCGTGGAAGAGCGGGTTAAACCCGCGGCAAAGAGCACCGTATTGCTGGGGCAGGATAAGGTCAGGGCGGCAAAGGCCGTGTCCATCAACAGCGTGAGTCAGGAAGAGCGCGAAAGGGCCCTCACGGGCATGAGCGAGCTTGACAGAGTGCTGGGAGGCGGTATAGTAAAAGGCTCCATGACCCTGATCGGCGGTGATCCCGGTATAGGAAAATCCACGCTGCTTCTTCAGGTCTGCCGGAATATGGCGGCCGCTGGCAGGCGTATCATGTACATTTCGGGCGAGGAGTCCGCATCACAGATCAAAATGCGTGCGGACAGGCTGGGAAGCTTTTCCGATTCCCTCATGCTGCTTTGCGAGACAGATCTGGATCTCATAGCACAGGCGGTGAGCGATTCATCTCCCGAGATGATAGTCATCGATTCAATACAGACCATGCACAGCGACAGCGTTGACGCCGCCGCCGGGTCTGTGTCTCAGGTGCGGGAATCCACCGCATTACTCATGAAGATCGCAAAGATCATGGATATATCCGTGTTCATAGTCGGGCATGTGACCAAGGAGGGGACCGTTGCCGGCCCCAGAGTCCTTGAGCATATGGTTGATACCGTGCTGTATTTCGAAGGGGACAGGCACGCCGCCTACAGGGTGCTCCGCGCCGTAAAGAACCGCTTCGGATCCACGGATGAGATCGGAGTTTTCGAAATGTGTCCCGAGGGCCTTTCACAGGTGGAAAATCCCTCCCAGTTCATGCTCAGCGGACGGCCTGAAAACGCCAGCGGCGCCGTGGTCTCCTGCTGCATGGAAGGCACCAGACCCATACTTGTGGAGATTCAGGCCCTGGTGTGCAGGACTAACTTCGGATTTCCCAGAAGACAGGCCAACGGCACGGACTCCGGCAGACTCAATATACTGATGGCTGTGCTGGAAAAACGCCTGGGAGTCCAGGTCTCAGACTGCGACGCCTATGTAAACATCGCAGGGGGCATAAAGGTGAACGAGCCTGCCCTGGATCTTGCCATAGTGCTCTCGGTGATCTCCAGCTTTAAGAACAGGCCCATTGACGACAGCGTCATGGCCTTCGGAGAGGTGGGACTCTCCGGCGAGGTCAGGTCCGTGTCCCTTGCGGAACAGAGAGTCAGGGAAGCCATGAAAATGGGCTTTACCACCGTCATCCTTCCCCGCACCAACGCCGAGAGGATGAAGGATATCAAAGGGATAAAGATAGTTCCCGTCAGCTCGGTAAAGGATGCAGTGTTAAGTTTTTCCTCCTGAAGGCCGATACATAATCTGAAATGTATATTTCAACGTCACCGGGATAAACCCGGATGACTGAATAGCAAGCGTACATGGAGGTAAAATTATGGGTTTTCAGATAGGTTCAATGCCCGGGGATATGATGCAGGATTACGTTAATCGCATGCAGCCCGGGAAAAAAGACAGGCCGGACGCACCCGGCAAAAAGGAAAAGCCATTCGGTAAAGCCATGGAGGGCGCACAGAATAAGGAAGCATCCTCCTGGGAAAAGGCCGGAGCCACCTACGACAAGGGTGCTCAGAAAGCGGTGGACAAGGGCTTCCTCTACGGAAATATGGCAGTGAGGAAAAATATCACCGCCGAAAAGACCGAGGGACCCCAGCTTTCCGAAAAGGCACAGAAGCTTCTTGACGAGCTTAAAGAAAAGTACGGAAACATGGATTTCTTTATTGCAAAGACTTCCGGCGACGAAGAAGCCCAGTCCATCATGTCCCAGGGCACAAAGGAGTACTCCGTGCTCATCGATCCCGACACCCTGGAAAAGATGGCTGAGGATGAGGATTTCAAAAACAAGTGTATTGCCGGCATAGAGGAGTCCACCTCAAAGCTTGGGGACCTCTTCGAAGAACTGGGCGAAGATGCCGATAAGATCGAAAGCGTAGGCATCAGAGTCGGCGCCGACGGAACCATGGAGTTCTTCGCAAAGCTCAGGGAAAGCTCGGATGAGCAGAGAGAGCGCATCGAAGAGCAGAAAGAGCAGAAGCTTGAGGAAAAGCGTGAGGAAGAACTTAAGCTTAAAGCCTCCTCTCTGGAAGAGCTTCTGGAAAAGCTCAGAGAGCTTGGCATCGGAGTTAAGGACGAAGAGCCTGATGCAGATGAAGGTGATGTGATCCCCGAAGAGCTTGCGGCCATAGCCGGAGAGCCGGTGTGAAGGATCGATAAAAATTGATGACGAAAACAGTCTGAAAGAGCCTCCTCGGGTGAGAGGGGGCTCTTCTTGATTCTATGAATTCCTCTCATTTTATGCTATTTTTATATTGAGATAGGTGATACCGCATCGGATTACTCCCATGGGACCCTGACTAAGGTGGCCCGGGGCGCAGCCGAAGGGCTGGATATGTTCTTTGGGGATTGAGGCCGGGAAAAGAGAATGATTATTGCTGAAATCCGCAAAATGAGATAATATATTAGTCGTCAGGCCCGGCGCCGGTGATGCCGGGCATATATTTGCACAGAACAAGGATAAAACATGAGAGTAGGAACAGGCTACGATGTCCACAGACTCATTGATGACAGAGATCTGATCATGGGCGGCGTAAAGATAGAATACGAGAAAGGACTTCTGGGACATTCGGATGCGGATGTCCTTCTCCACGCGATAATGGACGCTCTGCTGGGAGCTGCTGCCCTTGGCGACATAGGGCTTCACTTTCCCGACAGTGACGAGAGATACCGCGGTGTTTCCAGCATTGAGCTTCTGAAAAAGACAGGAGAGATCCTCTCCGATGCGGGATACTACATAATCAATATCGATTCCACCATAATAGCCCAGGCACCGAAAATGCGGCCCCACATCGACAGCATGAGGGAAAACATAGCCCGGGCACTGATGATAGATGTTTCCCAGGTGAGCGTTAAGGCCACCACCGAGGAGGGGCTTGGCTTTACGGGAAGTAAAGAGGGGATTGCCGCCCAGGCGGTATGCAGCATAGATAAGCCCGGAGGATACATGCGTGACGTGGATGTGACCGCGGGGTGCGCTTCGTGCCCCGGCTGTCCGAGAAAATAGTTACCGGGCCGTGCGCCGGTGTAGAAAAATGAGGAGCATTATGAAGATTTTTAACACACTCAGCAGAAGAAAAGAAGAGTTCAGGCCCATCGAGGAAAACAAAGTCAGGATGTACGTCTGCGGACCTACGGTGTATAACCTCATACACATCGGAAACGCCAGACCCATGATAGTTTTCGATACCTTCAGAAGGTATATGGAATACAGGGGGTTTGAAGTCAACTACGTATCCAACTTTACGGATGTGGACGACAAGATAATAAAGGCCGCAAACGAAGAAGGAGTGGAGGCAGGAGTCATCTCCGAGAGATATATCAAGGAGTGCAAAAAGGACATGGCCGCCATGAACGTAAAGGAAGCCACCGTCCATCCCAAGGCTACCTGCGAGATACAGGGCATGATAGACATGATATCCACCCTCATCGATAAGGGGTATGCCTATCCCACGGCGGACGGAACCGTTTACTACAGGGTAAACAGATTCAAGGATTACGGAAAGCTCTCCCACAAGAAGCTGGAGGATCTGGAGGCAGGCCACAGGTTCATAAACGTGACGGGAGAGGACGGCAAGGAAGATCCCTTTGATTTCGTGCTCTGGAAGCCCAAAAAGGAGGGCGAGATATCCTGGCCTTCACCCTGGGGCGACGGCAGGCCCGGATGGCATATCGAGTGCTCCGTCATGAGCAAGAAATATCTCGGGGACGAGATCGATATCCATGCGGGAGGCGAGGACCTGATCTTCCCCCACCATGAGAACGAGATCGCCCAGAGCGAGGCGGCCAACGGCAAGCCTTTTTCAAGATACTGGATGCACAACGCCTTTTTGAACATCGACAACAAAAAGATGTCTAAGAGCGAAGGCAACTTCTTTACCGTAAGGGATATAAGCGAAAAATACGATCTTCAGGTGTTGCGTTTCTTTATGCTCCAGGCTCATTACCGCAGTCCCCTGAATTTCTCGGCCTCTCTTATGGAGGCAGCAAAGAATTCCCTGGACAGGATCAGGATCTGCGCAAAGACCCTGAAGGAGCTTGATGGCAAAGACGGCAGCATGACCAATGAGGAGGAGGCCTTCCTCAAGGAAGCCGATGAGTACACCCGCCGCTTCAACGAAGCCATGGATGACGACCTTAACACCGCGGATGCCATCTCAGTCGTATTTGAGCTGGTGAGGTTCATAAACTCAAATGTTTCCGCCGCTTCCTCAAAGGAATTCATCGTAAAGATAAAGGACCTGCTCTTTACCCTGACCGACGTGCTGGGGCTTACTGTGTTCGAGGATGAGGGAGTCGACGAGACACTCACCGCCTATGTGGAGCAGAAGATAAAGGAGAGGACCGAGGCAAAGAAGGCAAAGGATTTTGCCACCGCCGACGCCATCAGGGACGAGCTTTTGTCAAAGGGTATCATCCTTGAAGATACCAGAGAGGGCGTAAAATGGAGGAAAGCATAATCGATCTTTTCGGGGAACCCAAAACTCCCTTAAACGAGCTTTCACCCCTGACCCTGGCTTTTTTGGGGGATGCTGTCCACTCGCTGGTAGCCGCCAACGTGGCTGTAAACAGAGGCAATACCGCAGCCTCAAAGCTGCACGAGCGCACCGAAAAGTATGTCAGCGCCAGAGCCCAGGCCAGAACGGCGGAATACCTTCTGGAGAACCGGCTTCTCTCCGACGAGGAAGAAGCCATATACAGGAGGGGCGTTAACGCAAAGCCCAAGAATAAGGCAAAGAACGCCACTTTTACCCAGTATCATAAGGCCACGGGCTTTGAGGCCCTGCTGGGATATCTTTACAAGCTGGGGCAGCACGAAAGGATAGCGGCCCTGGTGTATGAAGGCGTCCGGCTTATTGACGGAAAGGATGATCCGGCCCTGTCTTTGCAGCAGCCCGATGCCCGTGAAACGGAGATCATATGAGAAACGAAGAATTTACCGTAGAGGGAAGAAATCCGGTGACGGAGGCCTTCCGCAGCGGCCGTGAGATCGACCGTCTCTTCATACTGGACGGCTGCCAGGACGGCCCCATACAGACCATTAAAAGAGAGGCAAAGAAGCGCTCCCTGACCATTGAGTATGTAAAAAAAGAGAGGCTTGACCAGATCTCAAAGACCGGAGCCCATCAGGGAGTCATCGCCTATATCGCCGCCTACGAATACGCGGAGCTTGAGGATATCCTCGAGGCTGCCCGGAAGAAGGGAGAGGATCCCTTCATTTTTTTACTTGACGGAATAGAGGATCCCCACAACCTGGGAGCCATCATAAGAACCGCAAACCTGGCGGGAGCCCACGGAGTCGTGATACCCAAAAACAGGGCGGTGGGACTGACTGCCACGGTGGCAAAGGCTTCTGCGGGAGCTTTGAACTACACCCCGGTGGCAAAGGTCACCAACATGGGACGCACCATAGAGGAGCTTAAGGAAAAGGGCCTCTGGTTTGTCTGCGCCGCAATGGACGGACAGGTGATGTACGATCTGAATCTCACCGGCCCCATCGGAGTAGTCATAGGCTCCGAGGGAGACGGAGTGAGCCGCCTGGTGAGAGAGAAGTGCGATATGACCGCTTCCATACCCATGAGGGGTGATATAGATTCACTGAACGCTTCAGTGGCTGCGGGAGTGCTGGCCTATGAAGTGGTAAGGCAGAGGAGAGGCGTATCTTGAGGGATTACAGCGGATATTCCGACGAAGAGCTGATAGCACTTATAAGAGACGGTGACGACAAGGTGACGGACCTTCTCATGGACCGGTACAAAAACCTTGTGAGGAAAAAAGCGGGCACCATGTTCATCCTCGGAGCCGACAGGGATGACCTTATCCAGGAGGGAATGGTGGGGCTCTTTAAGGCTGTCAGGGATTATGACAGCGGAAGGGATGCCTCCTTTGAGACCTTTGCCCAGCTTTGTATACTCCGCCAGCTCTACACCGCGGTGAAAAATTCAAACAGAAAAAAGCACGGCCCCCTGAATGCCTATGTCTCCTTTTATTCCGCCACAACGGATGAATCCGGCCGGGAAGGAGAGCTTCTGCTGAACCGTCTCAGCGCTGGGGAGGAGTCAAACCCCGAGAGCATGATGATAACCCGGGAGAGAGCGGAGCACATAAACGATGTCATAGAGAACAATCTCAGCCCCCTGGAGAGAGAGGTGCTGGATCTTTATATAACGGGTATGAGCACTTCACAGATCGCGGGAGTGCTGGGAAGAGATCCCAAGTCCACGGACAACGCCCTGCAGAGACTCAGGGGAAAGCTTAAAAAACTGCTGTAAAAGAGAAAAGTAAAGGAGGATGGCTGCGCCATCCCCCTTTTTGTCATACTGCCATGTCGAAGTTTGCTCCGACATCCGGATTTACCGATAACTCCATCATCTTTGTCATCTCAGCTCCGGTGTCCTCGAAATTTTCGAGAGCCTTTGCCATGACGGCGGTCCCGATATCATTCTGGAGACGGTTCTGAGCCATGACCATTGATAAAGAAGCTATATCCGGCATTGCCAACGAAACATCCATATTATTTGGCCTCCCTCCCTGGAAATACACAGATATACAGCACAATCATCTTACCACTTCCGGGTTCATTTTGTCAATTCTGTCGAAAAATCAACAAAATCTGTTGGAAATTATGTAAAACATGTGATAAAATGAAATTGTATTTGTGCACATAAGGCAGCTTCGCTAAGGAGGAGTAATGAAAAAATCCATTTCCGGGATCTCTATGGGGATCATCACAGGGCTTCTCATGACCCTGTTTATGAGCACCGCGGTATATGCGGCACAGGTGAGCGTCACCTTTGTAACACCCTACGGAAACTATGTTTCATACGTTGAGCAGGGGCACTCCGCTGCCTACAACGGCCCCGTCGATATAAACGTTACGGGCTTCGCTTTCTGCGGCTGGGACGTACCTCTCAACTGTGTGATGCAGAATACCGTGGCCACGGCCGTATACATGCCCATGGGCGATGCAAAACAGTCCGTGGACGTCTGCGATGTATATCATTCCGCACCCACAGGCGTGCTGAGCTATTCCACAGCCGGAGAGCATTCCATCTCCACCGGCACTACCTTAAAGACCTCGCCTTATCCTCCCACGGTGATGACTCAGGCAAAGCGCCTTACCGCCGAGGAATCCATAAGGCTTAACCCCGTGGGCAATCCCGGAAAGACCTGCGTTGTCAGATGGTACAACGGCTCCAACGGAGAGCTTTGGTTTACCGACGTTATCCCCTACGGAGGCACTGCCACACCTCCCGAGACACCCTGCATCGATGGCCTTGAGTTTGTGGGCTGGGACGGCAGCTGGACAGGGGTTACCAGCGACAGAAACATTATCGCATGCTTCTACCGCACCTACAGAGTGCTTTATGTATGCGCAGACTGCGGCACACTCTTTGCCACAAAGGATCTTCGCATCACCGACGATCTTCAGGCATCCGCCCGGGGCATAAACACCGAGGGTCATCCCTACCCCGACGAGTGGGATGAGCACTGGGTAAGCGATTACAAGGTAATAATGGTTGGCGATCCCCATCCCAAGCACAATGACTACTACGGCGATGACGACAACCACAGCCACAAGTATGATTACAAAAAGTGGGTTGAGCAGTACAGATAGGGAATACAGAAGACAGGGAGCAAAAAAAGCCCCAGAAAACCAAGGTTTTCGCGGGCTTTTTAATTAGCAGGGGAAGAGGGATTCGAACCCCCGTGAACGGTTTTGGAGACCGTGATACTGCCACTGTATGATTCCCCTTTATGGTGTCTGTCCGCAGACCGACTATAAACTTATATCACAAAGACATGTTTTTTGTCAATAGTTCATCTGAGTTGTTTTTGCTTAATAGTAACGGGGAGACTTAAATGCTGGACAGAAAACGTGATGAGATCCTTTATTCCTCCTTTCAGTCGACCAAGGAGGGAAAAGAGGAACTATATCACAGTGAAAAAAACAAGATAAAAGACATTAATCATGAGTCGAATTACAATTCCCTCACGGGGCTTCCTGTACTGCGACTTTTTTATTACAGTGCCGGCGAGATAGTGAAGGAACACCCCGAGGAGCGCTATGCCGTGATAGTCATGGACATCACTCAGTTCAAGGCTGTCAATGAATTCCTTGGCAGGAAAGAGGGAGACAGGCTCCTTAAGTTTATCGCCGAATGTCTTAATGAGTATGTCAAGGAACGGCCCTTCACTGTTGCGGGTCATCTGAGAGCGGATAACTTCTGCCTGTTTACCGCATATCGCAATAAACAGGAACTGGCGGATATAGCGGTGGCCATACAGCGCAGGATAAAAACCTTCCCCTTTGCCTACAGGGTTATCATTTCATTCGGCATCTGCGCCTCCGAAGAGGTTCAGCCGGCGATCCCTTATCTCAAGGACTGCGCGACTCTGGCTCTTTCCGAGGTCAAGGGCAAGTATTACGCCGACTATAACTTTTTCACCGAAGAGATGCGCACCAACATGCTTCGGGAAAAGCTTGTTGAGAGCGATATGATGGAGGCTCTGGAGAAGGGCGAGATCGTTCCCTACGTCCAGCCCAAGGTAAATATGGTCACGGGGCGTATTGTGGGCGGCGAGGCTCTGGTCAGATGGCTCAGTGCCGAAAAGGGCATGGTCAGCCCCGGCGAGTTCATCCCCATCATCGAAAAGACCGGACTGGTCATCAAGGTTGACAAAAGAGTCTGGTCCCAGGTCTTCCAATATCAGAAGCGTGTTTTGGATGAGGGCAGATCTCCGGTGCCCATCTCCATAAATGTCTCAAGGATGCACATTTACGATGCAAGTCTGTCTGAGACATTTTCGGAGATGTGCGACAGATACGGAGTGCCGGCGGGCTATGTGCCCCTGGAGCTGACAGAGAGCGCCTTCACCGGGGAAAAGAACATAAACAGTGACCTGGTGAAATTGAGAAATAAGGGTTTTGTCATTTCCATGGATGATTTCGGAAGCGGATATTCTTCCCTGAACATGCTGAAGGGACAGGAGTTTGACGAGGTAAAGATCGACAAGGAATTCCTTTCGGATATCTCCGGACGAAGGAGCAAGGTGGTAATAAGGCACCTTCTGGCCATGCTCCAGGAATTGGGGGTAAATATAATAGTGGAGGGCATAGAGACCGAAGAGCAGCGCGACTTCTTTGTGGAGAACGGCTGCCGCAGAGCCCAGGGCTTTTGGTATTACAAGCCCATGCCTCTTGAGGAGTTTGATGAGCTCCTCAGGACACAGAGCAAAAATAGTGGAAAAACCACATAAAGATGTGGTATAATGTTACATTATATTGGAGGTTTATCAATGATCACCGTAATTACAGACAAACTGATACTTGATAACAAAAGCGATCAGGTCAGTGAGGCGATGGAGCTCACGGAGCAGTTCATCGAAAAGTTCGGACTCAAAGGCAAAAAGGCCATTCACCTTCGCCTTCTTGTTGAGGAGACTTTGGGCATGGCAAAGGCCATGATGAACGATTATCAGGCCATGATCCATATCGAGGGAGACGATAAGGGCTGCCGCATCTGTCTCACCGCAAAGACCATAATGGACGCCGCCAAAAAGAGCGGGCTCCTGGGAGTTTCCAGCTCCGGCAAAAACGCCGCGGTAAAGGGCTTCATGAGCAAGCTTGGAGATATCATCGAAAACGGCATTCTCAACTACGATGAGGTCATGAGGATGCAACAGGAGTACGGCGGAACCTCTCCGGATCTCTTCGGTCTGGGCATGGGGGCATCTCCCGGAATGGACAGCGCCTGCATATGGACTCTTGAGTCCTACAGGGATTCCCTCGAAGAAAAGCGCGACGAGGTCGAGGCATCAGAGGCATGGGACGAGCTTGAAAAATCCATAGTCGCAAGCATCGCAAAGAACGTTACGGTAGGCATCAAAAAGGACCGTGTGGACATGGTCATTGAACTCGATATTTAAACCGTTTATCACGGTTAAGTATTTATAAAACAAGGAGGATACTATGTTAAACATCACAAAAGAGTCAAATGCGAATAAACTCACTTTCGGACTTGAGGGCAGACTTGATACCACAACTGCTCCCGACTTTGAGGCAAAGATCAAGGAGAGCCTTGACGGCGTAACCGAGCTGGTTATCGATATGAAGTCCCTTGAGTACATCTCCAGTGCCGGTCTCCGCGTTCTTCTTTCCGCACAGAAGATCATGAACAAGCAGGGTACCATGGTTGTTACCAATGCAAATGACGATGTTAAGGAGATCTTTGACGTAACAGGATTTTCAGATATCCTCAGCATAGAGTAAAGTATGAAAGAGCTTGATATTGAAGCGAAAATCGAAAAGCTTGACGATGTTCTCGCCTTCGTGGACGGGATACTTGAGGAGGCAGAATGCAGCCCTAAGGTTCAGGTGCAGATAGATATCGCTGTGGAAGAGATCTTTGTCAATATCGCTCACTATGCATACGATCCCAATGAGGGACGAGCTTTGATCAAGGCCGGAGTCACCGGTGACCCGGCCTTATTTTCGATCGAATTTTCCGACGCAGGCATTCCCTACAACCCCCTGGCAAAGGAGGATCCCGATGTCACCCTCAGCGCAGAGGACAGGCCCATCGGCGGCCTCGGCATCTTCATGGTGAAAAAGAGTATGGACAGCGTCGACTATGAATACAGGGATGGCAGAAATGTCCTGACCATCACCAAGGGGATCACAAAATGAAGCTTGTATATCTCGGAACGGATGCTCATTACTCCTGCTTTGAATACCTGGTCAGAGAGCATGAAGTTGTGGCCCTGTATTCTTGCGGCTGTATCGAGGATTATTTCAGGGACGAGGGCATATGCGAACTGGCCCGTCAAAACAACATCAGGATACATAAAGAAACGATCACCGGGGCAGCCATCGAGAAATACATGGATGAAGGTTGCTTCTGGTTTTTCAGCGCCGACTACGGCCGGAAGATTCCGGTTCCCGCTGACGATCGTTTCCGCGGAGTAAATATGCATGCGTCTCTCCTTCCGGAGGGACGTTGTTACTGTCCGATAGAATGTGCCATGGAAAGAGGGCTTTCCGAAACCGGGGTCACTCTCCACAGGCTGGAAGAGAGCTTTGATACCGGCGACATACTGTTTCAGGAAAGGGTTCCTGTCCTTCCCGGGGATTCAAGCGTGGATCTGTACATGAAGTGCGATCTTGCCGCCCTTGGCATTACAAAGGAATTTGCAAAGGATCCGGAAACAGCGTGGCAGGGAGCAAAGCCCCAGAGGGAGCGGCTGCCCATGTGGCGTGTCGAACGCTATGACGAAGCCAGGCTTTCCCATGAACTTACGGTGGATGAGGCATCCTGCAGGTACAGGATCTACAATCGCATGATGAGGGTCAAATGCGCCGGCTCCGTATGGTTTATAGTCTCTGCCGAGTTTGGAAACGCAAAACCCGAATACGATGAGGTCATGATAGGAGACCGGCTGATATACCGTCTGGCGGACGGCCATGTACGGCTTGCCCTCGTTGAGGCTCACAAGCCCGAAGAGGTTTGGGAGAGTATAGCTTATCCGTTTGCTTTTTAAGAGAGATCTGCCATGAAAAATGAAAAATCCAAGAGTCTGAAAGGTAAAATACTGTTTGTACTGGTAGTATGTTTTGTGGCGCTGTGGCTGCTCATCAGCTTAGGCGTCTCGGCGTTCTATCGTGTACAGATGGAGGAGGAATACTCGGCCAACGCATATTCCCTGGCCAGCATCGCAGCCAACTATGTGGACGGCGACACGATAAACAATTACAGGGATACCCTTCAGAAGGATGATTACTATGCCGAGACCCTCGATTTTCTGAGGAAAATGCGAGAGGACTCGGGTATAAAATATCTCTACATAGTCATTCCCCAGGAAACCGGTTATTTCTACATCTGGGATGCCGGAGACCCCGATGTGGAGGA
Source organism: Lachnospiraceae bacterium (assembly GCA_017544285.1). GTDB lineage: Bacteria > Bacillota > Clostridia > Lachnospirales > Lachnospiraceae > UBA1753. The sequence continues at coordinate 3,194 of JAFYEL010000076.1, read as the reverse complement.
AGGTGTATGCGATCTGGGCGATTTTGACAATTATTACCAGAGCGGCGAACAGGCCATGAAGGCCGCCTTCAACGAACCCGGCAAGACAAGAGAGATGCTGGTCACCGACAACGCGGTTTACGGCTATGTTGCATCCGCCTTTGTGCCCGTCTATGATTCCCAGGGCAGGGCAGTGGCGCTTTCCTCCGTGGATGTTTCAATGGATGATGTCAACAGTGAGATAAGATCCTTCCTTGGGGTCATCACCGGCTTCATGGTGCTTGCGATACTGGTTGCCTGCACCATCTTCTACAACAGACTGCACGTTACTGTCATCGAGCCCATCGGAAAGCTTCACACCCTGACCGAAAGCTTTGTGGCAGATCAGATGAAAAAGGGCGAGACCCTGGAGACCGACATCCAAAGCAGCGACGAGATCGGCGGACTTGCCAGATCCTTTGAGAGCATGTCGGTGGAGCTCCGAAATTACATGAAGGAGTTCGAGCATGTAACAAAGGAGAACGCCCGTATAAGCACGGAGCTCAATGTAGCCACCCAGATCCAGGCGGATATGCTGCCCCGGATCTTCCCTCCCTATCCCGACAGGTCGGAGTTTGATATCTTCGCCAGCATGGATCCCGCGAAAGAAGTGGGAGGCGACTTTTACGATTTCTTCCTTATCGATGACGATCACATCGCTCTTGTTATGGCCGATGTGTCCGGCAAGGGAGTTCCCGCGGCGCTCTTCATGGTCATCGCAAAGACCCTTATAAAGAACCGTGCCATGATGGGAGGCGGCCCGGGACAGATACTGACGGATGTGAATTCACAGCTCTGCGAGGGCAATGAGGCCGAACTCTTTGTCACCGTATGGCTTGCCATAATCGAGATATCCACCGGAAAGGGCAAGGCTGCCAACGCCGGCCACGAGCATCCCGTGCTCCGCAAGGCAGGGGGCGATTTCGAACTGGTGGTGTACAGACATTCTCCCGCAGTTGCTACCATGGACGGCATTCCTTTCAGGGAGCATGATTTCGAGATCGGCAAGGGTGATACCATCTTTGTTTACACCGACGGTGTGGCTGAGGCCACCGACGCAAATAATGAACTCTTCGGTACCGACAGGATGCTTGAAGCTCTTAATTCGGAGCCTGATGCCGATCCCGAGAAGCTGCTTAAAAATGTCAGGGACGGCGTCGACGCCTTCGTCGGAGATGCCGATCAGTTTGACGACCTCACAATGCTCGCATTCAAGCTCAGATAAACGGAGTCTGTATGAAAAAAGCCGAGAGCAATTTTATTGTTTTTTCCGTGATGCTCTGCTGGGCATCGGCTTACATCTTCATAAAGAGTCTCCCGGAGGAGCTTTCCTCCTTCGGCTACCTAACTCTTATCAACGGCATTGCCGCCATTCTGCTGCTTCTGTGTTTCGGAAGCCGGCTTAAGAAGCTTGACCGCTCTACGGCATTGCACGGCGTGGGTTTGGCCGTGATCATGATGCTGGTACTGATCTTTGAAAAGGAGGGAGTGGAGAGGCTCCCTTCCTCGTCAGCTTCAATTCTGACATCCCTTGATATCATTTTCCTGCCACTGCTGATGCTGATCTTTTACAAGAGGATACCCTCGAAGCAAAAGATAGTGGGGATAGTTTTCATACTGGCCGGCGTGCTTATCACCAACGGTCTGTCCCTGAGTGATTTCCCCGTGGCGGGCACCCTTTTCATGCTTGGGGACTGCATCTGCATGTCCGTTTACACCGTGGTATCCTCCAGGTTCTGCCAGAAGGATGACGCCATCACCCTTGCTGTGGTGCAGATGGTGGTGATGGGAGCTGTGTCGGCCATTCTCTGGACCATCGAAAGTCCCGGAATGATATTCAGGCTCCATTACACAAAGAGCTTTCTGGCATCCATCTTTGTGCTGGCCTTCTTTTCAAAGGCCTATGCCTTCATTATGCTGATGTTCGGGGAGAAGTATTCGGACCCCGTGGACATAGTGATCATCTTTGCTCTCGAACCCATAGTCACCCTGGCTCTTGCGGTGCTGATACCCCAGGAGTTTGGCGGCGTCGAGGAGATATTTTCAACCTCCACCCTTGTAGGAGCTGTCTGCATAGCAATAGGTGCCACCGTGGCTGAGGTAGATCTGGATGTCATAAGGAAGAAGAGGAGGCGGAAGGCATGAGCAAGAAAACTCAATTCCTCATAGTTTTTCTGGCCTTCATAATCCTGGGAGCCTGCTTTAAGGTAATGGTCCTTGTGGAAGGCTTTACGGAGGTCAGACCGGTGAATGCCATCCCCGTTCCCGCGGGACTTCTCTTCGGACCCATTGGCGGACTTGCCTGTGCCTGCGGAAATCTTGTGGCGGATTTCTTCGGTACCCTTGCCTGGTCATCTTCCCTTGGATTTATCGGGAATTTTGCTGCGGCTTATCTGCCTTACAAGCTTTGGTACCTTTTCTACGATGAGAGGCCCAACCTCCATGGCGTAAAAAAGATAGTGTGTTATATCTGGATCTCGCTCATAGCTGCCCTTGCGGTCTCCTGGATGATAGCCACGGGACTATGGCTGATCTTTCAGCTCCACATAGAGAATATGGGGCTTTACATCATCCTTAACGACTTTGTATTTGCGGTGATCTTCGGGATACCGGTGTTTTCGGTTGTGACTTCGGATGATGTGGGAATGGTTGGAGCACCGCCCATACCTGACAGGATCAAGCTTTCGAAGCGGGCCAAGAGGATATGCATGGCGGCCTACAATGCAATACTTATTCCGCTGTGTTACTGGACGTGGCTTGGGGATGACAATCTGAAACTGCTTACGGGATTGCTTTCCGTGCCTGCGGTGATACTGACCGTGATATTGATGTTGTGATTTTGATCTCTATTGATAAGGTTCAAAGTTCGCTCGTCGATCCAACGAAGTTTGCCGCGACGCTCTCGCTCTGGTCTGCGGCGTAGCATCACTAAATTCAAGCTTCGCTTTGCTCGCTTTCATTAAGTGATGACGTCCTCGAACAGCCCGGCAAATCTTCGTATGTATCTCCTCACGATGATCAGAACAATATCAGGTCTCGAGGAGCCTGTGGCCACGGGAATGGCGCATTAAGGACCTGCTCGATGAGATCCAGCGCCTACGGAGACTTGAAGAGCGAGTCAAGAGCGTTTACCGCTATGCGCGAATGACTCGCTCGATTAGTCGGAGTTGGCGATT